>JAHEFO010000260.1 GCA_024640135.1 Acidobacteriota bacterium
TGGGTGCTGGGTGCTCGGTGCTCGGTGCTCGGTGCTGGGTGCTGGGTGCTGCCCTCAGTTAGCCGGGGGCACGGCGAGAGCAATCGGTCCCAGAGGCACCGGATTGAGGCTGACGTTGCTGCCGGTGACGATACGTCGGAGATAGCCCGCTTGGCCAAGATGCATCGCGAGGTGAGCGCCCAAATGCACGAGAAAGGTCGCCGTGTTGATGGTCTTCCCGCCAACAGCAATCGGAAAGTCCGCCGCCAGCGTCTGGTCCGTCAGCGTCGGCAGAACGGACTCGACGACCGCAATCGTCTTCTGCAACTCAGCCACCAGAGAGGCCCGTTCTCCCGAGCGCTGGCCGAATTCTTCCTCGCGGCGACGGACGTAGGAGGTGCCGCCGAGCACGCGCCCAACGAAGTCCTGCAGGTTGCCGCACACATGCGCCGCGAGGTTTCCGGCTGAGTTGGTCACACCGGGCCTGAGTTCCCACACCGTCACGTCATCAGGAAATGCCTCGATTTCCTGGATGAAGCTCCGGAGTTCGCGAACCATCTGTGTCTGGAGGATCGAAACGACTGTCGGCATAAACCAATAGTATGGGGTGCTGGGTGCCAGGTGCTAGGTGCTAGGTGCTAGGTGCTGGGTGCCAGGTGCTGGGTGCTGAGTGCTGGGTGCTGAAGATGGTGAGGCGATGAAGAACGACGATGGTGAGGTGGCCGCGCTGTATCAGGTGCCGCTTGGCGAATTCACGGCGGCGCGAAACGCGCTGGCCAGGAAACTCGGAGCGGCCGGCGCGGACATTCGGCGGCTCGAGAAGCCCCACGCGGCCGCGTGGGCCGTCAATCAGTTGTTCTGGCAGCGGCGGGCGGATTACGACGCGCTCACTGAGGTGGCTGGAACCATGCGCAACGCGCATGCGCGGATGCTGTCCGGGCGCAAGGCTGATGTGGCCCAGGCTGAATCAAGGCACGACGATATTGTGCGCGCCGCCGCTCAGACCATCCGCGAGTTGGCCAGTGCGGCTGGCGAGACTCTCTCAGCTGAAACGCTCAAGGCGGTGACTGAGACGCTTCGGGCGCTGCCTTCTGAAGATTTGCCTGGACAACTGACCCGTCCCCTCAAACCGCTGGGATTCAGCGCGCTGATCGCCCTTGGTGTTCGCAGCGCAGGGCCCGGGCCCCAAAGGTCAGGGTCCAGAGGCAGCGAAGACTCCGGAAGCGCTAAGGACCGGAAATCAAGGACTTCCGCGGTTCTGGCACGACAGCGGGCGGCGGCGAAGAAGGAGGCGGCCGAACGTGCCGCGAAGAAGAAGGCACTCCGCAAAGCCGTTGGGACAGCCAGAGCGCGTGAGACCGCGGCGGAAGCCGCGCTGGCAGATTCTCGCAAGGCGTTGGCGAAAGTGGAACGCGATTGCGCGGTTGCCCGGGACCGGGTGCAGTTTCTCGAAAAGCAACGCGACGATGCCGAGCGAAACGCCAGCGAACGTGCGCGCGCCCTGCAGGATGCGGCAAACACGCGTCTACAAGCCGAGCAGGAGCTGGACGGCGAACCAGACTGAGCCTCCCCCCGCCCGAAGGCGACACAGACCAGCAGCACCCAGCACTCAGCACCCAGCACCCAGCACTCAGCACTCAGCACCCAGCACCCAGCACCCTAGCTATAGCACCAGCCCCACCCGCCCCTCGATCGTCCGATCGCCGAGAGCGATGAACAGCTCGCGGTCGTTCACGGACATCGAGAACGCCATTCGCCGTTCGAGTGCTGACGCCAGTTCGTCGAGGAGCGCGCGGTCGACACGGTACAGCTCCAGTGCCTCAATCCGGTGGATGCGCGCGTTGGCCCAGAGCCGCATCATTTGCGTCGGATCCTTGTGCGTGTAGACCACGACGCGGCTCGAAGCCTTCCCCGCTTTGTGCACCCGGCCGGCATCGGGAGCCCCGATGTCGATCCAGACACGAATGGCCCCGGTCAGATCACGGATGGCAATCGTGGGCTCGTCCGGATCGGAGATCCCCTTGGAGAACCCGATGCCGTCGGCGTACTCCAGGCAGTACGCCAGCACTCGTGTCAGCAGGTAGTCCTCGGACTCGGACGGGTGCCGCGCCACCTGAAGGTCAAGGTGCTCATAGACGCCGCGGTCGGAGTCGGACAGGTCAATGTCGAAGTGATAGATGGTGGACGTCTGTGCCATAGGGTTATGAGTCAGAGTAACGGCAAACTTGCAGTACGCTTGGTGCATGTCGTTCGAGACACTCCGCGTGCCGCCAGCCGTCCGGGTCGCCGCCGTTCTGGTCCTGCTCGCGGTCCCGGCGGCGGCGCAGACGCCGACGCCCCCGCCGGTGACCCCGCTGAAGGTGCCGGCGATTCCCTGGCTGGTCATCGACGCCAGGGGAGGATTCAGCTCCGCCGGCAGGGACACCACCACTGCGTCTGGCCTTGGGGTGGCTCCGGCTGATATGCCGGGCCGCCTCCGCACGGCGGTCGTTGGAGCGCACGTCTATCCGCTTCGGCGAGGCGGCCTGAAGATCGGCCTCGGCGCCGAGATGCTGGTGGGCACCGGGTCAAGCCAGAAGAAGGACGCGGCCGGAGATGCCGTGGGACCGACGATCCGAAGGCGTCTGAATAGCGTCTCCGGTCAGATCTCGCTGAATTTCGGCAAGGGCAGCGGCTGGAGCTACATCACCGTGGGTTCCGGTCCGTTGAAGTTCGAGTCGTATCTGGACGACGCGGAGCCGGATGGCGAGGCGATGACGACCCTCAACTATGGTGGCGGAGCCCGCTGGTTCGCACGGTCCCATTTGGCCTTTACCGTCGACCTCCGGTTTTACCTGACGAGGCCGGCCAACCCGACGACCGCGACGGCTGGGAGGGCCCGCCAGCGGCTCCTGCTGCTGTCGGCGGGAATATCGCTGAAGTAGCCATTCGGCTATACTTAAGGGCTTGAAAGGACTGCGAATTTGAGTAAGGACGATCTGATTGATGTCCAGGGCACCGTGGTCGCCGTTCACAGCGGCGGCCTTTATCGTGTGCAGGTGGATTCAGGCCACGAGGTGTTGGCCCAACTAAGCGGCCGAATGCGCCGTTTCCGCATTAAGGTCGTTCCGGGCGACCGGGTCACAGTGGGCATTTCCCCGTACGACCCGCTTAGAGGCATTATCACCTTCCGCGCTCGCTAGGTCGCACGACCAGACTTTGACGACACATTCAGGAGCTCTCAAACCACAACGGCGACGACGACGTGCAGAAGGCAGCGGCAGGCCGCGGCCCGCTCAGCGGGCCACGACCAGGCCGAAGTCAGGGTCCACGTCTCGAGCCTCGGAACCGTTCGATCCTGCGCCCGTCGCCTTTACGTCCCTCATCACGGAACCAGCCGTGCTCGACGCGCTGGCGCAGCGCGGATTCGTGCTGACCACGCCGATTCAGAGCGCGGTGCTGCCGTACGCGCTGACGGGCCGCGGGGTGATCGGGTGCGCCGAGACCGGTACCGGCAAGACTGCGGCGTACCTGCTGCCGATTCTGGTCAAGTTGATGGCGGCGGGCCACAAGGATTCGCACACGCATACACGTGCCCTGATTCTGGCGCCGACGCGCGAACTCGCCACGCAGATTGATGACGAGATTCAGGGATTTGCCTACCACGCGCCGGTTGCCAGCGTGGCTGTCTACGGCGGTGTCCCCATGGGCCCGCAGGAACGCGCCCTCAAGGCCGGCGTCGATATCGTCGTCGCCACGCCGGGACGGCTGCTGGACCACATGCGCAGCAAGGTCGGCGACTTCTCCAAACTCGAAGTCTTTGTCCTCGACGAGGCAGATCGCATGATGGACATGGGCTTCTGGCCCGATGTCAGGCGCATTGCCGAAATGATGCCGACCACCACCAACCGGCAGACCATGCTGTTTTCCGCGACGATGCCGGAAGAAGTGATGCGGTTTGCCGATGAACTGTCACCTGACGCGGCGCTGATTCAGGTGGGGTCGAGCCGTGGGCCAGCCGCGACGATCACGCACGAGGCGCGCGTCGTGTCAACACGCGAGAAGCCCTCGGTACTGGCCCGGCAGTTGCGGCGTGAGCGGGGAACGGCGATCGTGTTCGTCAACACGAAGATTGGCTGCGATCGCCTCGCCCGGGAACTGCACCGGTCCGGCCTGCGCGCGGCTGCGGTCCACGCCGACCGGACGCAGAAGGAGCGGACGGAAACGATTGAGAGCTTTCGTGCCGGACGCGTCAAGGTGCTGGTGGCCACCGATGTCGCCGCCCGTGGCCTGGATATCGACGCCGTGGCCCTGGTGGTGAACTACGAGGTGCCGAGGTCGGTGGACAGCTACGTCCACCGGGTGGGCCGCACGGGCCGCAATGACGCCACCGGCCACGCGCTCACGCTGGCCGACGCCAGCGAACGGCCGTATCTGGAAGACATCGAAAAGGCGTTCGGACTCCGGCTGCTCGACTAGGGCATCTCTCACAAACGCGACACCTGGCGCCCCTGAGGGGACGTCCGACGTCTCCCTTGCGCCGGCAGAGTCCCCCGCTACAATCAGCAGCATGGGACACGGCATCGGTCAGGCGTCCGCGCATTTGTGCGGCGGCCCTCCCGTTCACGGCGGTGCAGTGGCCCTGATCGCCTGGGTCGCCCTTTCCGTCGGGATGACGGTGGCGGCGGGTCAGGAAGCGCGACAGCCGGCAACCGGCACCGGCCTGATCGCGGGCCGAGTGACGGACGTCACCTCCAACGTGCCCATTGCCGGGGCAGGCGTCTCGCTGCGCAGCCTCAACCGGATCACTGCCGAAGTGGACGCAGGAGGAAGGGTGACGGCAACCCCGAACCCGACGGTCGTCACCGGGTCTGACGGGCGATTCTCGTTCAGCGGCCTGCCGTCCGGAAGCTACACGGTCAGGACTCAGCTCACGGGATACACATCGCTCGGATCAGCATATGTAGAACTGGCCGACGACGACCGGAAGACCGACGTGCCGCTGCGCCTGGGTCGACGCGGCAGCGTCGCGGGCACGGTGCGTGACGACATCGGACGTCCAGTCCCTGGTGCGATGGTGGGGCTCTTTCAGAAGACGACGCTGGCAGGGACGACGCCATTCCTGATGATGCGGGGCAGCGCCCGGACAGATGACCAGGGTCAATACTCGGTTGGCAACCTGGTCATCGGCGACTACTTTGTCTGTGCGTGCAGTCTTGACGCCCCGCAATCCACGACTCGGTCGGCTGTGAAGCAGAATACGTTCGCCCCGACGTTCTATCCGGGCCGGACCAGGGCCTCGGAAGCCATGCTCGTCGCCGTAGACTTCTCAGATGACCGCACGGGCATCGACATCAGTGTGACGGCGGTCAGCTCACATCGTGTCAGCGGCCGGATTCTGGGTGGAGGCGACGCTGATCTGGCAGCGTTGTCGCTCTCTCTTCTCAGCGCCAGTGACCTGCCGGAGGCACGGATCGTCGCCGAATTCGAGAATACCTCAGGACCGACAAGCGGTCGATTCGAGTTTGCGGGAGTGCCTCCGGGTGAGTACACGGTCCGCGCGAATCTGAGACGGGCGGCTGGTGATGAGCCCCCTCTGTGGGCTTCGCAATCCGTCAGTGTTGGCGATGAGGACATTGACGGTCTCGAACTCACGCTGCGAACGGGAGTCTCGGTAAGCGGGCGAGTGGACTACTTCGGTCAGGCGATGCGGCCAACCGTAGAGGAACTGGCAGACGCCTGGGTCGGCTTGACTCCACTCGACCTGACACCAGAGATCCTGGGTGCGATTGGTGCCACCGGGCGTGTCGGACACCGGGCCGCGCTTGGATCTGACGGCACCTTCCTGTTCACAG
>JAHEFO010000261.1:0-3344 GCA_024640135.1 Acidobacteriota bacterium
GACGCCGCCGGCCGTCGCGCCGGCCGCGGCCTGATAGCCGCAATCTGGTCCTGGACGTATTTCGGGCCGTCCCCCGACCCCCAGGTCGAGCAGAATGGCCGCCGGGACGATGGGCACGACGGTCCCGCTCACGGGATAGCCGATCTTCTGTTCTGAGAGAAATCTCATGACACCGTCGGCCGTAGCGAGGCCGAATGCGCTGCCCCCTGACAGCACGATGGCATGCACGACGGAGACGGTGTTTTCGGGGGCGAGCAGGTTGGTTTCTCTGGTGCCTGGCGCGCCGCCACGTTGATCGACAGCACCGACCGTGTTCGGCGGCGCCAGGATCACCGTGCATCCGGTCGGACGTTCGCTCAGCGTATGGTGGCCAACACGGATCCCCGGAACGTCCGTGATGCTGCCACCTGGAGTTTGTGCAACCGGCACGACGGCGAACAGTACTACAGGAATCACCAGCGCCGGGATATGTTTGAGCACGATCTCCAGCTTATACTGGCGGCTATCTCTGTGACATCCCCTCGACTCGTCTCGCTCGATGTGTTTCGCGGCGCCACGATGGCCGCCATGGTGATCGTCAACAACCCGGGCGACTGGGGTCAGGTCTACGCGCCGCTCCTGCACGCGGAGTGGAACGGCTGGACGCCAACCGACCTGATTTTTCCGTTCTTTGTCTTTATCGTTGGCGTCTCGGTGACGCTGTCCAGAAGGACAATGCAGCCGACCGCCGTCATCCTGAGGCGCTCCGCCTTGATCTTTGGCTTCGGTCTGTTGCTGGCGCTGTTTCCGCGATTTGATTTCGCCACCGTGCGGATCATGGGAGTGCTGCAGCGGCTGGCGTTGTGCTACCTGGCCGCCGCCCTGGTGTATCGGGCCCTCGGAAAAGCGGACGAAGACGACCGGTGGCACGCGGCCGTCGGAGTGACCTCCGTCCTGCTGCTCACCTACTGGGTCTTGATGCTGTTTGTCCCGGTGCCTGGCGGCGCCGCGGGGGACTTGACTCCGTCGGGAAACCTGGGCGCGTGGCTCGATCGCACGCTGCTGGGCGAAGCCCACCTCTGGCGGCAATCGAAGACGTGGGACCCGGAGGGGCTCCTCGGGACCATTCCCGCCATTGCCTCGGCGCTGTCGGGGGTCGCAGCTGGCGTCATCCTGACAGGCCGGCGAACGGCCGTGCACAAGGCCGCATTCCTCATCGCGGGTGGTGGCGCGGCGATCGTGCTCGGGTTGGTCTGGGACCGGTCGTTTCCAATCAACAAGAGCCTGTGGACCAGTTCCTACGTGCTGTTCACCAGTGGGCTGGCATCGATTGTCCTGGCGGCTTGCTATTGGCTCTTTGATACCCGAGGCCGGCAGGCCTGGCTGCGGCCTCTTGTCGTGCTTGGCACGAATGCCCTGGTGTTGTTCGTCGCGTCAGGGCTTCTCGTCAAGACGCTCCTGTTCTTCAAGGTGGCCGGCGCGGACGGGACGACGATTTCGGTCAACGGATGGCTGTATGCTAACTGGTTCGAGCCCTTCGCGGCTCCCAGGAACGCCTCGCTGCTGTTCGCCTTCGCGAACCTCCTCGTGCTCTACCTTCCGCTGGAGTTCCTCTACCGCCGGCGATGGTTCCTGCGGGTATGACCGGCTATGATGGATTCCTCTATGGCACGCATTCTGGTCACGAACGACGACGGTCACTTTTCCCCTGGCATTCACGCGCTGGCTGACGCGCTTCGGCCCCTCGGCGATGTCGTGATCGTCGCCCCGCAGTCGGAGGCCAGTGCGGTCGGCCACGCATTGACACTCCGTCGCCCGCTGCGAGTGGAGCACGTCAGTGAAGGCGTCTACGCCGTCGACGGTACGCCGACCGACTGTGTCAACATCGCGATCGACCAAATCCTGACGCACAAGCCGGATCTCGTCGTGTCGGGCATCAACAAAGGGTTCAATATCGGCGACGATGTCACGTATTCCGGGACGGTCGCAGGTGCGCTGGAAGGCGCATTGCTGGGATTCCAGGCAATCGCGGTGTCGCAGCAGTTCACGCAGGAGGTATGGGATTTCAGCGCGGCTGCCGCCTACGCCGCGCGGCTGGCCGAAGCGGTACTCAAACAGCCGTTTGCGCGCAGGACGTTCTTGAACGTCAACGTGCCATCAGGCGTGAGCAAGGGCGTGCGGGTGACCGTGCAGGCGCGGCGGAATCACATCACCAAGGTGGCCCGGCGGCTGGACCCGCGGCAGCGTCCCTATTTCTGGATTGAAGAAGCGTCCGACGATTGGGACCTCAATGACGCATCCGACCATCACGCGGTGAAGGCCGGCTACATCTCTGTGACGCCGTTGCATCCGGATCTCACTGACCACGAGGCGCTGGCAGTGGTCCGGACGCTGGTCTCGTAGCCGCGCTGTCAAAATAATCAGCGTCGGGGGTCGCTTTCCAGAGTAAGATAATCAGGTTGTCGGGGCGTGGCTCAGCCTGGTAGAGCACTCGGTTCGGGACCGAGGGGTCGGAAGTTCGAATCTTCTCGCCCCGACCAACTTTCACCTTCCCTCCAAAGCAGTCGGCAGGCTCTGCGGCGCTGATCTCGATGGCAGCTCGTGGCTGCTCTCGTTTTGACTTGCCGACAGACCGCCGATTAGGCTTCAGGAGATGGTTCTGACAAGCTTTATCCAGACCGCGATCACTCTGTCTGGGGCCCTGTTGGCAGGCCAGCTTGGTCAGGCTCTGCCTCCGACGCGTACGGCCGCCAGCGTCCAGAACCTGCCGATGTTCTCGGCCCGTGCCGTCTCCGGAAGGCAAACGGCGCTGACGGTGCGCTGGACCGTGGCGAATGCTCCGCTGGGGACCTTCACTGCGACGCCGGCGCTGCCGGAGAACAATCGGTTCGAAATTCTGAGGCGCGTGCAAATTACCGAAGCTCCGGTCCGCGAGCGGGACCCCCAGCTCGGTGTCGACGAGGTCGTCATTGTGGCTCTCGACGCACAGGGAAACGAGGTCGGTTGGCACCACCTCAAAGATCCTCGCATCGTCCGCAGCGAACAGCCCGGTCCGGGAGGCCTGCTCGCCGGGCAGGTGCTGCTTCGAGCTGAAACCGAACTGGCGGTCAGTGTGCCCGACGAACTGACGGCCGCCACTCTGAACGTCTACGAAGTGTCCTGGAGCGGCTCTGAGTTCGTGCTGCGGAGTTGCGGCACGATTCCTCTCGGGTGATGACCTCCTTCCGCACAGTGCTGCATCGCCGCCAATGGCCCTGGACGATCGGCGCCACGGCGTTGGTCTGGCTGGCGATCCTGTCAACGCCTCGCGCCGAGCCCGTGACGATCATTCGAGACAACGGGCCAAGTGCGAATCGGGTCGATAT
>JAHEFO010000261.1:3354-5781 GCA_024640135.1 Acidobacteriota bacterium
GTCCGAGATCGCTTCCGGGAAGTACGAAAACGACGTGGAGCAAATGGTCCAGAGCCTGTTCGGACAGGAGCCATACAGCGAATACCGCAACTACTACAACGTGAGACGGATTGACGTGACCAGTGCGGAGTCAGGAGCCGATCATCCCGAGCGGAATCCCCAGGTGTTCGTCGACACGGCGTTTGACGGGACCTACAATTGCGCCGGAATCGTCCGGCTCATCTGTGTCAATACCAGTAAGGTCAACGCCGTACTCTCGGCCAGCGGCATCGCGGCAAACGAACGAGACGCCGTGCTCGTCCTGGTGAACGATACGACGTACGGCGGTTCCGGTGGCTCGATCGCCGTCGCGTCTCTGAACAGTGCCGTGGTGGAGCTGGTGCTGCACGAAATGGGCCACAGCTTCGGCTTGCTCGCCGACGAATACGGCGGCCCACCACCGCCGGCATGTGGCACGTCGGAGCCCTCGAACGTCAACGCGACACGCGAGACGACGCGTGGGCTCATCAAGTGGAACACCTGGATCGATGCGTCTACACCGATCCCGACAACCGGTACGGCCCCGGGCGTGCCAGGGCTCTACGAAGGCGCTGTCTATTGCACAACCGGAGCATTCCGGCCCACCTACAACTCGAAGATGCGCAGTCTCGGTGTGCCGTTCGAACAGATCAACGCCGAGCAGCATGTCAAGCGGGTCTACAACTACGTCTCACCAATCGACGGATCCAGCCCGGCCGGATCGACGATCTCGACAGGGGCGTCGCAGTTGTTTGCGGTCACCGTCCTGCAGCCGTTCACGCACAACCTGGATATTGAGTGGCGAGTTGACAACGTCCTTCAAGGCACTGGCGCGTCGTTCACTGCCACCGGCCTCTCGGCAGGCGCGCACACCGTCACGGTCAGCGTCAGCGACCCCACGCCGATGGTGCGAAACGATCCGGCAGGCGTCCTGAATGACGTTCGAATCTGGACTCTGACAACCGTCACCCAGCCCGGGGCGTTCGGCAAGACGACGCCGACGAATGGATCCACGGACCAGTCCACGAGTCCGACGCTGGTATGGGGGAGCAGCAGCGGCGCCACCAGCTACGAGTATTGCTACGACACAACTGATGACGACGTGTGTAGCGGGTGGACCAGCACGGGAACCGACACGGACGTGGCGGTTGCCGGGCTCAGTCCGGGCACGCTGTACTACTGGCATGTGCGGGCGCAGGGCAGCGGGGGAATCACCTATGCCGATGGGAGTCCCGCGGCCTTCTGGGGCTTCGGGACGGTGTCAACGCCAGGCGCCTTTGACAAGATCAGTCCGGCGAACGGCGCGACGGGACTGCCGTCCACTCCGACGTTGAGTTGGGAGACAAGCAGCGGCGCCACCAGCTACGAATACTGCTACGACACAAACGACAACAGCGCCTGCGACGCAAGTTGGATTTCCACGGGGCTGAATACGAGCGTCGAACTCGGTGGGCTGAACGCGGATACCGCGTACTACTGGCACGCACGGGCGGTCAATGGCGGCGGGACCACGTACTCCCAGGGGAACGCTTCGACGTTCTGGACTTTTGCGACCGGTGTTTCCCAGCCGCTCATCGTCGGGCAGGGACCGCATCCGGGCAACGGCGGATGGTTCCAGGCGCGTCTTGCGAAGTCGGAGGGATTCGCCGAGGCCGGCTGGAAACAGGCGCCTTGGAGCGCCTACGGCAAGACGGGCGGTGAGGTGCATCCAGCTGTCGGGGACATCGATGGCGACGGGGCGGATGAAATCGTGCTGGGATTGGGGCCCGGCGGCGCGGGCTGGATCGCGGTCCTTGATGATGCCTCCCACGACTACGCCCTCCTGCAATGGCTGCAGGTGCAATGGGTTCCCTACAACCGTACGCGGGGGGAGGTCTATCCGGCTGTGGCCGACCTGGACGGTGACGGGAAGGCTGAGATTGTTGCCGGATTGGGTCCAGGCGGGCAGGGGTGGATTGAGATTTTCGACGATGCGAATGCCGGGTACACGCATCTGGCCTGGAAACAGACGACCTGGGCCGCGTACAACGCGGGACCTGGTGCCACCCACCCCGCGGCGGCCGACCTCGATGGTGATGGGAAAGCAGAGATTGTGCTCGGACTGGGCCCGGGGAGCGGGGGCTGGCTCGAGGTGCTCGACGACGCCGCCACGGGGTATGCGCACAAGACGTGGCTTCAGGTGAAGTGGCCCGCCTACAACACGGCCAATGGGACGACCTACCCAGCTTCGGGCGATCTCGATGAGGATGGCAGGGCCGAGATCGTGGTCGGTCTCGGCACTGGGGGCGGTGGGTGGGTCGAGGTGTTCGACGATGCCGGATCGGCTCATAAGCACGTGCAGTGGCTCCAGGTGACCTGGACGGGCTACGCGGCGGCGGCGGGCGAAGTGCATCCAGCTGTCGGCAACCT
>JAHEFO010000262.1 GCA_024640135.1 Acidobacteriota bacterium
CGTTGAAGCGCTCGTCCACCACGACGCCCTCTTTGTCCTGCTGTGAGAAGTAGTAGCGGTTGAAGCTCTGATAGCCGCCCTGACCCGTGTTCGGCAGGTACACGTACGCGAGCCTGCCGCCGGATAACTCACTGACCCTGCGCCGGTTGGCCTCGATGAACGCACGCGTGCGAAGGCCCTGCTCGTTGCTGACCGGGACGACCGTCACCTGCCTGGCGCCGTCCATGACGGGTTGGTTGTTCACGGTCAACACGGTCTGCCGATCGGCCGTGCCGTCCAGCAGCCGGTGAATATTGTCCGGCGCCACAAGGGGCTCTCCGTTGACCGCCAGTACGAAGTCGCCCACGGCGACAGCGACGCCGGGCGTCGCCAGCGGTGCGCGCAGTTCGGGGTTCCAGCTCTCGCCGTCATAGATGCGGGCAATCTTGTATCGGTTGCTCTCCACGACGAAGTCGGCGCCAAGCAGGCCACCGTTGTTGGGACCACCCGCGTCCGGCATGTCACCGCCGCGCACGTACGAGTGTCCGATCGCCAATTCGGAGCCCATGTTGTCGAGCAGGAAGTTCAGGTCGGAACGGTGCATCACGAATGGCAGCAGTTGGCCGTACATCTCTTCCATCTGGAGCCAGTTCGAGCCGTGCATGTTCTCCACGTAGAGGTAATCGCGCTGGTTTCGCCAGCCCTCCTTGAAGATCTGCTTGAACTCCTCCTTGGGATCCAGGTACATCTGCAGCGTCACGTCGAGGCGTCCTGCGCCTGCCTGAGGCGGGTTCTTGTCCGCGTCCACCACGAAGAGAGCCGGGCCCTGCGCGTTGCCGCCACCGCGGCCTCCGCCGCCAGAGCCGCGGTACAGCAGCTTGTGCCCATCGGCGGACACGGCGAATGTCGCAACACCCGTCGCGAACTGCGCGGCGCGACGTTCGGTGAGTCGATACCGCTGAAGCGCACTGCCTTCCAGAAAATAGACCGTGCCGGCGGCGCCGGAGCGCAACTGCGTGTACTCGCGTTCCGGAACGCCAGTCACGGGGAGAATTCGGCGGTCCAGGCCGTCGACATCAATCTGCATCGTCACCGGGGTTCTCGCCGACGTGCGGCCCTCCGTGGGTGCGTCGGCAGGGCGGTCTTCGGACGATCGCGCCGGCTCCTCGTCGCTTTCGGGCATCAGCGGCGTGGGTTCACCCTTCTTGAGAATGGCGAAGTACAACCCGAACGTCACCGGGCGGTCGTAGGACGTCATGTCGAGCCATTGGGACGACAAACCGAAGTCACGCGAGGCCAGGAACCACAGGTACTTGCCGCTGGCATCCCAGGCGGGCCAGACCGCGTCGGCCAGCGGGTCGGTCACCTGATGTGTTGCTCCAGTCTCGACGTTGGTAATGAAGATGGCGTGATACAGGGACCGCAGCCGGCTGGAATACGCCACCCACTTGGAGTCGGGACTCCAGACGGGATTGAGCGTTCGCTGGGGCACCATCCACGGATCGTTGCCCACGACCTTCGCGGCGCCGGTGGCGGCGTCGACGACCCACACCTTCAGGTCGGTGTCCGTGAAGAGGATCTTCTGCGAGTCGGGCGACCACGCAGGCGTGTAATAGTGCTTCGGGTCCTTCAGCTCGATCTCCCGCGGCGGCGTGATGCCGTCCTGGTCAGCGATCACCAACCGGTATTCCCCTGACTTGTCGCTGAAGTACGACACGAACCGGCCGTCAGGAGACCACGCCGGATCCCGCTCGGCCGATCCGCTCGATCGCGTCAGGTTTCTGACATCACCCTTGTCCGTGGGAATGGTGAAAATCTCTCCGCGCGCCTCGACCACGGCACGCTTGCCCGTCGGAGAAATGGCAAGATTGGTCGCGCGGCTCGACACGTCTTCCCATTTCGGCATCATCCAGGGAAAGTCGCCGGTGGCGACGATGTCGATGACGCGCGCACGGCCGGAGGCCGGGTCCAGCGAGTGGATGCGTCCCGCCTGTTCGAACACCACGGCATTTCCTGCGGCGTCGATCGACTTGACGTCGAAGTCAGTGAAACGGGTGATCTGTTTCAGATCTGTGCTGCCGGTGTCGTACGCCCAGACGTTGCTGACGCCGTCGCGGTCAGACAGGAAATAGACGGAGCGCCCGACCCACACGGGATCAATGTCCTTGGAGTTCGTGAAAGGCGGCGAGACCAGGTCATAGGTCTTCAAGTCGACGATCCAGATCGGCTTGTTCTGGCCTCCCCGGTAATTCCGTCGCTCGTCGTCCCACGAATTGTTCATGCGGTAGGCCAGGCGGCCGCCATCGGAGGAAATCTTGCCCTGGAACCCACGCGGGATAGGCAGGGGTTCCTCGACGCCGCCGGTGACCGGCACTGTCCAGAAACGAGGGGAGCCGCTCGGCGCCCAGGTCGCACGGGTGGACGTGAACAGGACGGAACGGCCGTCCGGCGTCCAGCCCTGGGCAATGTCTGCGCCACGGTGCCAGGTGAGGCGGGCGGGCTCACCGCCATCGGCAGCCACGACGTAGATGTCGCTGTTGCCGCCGTAGCTTGCGGTGAACGCGATCATCGTGCCGTCGGGAGAGAACCTGGGATTGCTGGCGCCGCCGGCGAAACTGGTGACGCGCCGTGCCAGGCCTCCGTTCCTCTCGACCACCCAGATGTTGTTCGCATACGCGAAGGCGATCTGCGAGGCGCTGACCGTGGGCGTTCGCAGCAGGCGGGTTGGAGCCGGTGCCGCTGACAACGGCAACGACATGGGAGTGCCCGAAGGGGCAGCCAGCGAGCCGAGCAGGGCAAGAACGGGAAGGGTGAGAGGAAACAGGCGACGAAGCATCGTGACACTCCTCTGGTTGGGGCGCTGACCGCACCCGCCGATGCGCCTACAATACCGCACCCACCAAGAGGGTCCAGCGCCGGCAGGACCCGTTCGGGAGGCCGTCGGGCCGCCGGCATGATGGGACATGCCCGTATACTCTGCGCATGAGTGGTCTGACGATGACGGCGGCCCTGTTCAGTGCGCTTCTGACCATCGTCCAGGCGCCGGCGCCGCGCCATGTGTCCTTTGAGACGGCCGATGGCGGCAACGTCGAGGCCGATGTGTACGGTCAGGGCTCCGACGCTGTCGTTCTGGCGCACGGTGCTGCGTTCAACAAGGAGAGCTGGAAGCCAACCGCCGAAGTGCTGGCGAAAGCGGGCCATCTTGTCCTGGTGATCAACTTTCGAGGACGCGGCAGTTCGACCGCCGGGCGCGAAGCCAGGGCCCTCTTCCAGGATGTGCTCGCCGCCGTGCGGTACGCGCGCGCCGGTGGTGCGGCCACGGTGAGTGTCGTCGGCGCCAGCATGGGCGGCGGTGCGTCCGCGCAGGCCGCGGTGGAGGCCCGGCCCGGTGAAATCGATCGGCTGTTCCTGTTGTCGGCGGTCTCGATCGCCGGCCCGGAGTCGATGAAGGCCGGCCGGTTTTTGTTCGTCGCCAGCCGCGACGAAGCGATGGCGGCGTCCGTGCAACAGCAGTTCGCGCGCACGCCCGAACCGAAGCGCCTCGAACTGCTGGATGGCGCCGCGCACGCGCAGAACATCTTTGCCACCGAGCAAGGCGCGCGGTTGACCGCGCTCATCGTGGAGTTTCTCCGCCGCTGAGCTGGTGTCTATTCCTCGTCTGCTACCGTGGCCTCGCGGTCAGCGATGAGCCTGGCGAGTCGCTCGAGGCGAAGCGTGATCTGGGCGAGTTCCTTGTCCCGGCCTTCTTTCTTCCCGGGTTCACCGTTTGTTTCCGATGACTCAAGCGCCTTTTGCTTCTCTTCCAATTCGAGAACCATCTTGCGTAGAGACTCGATGGAGGCGGCCTTCTCAGCCTTGTCGAACACCGTGGTCTCCGGACGCGACTTCGGGGCTTCGCCGGTATCCGAATACTTCGGAGGGATGAAGCTCTGTTTGTCGACCTGCCGCGTGTTTCGAAACTCCGGCGACACAATCTCCACACCATTCGAGTGCAGAGCGCTCAGCATCGCCGCTCGAAGATCCGATCGCGTGGCGAGCATTTGAGCAGGGTCCTTGAGAAACCCCGCCACCTTGTACGTCACCGCATGGTCGCCCAGGTCGAGAATCCGGACAAAGGGATCGTCAAGGCCGCTCTTCTGAGCGGCTTCCAGCAGCAGAGGCTCGACACGGGACTGGGCAACATCGTACCCGAGGGATACCGTCGCGGAGATGATGGTGCCGGAGGGTCGGATGCGTTTGACCGCGTTGGTGACCATCATCAGATTGGGCAGCGTCTTGAGATCGCGATCCTCCGTCTGAATCTCCGTCTGGACCAGTCCCATGTCAGAGACCCGTCCGAAGTGTTCGCCCACCTCGATGAAGTCGCCCAATCGGAACGTCCCGACGGCCCTGATCATCAAACCAGCCATCGCATTGCCGAGAATGCTCGTGGACGAAAGGGTGATACCCGCGGTGACCAGAATACCCAGAAAATTGAGGACAATCGGGCGATCGTCAGGCTCCCACGGCAGAACCATGATGAAGAGAAAGCCGCCGACGGCAGTCAGCCCCAGCATGATCATCTGGTTCCTGAAATTCTTCCCGGAAGAAGAGGTGGTAGCCCGCAAGATGAACCGTGACGTGATGAACAGGATGACTATGGTCAGCAGCAGCGTTTCTGCCGCTGGCATCAACTTCAGGAGTGTCGGGTTCATGACGGCCACCTTACTCGGTTCACGCTGAGAAATGTTATACCTGCTGCACAGATGGAAGGATCGACAATGCGACAGACAGGCTTCCGAATCGCGATCGCGTTACTGCTGCTTGCCGCGCCACAGGTGTCCGGACAGCAGTCCATGCCCAGCCAGGATGCGTTGCCGCCGCGCGTGACGCAAAGGCCCCCGCTTCACGGCCGCCACTGGATGGCCATTACCGGCAAGCCACTGGGCGCCACGGCCGGAGCGATGATGTTCGCCCAGGGCGGCAATGCCGTCGACGCTGCGTGCGGGATGCTGGGCGCCGTGAGCACCATGTGGGACACGCTCGGCTGGGGTGGCGAAACGCAGGCCATCATCTACAACCCCGAGACGAAACAAGTCATCGGGATCAACGCCCTCGGTGTCGCCCCCACCGGCGCCACGCCGGAGTACTACCGGTCCCAGGGCTACAACTACCCGCCGGAGTACGGACCGCTGGCCGCCGTCACACCCGGCACGCCGGGTGGCCTGATGGTCATGCTCGCCGAATACGGCACGCTCTCGCTTGAACAAGTGCTGGCCCCTGCCATCACGATGGCCGACGGCTACGCCATGGATGCGCAGACCGCCGATCGGATCGAGACGTACAAGGATGAGATCAAGAAGTGGACGTACTCGCCGAATGTCTTCCTTCCGCACAAGGGCGAAACGCGGGAGGCGCCCCAGGCCGGCGAGGTCTTCAGGCAGCCGGACCTGGCCGCGACGCTTCGCAAACTGGTTGAGGCCGAGCGCGCCGCGCTTGAAGCCGGACGGTCTCGCAAGGACGCCATCATGGCCGCCTACGATCGGTTCTACCGCGGTGATATCGCCCAGGAACTGGTCCGCGGCATGCGCGAGGACGGCGGATTGTTCACCACCAACGATCTGGCCACCTGGCAGGTGAAGCTCGAAGAAACGCTCTCGACGACCTACAAGGGCATCGAGGTGCACAAACTCCAGCAGTGGCAGCAGGGCCCGGCAATGCTGCAGGCCCTCAACATGCTCGAGACATTCGACCTGCAGCGGATGGGTTACAACACGCCGGCCTACCTGCACACGATCTATCAGACGCTGAGCCTCGCGTTC
>JAHEFO010000263.1 GCA_024640135.1 Acidobacteriota bacterium
AACTACAACGCTGACACTCGAAGCGCCGGCCGGACTCATCCGGGTGACCGCCGATGTGAGCGACGGGAAGGTCACCGGCGTGACCTTCCTCAACGTGCCGGCATTCGCCGTCCACCTTGACCGCCGCATCGAGGTGCCGACCCTTGGGCCCGTTACGGTGGATGTGGCATGGGGCGGCATGTTCTACGTCATCGCCGATGCCGATGCGCTCGGGGTGGTGCTCGATCCGGGGAATGGTCGCAAGGTGGCGCGTGTGGGTGAAATGATCAAGAAGGCTGCCCAGGAGCAGCTCCTGGCAGAACATCCGGAGAATGCGGGTTTCAACGGCATCACCATCAGCCAGCTCTCAGCCGCGCCGAGGCGGCCCGGGACCGACCGGCAGAATGCGGTCATCGTGTCAACCGGCGTGCTCGACTGGAACGACCCGGATACCTGGACCGGCGCGCTTGACCGCTCACCCTGCGGCACGGGCACGTGCGCGAAGATGGCGGTGCTTCACGCGAAGGGCGCTCTGCCAGTCGGTCGGGACTTTCGACATGAGGGCATTCTGGGAACGGTCTTTACCGGCCGCTTGATTGAAGAGACATCCGTCGGTCCGCATCGAGCCGTGGTGCCGACGATCCGGGGGACGGCCTGGATTACGGGCATTGCCGACTACGCCGTCGACCCATCTGATCCGTTCCAGGATGGGTTTACGGTGGGCGACATCTGGGGCAAGCCAGACGACTGATGGCCAACGGGTCCCTGCTCACGCACTTGCTGCGCGGCGAGAAGTATCCCGCCGGCGGTGGATGCCTCTGTCTGGCCGGTGATTGTCCGCATTGTCTCGCCACCGTCGACGGCATCGCCTACGTCCGCACGTGTCAGACGCCGTATCACGAAGGTGTGTCGGTCGAACCGCATCCTGAGTCCGGCCGCTTGCCTCCGCCCGTGAGTCTCGGCGACCGCGCCCCGGTGCCCGCTCGATCCATTCACTGCGATGTGGTCGTCATTGGCCAGGGACCAGCCGGACGCGGAGCCGCTGACGAGGCGCGCGACGCCGGACAGCACGTCGTCACGCTCGAATCACGCCTCGGTCAGGATGCCATTGGAATCTACCCCGGTCCGCTCGTCGTCGCGCGGACGAATAGTGGGATGTGGCACCTGTACCCGCGTGAAGGAATCGTGGTCGCGACCGGCGCTTCTGAGATTCAGCCTGTCGTCCCGGGCAACGATCTGCGTGGACTGGTGACTGCGCGTGCGGCGGCAGAACTGACGTCCACCGGTATTGATCTCGGCCGTGTGATTGCGGTCGGGACCCCGCCGGCCGACGTGGTTGCGACCACGGTCGCGGGCGAGCTGGTTCGATTCGAACCGCGTTCAGGTGATCCCCGACGGGTTGGCGCAGTCGTGATGCGCGACGCGAAGGGGCAGGAGCAGCGGCACGAGTGCGACACCGTCTCTCTGGGCCTGGGACTGACGCCCCGCGATGCCCTGCTTCGCATGGCTCGAGGCACGAACATCCGGGGCGTCGGGGACGTGTTGCTGGCGCCGGACCTGCCGCCGTGCCCTTCGACCGGCGTCGTTTGTCCCTGTGCGGGTGTCACGGTTGACGATCTTCGTTCGGTCCACGGGCGCGGCTTTCGTGAACTCGACCTCGTCAAGCGCGCCACGCTGGCAGGCACGGGTCCCTGCCAGGGCGCGGTGTGCGTTCCTCACATCCGTTCGTTCCTGGGGGCGCAGGGATCCGACCCGCCGGCCTCTTTCACGGCACGTCCGGTCACGCGCCAACTGACGCTCGGTGAAGCGGCGGCCGGTGCTCATCATGCTGCAACGCCGCGCACGGCGCTTGACAGCCAACACCGCGCGCTTGGTGCGCAGATGGAGCGCCTCGGCGGCTGGTGGCGGCCCTGGCACTACGGCGACGTGGACGCCGAGTACACGGCGGTGCGCAACGGTGCCTCGATTTGTGACGTGAGCACCCTTGGAAAGATGCAGATATCGGGTCCCGACGCCGTGGCGCTACTCGAGCACCTGTACCCCGTGCCGATTGCCTCCCTGGCGCCAGGTCGCTCTCGCTACGTTCTCCTTCTCGACGAGCGCGGCTACGTGGTCGACGATGGGATGGTGAGTCGCGACAGCGAGACACGTTTCACGCTGACGTTTACGAGCGGAGGCGCCAGGTTTGCGGAAGCCTGGGTGCGCGACTGGGCCGAATCGCTGGACTGTGACGTCCGGATCATGAACCAGACAATGTCGCTTGGCGCGATCAATGTGACAGGTCCCCGCGCCAGGGACTTGCTCGCCCTGGCGGGAGTAGACAGTCCGCCCGCATTTCTTCACCACGCCGTCGCCACCGTGGCCGGCGTGTCGGCCCGGATCTTCCGGCTCAGTTTCACGGGAGAGATGTCGTTCGAATTGCACCACGCCGCCGACGATTCGACCGATCTGTGGCAGCGCTTGTTGGATCTGGGTGCCGGCCTTGGCGTCCGTCCGCACGGACTCGAGGCATTGATGAAGCTCCGCCTGGAAATGGGTCACATCATCGTCGGCCAGGACACGGACTTCGACTCGACGCCCAGACGGCTCAATCACGAGTGGGCCGTCCGTCTCGACAAGCCCTCGTTCGTCGGCCGTGCGGCGGTTGTCCGGACCAACAAGGTCTCTCTCGACCGGCAGTTGTGCATGCTGGAGGCGGAGGGCGAGGCGCCAGCCGAAGGCGCCACGATCTGGGCTGGCGATGACTACGCCGGCTATGTGACATCCAGCGGCTGGTCTCCGGCGCTGGGGCGGTCGGTGATGTTGGGCTGGCTGCGCGTGCAGCCGGGGATCAACGCCGGTTCCGCGGGCCTGCCGACAATGGTCACGATTGACGGACGCCCCGCGCATCGTGTGACGACGCGTTCGTTCGATCCGGAGGGATTGCGTGCGCGCGCTTGAGCGCATGTTGTTCACGCGGGTTGTGGCGACGCCCGCCGCCATCGACCGCGCAGTGTGGCCAACCGGCGCATTGGTGCTGAGGATCGCGCAGGACGAAGTGCTGGCAGCCGGGACGGTCGACCTCGGGGCGGTTCCCGATCAGCATGCGATCGTCGAGCCGGAAACGGCGTTCTGCGGCGCCTGGGTCGATCACAAGTCGGGAATACAGTTCCTCGAACACGCATGCGACTGGGAGCTGCCGGCTGAGCGACCGGCCTTTGCGCAGGGCGCGGTGGCAGGTATTCCGGTGAAAGTGTGGTTCGAGGCCGAACGCATCTTGTTCCTGGTGCCGGTGCCGTTCGTCATCGACTTCGCGGAGCGTTGGTCATGAACGAGTTTGTCGAACGCCTGGTCGACCTGCGGTGGCCTGATCACGTGAGACCTTCGTACGACGTGGTCATCATTGGCGGCGGAGGCCACGGCCTGGCGACGGCCTACTATCTCGCGACACGACACGGCATCACCAACGTCGCCGTGATCGAGAAGGGCTATATCGGATCGGGAAACTCCGGTCGAAACACCACGATTATTCGAGCCAACTACGGCATACCCGAGGCGGTGCGGTTCTACCAGCACAGCCTCGAGATGTACGGTCAGCTCGAGCAGGAGACCGGGCGCGATCTGATGCATGCCACGAAGGGCCTGTTGTGGATTGCGCATAGCGAAGCGGGTGTGCGGCAGGAACGGGCACGGGCTGAGATCAACACCGCGTTCGGATCAAGGACCGAGTACGTCGATGTGAAGACGATCAGCGAGATCTGTCCCCAGTTGGACATGACCGGTCAGGGCGTCTGGCCCATCTACGGTGCGTCCTACCATCCGGCGGGAGCCAGCGCGCGGCATGACAGAGTTGTGTGGGCGTACGCCGAGGGCGCGATGCGGCTTGGTGTTCATGTGCATCAGCGAACGACGGTGACGGGGTTTCTCAGAGACGGCGACCGGGTCACTGGTGTGCAGACGACCGCCGGACCGATCGGGGGCGGCCTCGTCGTGTCCGCTGTCGGCGGACACGTCACCACGCTGGCGTCGATGGTTGGTCTGCGCCTGCCGATCCGGACGCATCAGTTGCAGGCGTTCGTGACCAATCGGTACGCCCAGGCTTTCGGCCCGATCGTCGCGTCGTCTGGCCTGGGTGTGTATGTGTCGCAGACCGCCAAGGGTGAGATGCTGGTGGGGGCGGAAGTCGACCGCGCGCCAGCCTATGCCTACGACTCCGGCCATTCGTTTCTTCGCAGTTGCGCGTTCCGGAGTATCGCCTTGCTGCCGTTCCTCCGCGATCTGAGGGTGCTCAGGCAGTGGACCGGCGTGTGCGACATGAGCACTGACTATTCGCCGGTCATGGGCTTCACCGGTGTGCCGAACCTTCTGGTGACGACTGGGTGGGGCACCTGGGGATTCAAGGCCATTCCGGCCGGCGGCGAGCAGATGGCGGCATTGATCGCCACGGGCCGCACGCCGCCGCTCATTGCGCCCTTTGCGCTGGAGCGGTTCGCGAACGATCGCACGATGGCCGACCGTGGATCGGCGGGGACACACTGATGACTGTCCGTCGTCTGCGAATCCAGTGTCCGCATTGCGGCGTCCGCGCCATTGAAGAGTTCCTGCACGGGGAGATTCCGACCATACCCGAACGCGTTGTCGATCCGGACGCACGGGACCTGGATCGAGCGTTCATGCACACCAACGCCGAGGGTCTGGTGACCGAGCGCTGGTTTCATGCGATGGGATGTCGGCGGTGGCTGACGCTGACGCGTGACACGCGAACCAACGACATCCCGGAACGGACGACGAGCTATCCGCCTTCGTGACGCTTGATGAGATTTTCTATTTCGTCGAGGTCGAACCTGCACAGTTCCACGATGGTCGCCTGGGCTCGATAGACGGGCGGCAGGATGCCCCTGGCTTCGTCCTTGCTGTCCACGTCCACCACAATCCAGGCCTTGTGCACGCCGTCATGACACCCGAAATCCGCATTCGTCAGGAAATGTGAACCGGTGGCGAGCAGGACTTTGATGGCGTGGGCGCATGCAACCACGTCCGCTTCGTGCGGAACCTCAATGAGGAACTTTGACATGCGTGCAGTCTGCTATGAGGCGGTTCGGAATTCAAGGCCCGGAATGTCCATCTGTCTGGCTTCTTCATGGCTGGAGGACCATACTGTCTGGGCTGAGGCCAACAGATGAGCTACGCACGCCCGTTGCCGGCAGTGTCGATCGCCTGGTTCCTGTCAGTCGGTGTCGATCTGTTCCTGCATGGCGGACTCCTCGCCCGGCTCTATGTCGTCCCGAGTGGATTCCTGCTGCCCGCCGAACAGGCGTTTCGACGAATCCCTCTGGGCTACGCGGCCTTCCTGGTGCTGACGGCCTCGCTGTTCTGGTTTCTCCGCCGCCTCGATGTGCGCGGTCTCGCGGCAGGATGGTGGCATGGGTTTGTGACCGGTCTGGTCGTCTGGGGCGGGCTGATTCTGGGCTTGTACTCCATCACCACGGCCGGCATTCCGCTGTTGGCCGGGTGGTGGCTTGGACAGGCTGTCGAACTGGGTGCGGCGGGTGCGGTCATCGGTGGGATCGCTGCCGGCACGTCTTCCAGGCGGATGGGCCTTCGGGTCTTGCTGATGGTGTTCCTCCTGCTTCTGCTGACCATCGTCATTCAGAACCTGGGACTGGCGCCGGCCATGCGATTCGTCGATTAGTGGCCTGTCCGCGCCATTTGTAAAGCGCCTTTCTGCCGGGGCATCCCGTCTGGCGGCGTTGCTCCTCGTTCAAATACCGCCAGTATTCTCACTCGTCGCGCCTAGCCAGCCGGGCGCC
>JAHEFO010000044.1:0-15399 GCA_024640135.1 Acidobacteriota bacterium
CGCGCTCATGCCAAGTGCGCTCAGTTCTTCCGCCAGGTGCTCCCCTGGGTGAATTGCAGTGGCTGCCATGTTCTCTCCCTAGTGGTAGTCCACGATCTCGACGTTGGTCGGGCCTGATGATCCTCGCGGCCATTCGAAACAAATCCGCCACTGGTCGTTGATGCGGATGCTGTACTGGCCTTTTCGATCGCCCTTCAAGACTTCGAAGCGGTTGCCCGGCAGCGCCGCCAGATCATTCAACTCGACCGCCGCTTCAAGTCGGTCCAGCTTGAGGCGCGCCGGCCGGTCAAAACCTGAAAACGCCTTGACTCGTTTGCCGACCGCGAAATCAGTCGTTCGAGAATCCCGATAGCTGACGACCACTCCCGTGATGATGACATACAATCCTCGTTACGTCACGCGTAACGCTCGCCCGGTCACGTTCGGCACCGACACGGAATGGAGGAGCTCGACGCGGGTGTTCGAATCGGGCAGGTGTCTGCCCACCTGCGCCAAACGGTCACTTCGCCCCTCGGCAGTGCTCGGGGCGACCTGAGTCACGTCGAAGGTGGCTCCAGGCTGCGGCGGACAGGGCGGAGCGATCGACAAGCGAAGGTTGGCGGAGAGGGTGGGATTCGAACCCACGTGCCCTTGCGGACAAGACGCTTTCGAGGCGCCCCCGTTACGACCACTTCGGTACCTCTCCGCAGAGGGGGGTCGGGCCCAACAGGATCGCATATCCCAGTTCGAATCGGCAACTCGCCAGCCTGGTCGGTGTGAAGACGCAGCCGGGCTCCTTCATTGCGTCATGTCTCGTGAGGGACCGTCTGAGCGCGGCGCTGGCGAAAGAACGCCTGCAATACCTCGCGGCATTCGGCGGCAAGAACGCCGGACACCACGCGTATCTGATGATTGAGCGCCGGGTGTTCATGCGCACGCTGGGTTGATTCCATCGCGCCTGACTTGGGTTCCGTGGCCCCGTACACGACCGTCTGCACCCGCGCATGGACCAACGCGCCCACGCACATCACACACGGCTCAAGCGTGACGTACAAAGTGGCGCCAGAGAGGCGGTAGTTCCCGACACTCGCCGCCGCATCACGAAGGGCCGCGATCTCCGCGTGCGCCGTGGGATCGTGCGACCCCACTGGACCGTTCCGGCCCCGGCCAATGACCCGGCCGTCGCGCACCACCACGGCCCCCACGGGCACTTCCCCTGCCGCGGCCGCTTCACCCGCCAGGATCAGGGCTTCGCGCATCCAGTTGTCATGCGGCTCGCCCTGGACGGCCCCACCCGGATCCTCGTCGACAGTCACGTGAGCGAACTACCTTCCTATCGACACCATCACTCGCATGGTCAAGCCACCGAGGCCCTTCTCACCAAAAGCCTCGAGCGTCCCGCCAGGATCCGGGACGTTCACTTTCCGCCAGCCGATCTCGGCCGCGGTCGATACCAACCGCCACACGGGAACCTCGACGCCGCCGAACAGCACGATGCCGCTGTAGGTCTCGTCGACTCCCTCACCTGCGGCGTCACCGGCTGACGACTCCTCGTACTTCATGGACAGGAACCCGCCGCCGAGATAGGAGACGATGCCGCGCGACCGCGACGGCGCAGAACGCCAGCCGACAGTGGCCTCGATCGGCGTCATTTTCAATTCGAGCGGAATCCCAAGCGGAAAGACTTCGTTGTCAAACACGAACACACGTTCGCCAGTCTTCGACATTCGTGAGAGCGAGACGCGCGCAAACAGGCGTTGCCACAAGCGCCGCACTTCGATGCCGCCACCCAATCCCGTCAAGGACGTCTTGCCCGTGACCGCATCAAACGTCTTCTTCGCGGTCATCTTCTGCCACTCGAAGTGACCGAAGGCATGGACGCCGATCTTTGACGGACTCGAGGACGCCGTCTGCGACTGCGCTCCCGCCGGCGTCGCCCACAACAGTCCCACCACACACACCACAACGCCGATTCGACGCGACATGATCACCTCACCACCCCGAAGCCGCGCAACGCCGTGCGGGGCTGAATCAGACCCGCCCCATAACTATTGTCACGCCCTGGATCGCCCAAATCCTTTGCGGTGGCCTTGATCAACGCCTCGACGGCCGCGGGCGATTTCACACCCTGACTCATGAGCAACGCCGCGAAGCCTGCCACATGGGGCGACGCCATTGACGTCCCCTGCGAGGCCGCATCCGAATAGCGATCGAACCGCGGGAAGATGACGACGGCCGGGTCGTAGTCGGTATAGAAGATCCCCGTCTGAAAGATGACGCCGTTGCCGTCACCCTCCCGGGCATCTCCACCAGGCGCGGCGATTTCCACAAAATCTCCGGTGCTCGAGAAATATGAGCGTCGCGAGGTCCGACCGACGGACGCGACCGCCATCGCGCCGGCCAACTGACGCGCGTATGACGCCGGATAGGTCGTGGGGTTGCCGTCCTCGAATTCATTGCCCGCCGCGATAGCGACGAATACACCTCGTCCGACCGCATACGCCAGCGCGTCCTGATCCGCAGGAGACGGGTCGGTGCCGCCCAGACTCAAGTTGACGACCTTGGCGCCGTTGTCGGCCGCGTAGCGGATGGCCGCCACGATGGCTGACGTCGGGCATCCCCCGGAATTGAGAGGGGGATATCCTTCAACGCCGAACTCCGCCCGCAGGATTTGGACGTCCCAGAAACTCAGGCACGCCTTGAGCGGCATGATGTTCGCGTTGTAGGCCACACCGGCGTAACCCAGGTTGTTGTTGGTGGTCTGTGCCGCCGTCCCGGATACGTGGGTGCCGTGCCCATCCGAATCGATCACGGGTCCGGTCCAGAAGACGAAATCGCGGCCTCCAACGATCCGCGACGCATCCATGTCCGGACTGATGCCGACGGGCACTTGCGCCGTCACGATCCCGGTCCCATCCCAGGTCTTGAACGGAAAGGTCGCGTTCACGCTGGTCAGACCGGTGTCCACCACCGCCACGGTCACCCCGGCGCCGCGGTTGAGATCCCATGCGCGGGGCATGTCGATCATCGTCAGGTTCCACTGCCGGGATGCGAACCGCGTGTCGTTCGGCACCGAGGATGGCCGCCTCAGCCAGTTGGGCTGCGCATACTCCACCTCCGGCTGGCGAGTCAGGTTCGCCGCCGCGCCGATCGAGTCCGGGTCTTCAGGCACCACAAGCCGGGCCGTGCGGTCGGCGATCCACTGCAGCCGATCAGGCGACGGTCGTGACCGTACCGCAGAAAGCGCGCGCGCCTGCTGGGTGACGGACACACCCGGGCGGAACTTGACGATCACTTCGCCGGGCAGGTAATCCAAGTCCCCGGCGGCCGCCTGTTCGAAAGCCGCAAGCTGAACGGCGGATGTCAGGAACTGCGGCGGCGGTGGCGGCGTCGGCGTCTGCTGTGCGCTCACCGAAGCGCCATGCAGAATGAGGAGTCCGGCCAGTGCACAAACACCGGCCACCATGGAGATTCGCACGGTGGTGGCTGTCATTTCGCGACTGACTATGACACTTCAGGCGAAATGAGGGAATGAGGAAGTGGCGGACGTGAGTCTCAGTCCTGCCGGAGCGCCTCCAACGGCGCGAGGCGGGAGGCCCGGAGCGCGGGCACCGCACACGCCACGACGGCCACCAGCAGAAAGCCTGCCGCAATCACGGAGTACGTCAGCGGGTCAGCCGCCGATACGCCCACGAGCATCCCGCTGATGGCGTTGGTGGACAGCCGTGCGCCGAGGACTCCGAGCACCACTCCGGCAAGACTGAGCTTGAGCCCGTGCCCGACTATCAGCCCGAAGATGCTGCGAGAGGTGGCGCCAAAGGCCATCCGCACCCCAATCTCCGCCCTGCGCTGCCTGACCGCCGTCGACAAGACGCCATAGAGGCCAACCGCGGCCATGACCATCGCGACGCTGGCAAAGAGCGAGAGCAACCACAAGACAAAACGGGTGCCCGCCGCCGCCTCATCGACCAGGGTCTCCATCGACTTCACGTCGAATACGCCAAGGCGCGGACTGATCGCCGTCACCTCACGCCGAATGCCGGCCTCGAGCGATGCCGGGTCTCCAGTCGTGCGCACGACCCACTGCCCAACCGCGCCCCCTCCGATGAACGCGTCCGGCAGGTAGAGCGCCGCCCGTCCATCAAAGGCCGGCGACAGGTTGCGCTGGTGAGCGACAACCCCGATGACTTCATATGGATCGGGCTCGTTGCGGGTGATCCTGGCGAACAACCGCTGGCCCACGGCCCGCCCACCCGGAAAGATCTGCGCCGCCAGGGCCGTGTCGATGATGATACCGGGCGGGACTTGTCTGTTGTCCTCGTCGACGAACTCCCGGCCCTCAAGAACCGGCGTCCCCATGACGTCGAAATAGCCGGGCTGAATGAAGGCAACGTTCCCCTGCTGGTACTTGGTGGGGTCGGCCACTGCCTCCTCCGTGCCATAGCGCACCAGGGGCTCCTGTCCGCCGCCAAGGGGGAGGTAGGACGTTGCGGTGACCGCCCCGACCCCGGGCACCGCTTCCAGCCGTTCCTGCAGGTCACGAACCAGGGCCAGTCGCGCTGCAGGATCCTGCGCCACCTGGCCAACGTTGGTGAGCTGAAATGTGAGCATGCCGCTGGAGTCAAAGCCCGGGCTGGCCTGGTAGAGCGCTCCGAAGCTGCGAACCATCAATCCAGACCCCACCAGCAGCACAAAACACAGCGCCACCTCCGCCACGACGACGCCGTCGCGTATCCACCGGCCCTGGCCCAGCGCCTCACTTCGACCCGATCGGCGAAGGACGTCCATGACATTGGGCCGGGACGCCCGGATGGCGGGCAACAATCCGAACACCGCGACCGAGACCACAGAGACCGCAATACCGAACCCGATGACGGTGGGGTCAATGGCCACGGTGTCCAGCCGGGGCACATTGTCCGGTGCGATGACCCGCAGCCCCTGGATCGCCGCGCGGGCGAAGAGCAGGCCCACGACCGAGGCGCTGACGCTCAGCACCAGGCTCTCCATCAGCAACTGGCCGATCAACCGGCGGCGGGACCCGCCGAGGGCCGTTCGCACTGCCAGTTCGCGCTCGCGCGCAGCCGTTCGTACGAGCAGCAGGTTCGCGACATTTGCGCACGCGATCAGCAGCACGCAGACGACCGCGCCCATCAGCGACAGGATGATGGGCCGCACATCGTCGACCAGGTCCTGTTGAAACGGTGCCAGGCGGAACTCCATGCCAGCCGTCTCTTTGATCGGCACGAGGCGGCGCAGGTCCGCCGCCAGGACATCGATTTCGGATTGCGCCTGCTTGAGCGTGACGTCCGGGAGCAGTCGGCCAATGACGCGCAGGCTCACATTGATGCGCGACGCTTGAACGAAGTCCGTCCGATCACTGACCCATACCTGCGGCATGCGCTCGACATTGAGATTGGGTGGAAACAACAACTGGGCACCGGGCGCCAGGACACCGACGATCTGGAACGGCTGGGCGCCCAGTTGCTGAACCGTGCCCACCACTGACGGGTCTGCGCCGAATCGGCGCTCCCAGAACTCGTAGCTCAGCATCGTGATCTGCGGCGGCGGTGGTGGTCCCTGCACAGGGGCCGCACCGGGCACCGGTGCGGGCGGCGGCGGAAGCGGCGCGCCATCGGCGTCCGTGAAGTCGCGTCCGTAGGCAATGTCCAGCCCCAGAAGCCGGAAGAAGCCTGTTGTCACCTGCGCGCCGGGTACACGCTCGGTGTCGCGCCCCGCGCCGTCTCCGGCAAACGTGAAGAGAAACGTCTGAACCGCCTCCACCTGCTCGAAGGGCGATGTCATTTGACGAAGATCGTGGAAGTCTCCAGGCGCGAACGGAAAGTCGACAACGTTCCGGGCCGCGAGATCGTGGGCCACGTGGACCAGTCGATCGGCATCGCGGTACGGCAGTGGTCGAATCAGAACGGCATCGACAACGCTGAAGATGGCTGCGGTGGCCCCGATACCGAGCGCCAGCGTGAGAATCGCCGTGAGCGCGAAACCCGGCTGCTTGCGCAAACTCCGAATGGCCTGCGTGAAATCCTTGATCCAAGTGCCCATGGGGCTGGGGAGCAGCACATTTCGTACCGGCCATGAAGCTCTCGACGGGGCGCAATCGGACAGCTTTTGGGGCGATTCCGGAGATACGTCACCGAAACTGGGACGCCGGATTGCCGGGAGTGGGAACGGTCTCCCCGCGGCCGGCCCCGCCCTCTCCGACGCACCGGGGGCGTATACTTGGCCTGAGAAGGAACCCGCATGAGAGCCCCACGACGCTCGGCGCTCCTCGGTTTGCTCGTGATGGGCATGGGGCCAGTCCTGATGGCCGCGACGCAAGCTGGGGCTTCCGGCCAACCGGTGATCTATACCTCGGTGGTCGATGCCGTGATTCACCCGGTTTCGGCCGAATACATGATCCAGACGATGGATTCCGCTGACGAGGCCGGCGCGGCGCTGGTCGTGTTCACGCTGCGAACGCCTGGCGGGTTGGTGGACTCGACGCGCGACATCGTGACGCGCATGCTCGCCGCGAAGACACCGATTGCAGTGTTCATTGGCCCCTCCGGCAGCCGCGCGGCCTCGGCCGGTTTCATTCTGACCATCGCGGCCGACATTGCGGCGATGGCACCAGGCACACATATTGGCGCGGCGCATCCGGTGTCTGGCGGCGGCGAAGCGATGGATGAAACCACTTCTGAAAAGGCAGCCCAGGATGTGGCCGCGTATACGCGCACGCTGGCCGGCGGCCGCCACCGCAACGTCACCCTCTCAGAGGAAGCCGTGACCGAGAGTCGCGCGTTCACCGAGCGCGAGGCGGCTGACGCCACGCCTCCGCTTGTGGACATCATCGCCAACGATGTGCCCGACCTTCTCCGCCAGCTCGATGGCCGCACCATCACCCGCTTTGACGGCAGCACGGTGGTCCTGCAGACGTCCGGCGCGGAACTGCGGACAGACGAGATGACGTTCCGGCAGCGGGTACTCAGCGCAATTGCGCACCCGAACATCGCGTACATCCTCCTGAGTCTGGGCATGCTGGGGCTCACCGTCGAACTCTGGAATCCTGGCGCGGTCCTGCCGGGCGTGGTGGGTGGCGTGTCGCTCCTGCTCGCGTTCTTCGCGCTGCGCCTCCTGCCGGTCAACTACGCCGGCGTGCTGCTGATTGCCCTCGGCATCCTGTTGCTGATTCTGGAGATCAAGGTGACCAGTTACGGGCTCCTCTTTGCCGGCGGCACGATCAGCCTCGTGTTCGGGTCGATGATTCTCGTGGACCCCCGGATGCCTGAGTTACAGATCAGCTTCCAGGTGGTCGGCCCCATCGTCATCACCGCGCTGGTCCTGGCGTTGTTCCTGGTTCGACTGGGCGTCATGGCCCAGCGCCAGCGCCCGGTGACCGGATCGGAAGGCATGATTGGCGTCACCGGCCACACCATGACGACCATTCACGCCAACGGGGTGGGGCAGGTCCGTGCTCAGGGTGAAATCTGGCGCGCGACAACCACCGAAGACATTGCAGAGGGGGCGCCCGTGCGCGTCACCGACATTGACGGACTCACTCTTACCGTGCGAAAGGTCTAGGACTCATCATGCTTGCTGCTGAACCACTGGTTGTCGTTCTGTTCATGCTCGCTCTGTACCTGATCAGTTCGATCAAGATCTTGTCGGAGTACGAACGCGGGGTCATTTTCCGGCTGGGTAAGCTGTTGCCTGACGCCAAGGGCCCGGGACTGGTCTTCGTCTTCAAGCCGATCGACCGGATGGTGCGGGTCACGCTTCGGACGGTGGTCTTTGACGTGCCGCCGCAGGACGTGATCACACGGGACAACGTCTCGGTCAAGGTCAACGCCGTCATCTATTTCCGCGTGATGGATCCGCGCCGCGCCATTGTTGAGGTGGAGAACTACAACTACGCCACGTCGCAACTGGCGCAGACCACGCTCCGGAGTGTGCTGGGCCAGGTGGATCTGGACGACTTGCTGTCGCAACGCGACCGGCTGAATGCGCAGCTGCAGCAGATCCTGGACGAACACACGGATTTGTGGGGCATCAAGGTGTCGTCGGTGGAAGTCAAACACGTGGACCTTCCGCCTGACATGCAGCGCGCGATGGCCCGGCAGGCCGAGGCCGAGCGGGAGAAGCGCGCGAAGATCATCCACGCCGCGGGCGAGCTCGAAGCCTCGACCAAGCTCTCGCAGGCCGCCGGCGTGATTGCCACCGAACCGGTCGCGATCACCCTGCGATACCTGCAGACATTGACGGAAATCGCGTCGGAAAAGAACTCGACGATCATCTTTCCGCTCCCGGTCGAAATGCTGCACATGCTGGGCGGCATGATCGAGAAACAGAAGCAGCCGTAATCGAACCGGTGCCGGGCCTCCGCCGTAGGTCAATGCGGAGGCTCGACACGCATGGGCACATTGATTCGGGATTTCAGGCACGGCGTTCGCCAACTCATCAGCCGCCCTGGTTTCACCCTCGTTGCCGTGGGTTCGCTGGCGCTCGGCATCGGCCTCACCACCACGCTGTTCAGCGTCGTCAATGCGGTCCTGCTTCGCGACACGCCCGTCTCGCACCCCGAAGAACTGGTCGAAATCTACTCGAGCTGGCTGGAAGATTTTCCGGAATTGACGACGTCGTATCCGGACTACCTGTCGATCCGGGAGCACGTCGACGCGTTTTCGGGCCTGGCGGCCCATTCGTTCGTGCGGGGGGTCCTGGCCACGAACGACCGGCCGAAGCTCGTGGTCGGCGAGACGGTCACGGCCAATTACTTTGACGTCCTTGGCATTCGGCCCCTGTCTGGGCGCGCCTTCCGTGAAGACGAAAACCTCGCTCCTGGGGCCGCGCCGGTTGCGGTGATCAGCTACGGCCTGTGGCAGCGCCAGTTCGGGGGACGCGAGGACGTGCTGGCGACCGAGGTCAACCTGAGCGGCCTGAACTACACGGTCGTTGGCGTCGCGCCTCAGGAGTTCCACGGGACGATTCCCGGAATCCCGACTGATTTCTGGGTCCCGGTCATGATGGTGGAGCGCCTCGAATTCTCGGGCATGCAGTCCACGGCTGACAACGACCCTGGCACGACGCGGCTTGATCGCCGCGGTACCCGCTGGCTCTTCGTGAAAGGCCGGCTGGCGGAAGGCCGCACGATCGAGCAGGCGCGCAGTCAGGTCGATGCCGTATTTGCCCGGCTCCAGACAGACTACCCGGTGCTCAACGAAGATGTGGGCGCGCGGGTCCTGCCGGCCTCGAGTATCCGGTTCCACCCGATGCTGGACGGATACGTCCGCGCCGCCAGCGTGGGCCTGCTGGCGGCAGTGGGCCTGGTGCTGCTCGTCGCCTGCGCCAACGTCGCCAACATGCTGCTGGCCCGCGGCACGGCGCGACGCCGCGAACTCGCGATCCGCTCGGCCATTGGCGCCAGTCGCGCGCGAATCGTCCGGCAGTTGCTGAGCGAGGGCATCATTCTGGCGGCCGTCGGCGGAACGGTCGGCGCCCTCCTGGCGATGGGGGCGGCCCGCCTGATCTCAGGATTCGGCACCAACGTCTTCCCGTTCCCCGTCGACTTCAATGTGTCGCTCGATGGCACCGTGCTCGCCTTTGCCGTGGGCGTCTCCCTGATCACCGCGCTCGTGTTCGGGCTGGCACCGGCGTTGTCGGCATCGAAACTCGACCTGGTTCCGGCCTTGAAAGAACCTTCCGCCGGTGAGGCACGCGCCGGCCGGCGACGGATCACGCTGCGTGACACGCTGGTGGTCGGCCAGCTGGCGTTGTCCCTGGTCCTGCTGGTCGCCGGGTCCCTTCTCGTGCGCGGACTGCTCGTTGCGCGCGACACGGACATCGGCTTCGATCCGACTCCTGTCGCTGCGCTGTCATTCAATCTCCAGATGAATGGCTACGATGCCGACCGGGCGATGGCGTTTCGAACACGGGCCCTCGACGAGGTCCGCGCGTTGCCTGGTGTCGAAGCCGTGTCCACGGCCTCGCGAATGCCGCTGGCGCCAGACATCAACATGACAAGCATCAAGGTTCAGGGCCATCATGCGGCGGACGATGACCCCAGTCTGGTGGACGCGGTGTCGGTGGGTGCGGACTACTTCAAGGTGGTTGGCGTGCCGATTCTCCAGGGCCGGGCGTTCACCGAGGACGAGGTGCTGAACGGCCGTCCCGTCGCGATCATCAACGAGACTCTCGCCCGGCAGTACTGGCCCGATGGTTCAGCCGTCGGGAGCCGGCTCTACCCGGGCGAGTACGATCAGGAGCCGTTGGAAATCGTTGGCGTCGCGCGGGACCACAAGGTGCGCTCAGTGGGCGAGGACCCGCGCCCGTATCTGCACCTGCCCTCGGTCCGCTCCAGAATGAACGGATTCGTCGTCCGCACCTCGACTCCGGCGACCGCTGCGTTGCCGATGCTCCGGCAGGCCCTCTGGAAACTGGAGCCGAACATCGTGTTTACCGAGGACGTCTCGGCGTCAGAGATTACCGCGGCCACGATGGCGCCGACCACAATCGGCGCCGGGATCATTGGCGGGTTCGGCGGACTTGCGCTCCTGCTGGCCGCGATCGGCCTGTATGGCGTCATCGCCTATTCAGTGAGTCTGAGGACGCGCGAAGTGGGTATTCGCATGGCGCTGGGCGCAGCACCGGGCCAGGTGCTTCGCCTCATTCTCAGCCAGGGGGGACGCCTGACGCTGGTGGGCCTGGGCCTCGGCACGCTCGCCTCACTCGGTGTAGGACAGCTTCTGGCCTCGCTGTTGTATGGCGTCAGCCCCTTCGACCCGGTGGCTTATGGCCTGGCCGTCGGTCTGCTTGTGCTGGTGGCCGGGCTGGCGAACCTCGCGCCGGCCTTCACTGCCGCTCGCATCGATCCGTTGAAGGCCCTGCGGCGCGACTAGACGACGTCAGGGACGTCGGCAATCCGTTCGGGCTCCAGGACGCGCTCAACGGCCCGGTTGCCGACACGGTTGACGTAGTACACCTTGGCGCCGGCCCTCGTGGAGACCACGCGCGCCACCTCGTTGTCCTGAAAATAGATGCCGGCGTCGTTGTCGCACGCGTACCCGGGCTTCATTTCTCCAGAGGCAATGAGCTTCTCGTACAAGGGCCGGCGGCCCGGCTCGCGATCGTAATGCGGGCTGTGACTGCCTTTGAGGAACCCCAGGCACTGCACGGTCGACAACTCCTTCGGCCGCGAATCCGTGGTGCCTTCCTCGAACCAGCAAAGCGATCCCGCGCTGGCGCCTCCAAGCACGATGCCGCGGTCCCATGCCTGCCGGAGCACCACGTCGATGCCTTGCGCCTTCCAGATGGCCTGCTGATTGAGCGTGTTGCCGCCAGAGACCACGATTCCGTCCACTGAGAGGAACACTTCGTCCCAGCCGCGGTCCTGCTGGGTGCTGGCGATGAAACTCGCCTGCACTGACGGCTCAACGTCGAGCGGCGCGCAGTTGCGATACCAACTGATGATGCCGGCCGGCGAATCGGCGGAGGCCGTGGGCAGGTAGCACAGCTTCGGACGCGGCTTGCCTGTCAACTCGGCCATGTACCGGATGAAACTCGTCCCGAATCCCCCACCCGCAATCAGGATCTTCCGCATTCCGCCTCCCGGCCTGACTTGTGGCTCCGCGCGGCTCTTCGTGAGAGCCTCCGCGGACCCAGTCGCCACGTTCGCGGCCACCACGGCCGCGCCCCACATCGTCGTACTCAGAAAATCCCGTCGCTCCATGGTGCCGCTCCACGCAGGCTGTCGAGAAGAGGAAGGAGATGGCGCGCCCTGCACGACTCGAACGTGCGACCTCCCGGGCAGCTGGCCGAGAGTATACCGCAGCGGGAGCGGGATGAACTTCTGGATCGAGGCGTTGTCGCGCGCGGTCCGGTGTCATGGGCGGGTCGTCCGCCAGGCAATGCGCCCATGAAACCCAGACCCACCTTTCGGCGTGACGTAACCTTTTCCTCCGGCTCCCCGAAGGCACTGTCATGTTCACAAGGAGGACATACATGGTGCGAAATCTGTCGATTACTTCGTTGCTTACGCTTGGACTCTTCGTCACGGCCGGATGTTCCGGCGAGGCGATGAGCACCGCGCCCTCACCCGTTGCTTCGACCAGCGACCTCCAGGCCAAGGGGGGCCGTGCCGGCACCATCGGCGCGGTCTACGTCATCAGCCAGGGGCTCTACTACGACACCTTTGTGGCCCGGGATCCGCTGCCGTACCGAGGCAGGTTCCAGAAGATCGAGAACGGCCAGACGATGTGGGGCCCGGGCGACCCTGGGTACCTCGGTGGCCGCTGGTGGGACGACACAAACGGCAACGGGGTACAGGATCCAACGGATCACTACTTCCTGTGCCCACTGCTGGGGCCGGGCCGCGAAGTCAAGTAGTTCACATAGTCCATTCGAGCACGCACGGCGCGCTGGCGGGGCGATGGTCCCCGTCAGCGCGCCGGCACGATCGGTCTTCCCAGGGCCTGAAGCTCCACTCGGACGCGCGCTACCGCGTGCCGGCGAGCCGCGCGTCGAGCGTCTGCCACCAGTTGAGGAGCACGCGCATCGAGTCCGTCGTGCGCGGCTCGTTGGCGAGCATCATCACGAAGCGCGTGCCGTCGGGCGACACGTCGTAGTCGCGGCCAGTGAGCCGGTAGCGGCCCGAAAAGAGTACCGTCGGTTTGCCAACCGAGAAACCACTGCTTGTATCGACCTCGACGGCCACCAGCTCGTCGTCACGGCGGAAGAACAGCTCGCGACCGTCTCTCGACCAGATTGGATTGACTCCGCCGCCCTCCGACACGAGGTGCTTGGCCGCCGGACCCGGGTAGGACTGGACGTAGACCTGTTCGCGGCCGCCATCGAGCACGTTGTACGCCATCCACTTGCCATCGGGCGACAGCCGCCCGGCCCACTCAACGGTCGGCGTCGAGAGCCACGGCCGCGCCGTGCCATCGTCGAGCGAGAGCGCCCAGATATCATCGCGCGTATCGGCGCCTTTGGTGGTGAAGACTACCGTGCGGCCATCGGGCGTCCACGACTGCGGATCCGGCCAGATCGGAACGGGGCTCGCCCACACGAGCCCGGCCGGGGCGCTCCCGTCGATGCGCTGGACGTAGAGGCCGAAGACGTTCTCGCCGCGCTTCGATCCGAAGGTGACCGACTGGCCATCGGGCGCCCACACCGGGTCGCGGCTGAAGCCCTCGAACGTGAGCCGTGACAGCGTGCCCTGCCTGGTGTCGGCGATCCACACATGCGCGGGCGAATCCACCCCCGACTCCTCGATGGTCAGCGCCACGCGGCGACCATCCGGTGAAAGGTCCAGGTCTTCGTAGCCACGCGGCACATCGGTGATTGGCGTAATGGCGCCGGTTCGGTCCACCCAGACCAGGGAGTAATCGGGCGCAGCGCCCGTGCTCGGCGCGTAGACCAGGATGCCGGTGTCCGACACGGCGAACTGCGCGGCCCGCACGCCGTCGGTCACGGCAATGGCCGTGCCCGCGTGCCCGGCTCGCGCCGGGTCGAACGGGGCCGCCATGAGCGCCTCGCCACGCACGAAGACCAGGTGGCCTGCCCCGCCGTCGGCCGCAGGAATGTAGCGGGCAAAGGCGGCGTCTTCCTCCACCAGGCGCCGTTCGCCGGTATCCAGATTCACGAGCACGATCTCCGATGTTTCGCGACTCCAGGCCACAACCGTGAACAGCACCTGACGCCCATCGCCGAGCAGTTGCGGCCAGGCGTGCTGGTCGTCACCGGCGGCCCAGTCGAGACTGGTCACTTGACGGGGCGTGCCCCCCGCGGCCGGCACCGCAAACAAGCCCCCTTCGAACGGTGCGAAGACAATCTCGCCGTTTCTTCCCCAGCTTGCACCACCCGGGCGCGGCGCATCGGCCAGCGTCGCAGCCGTGCCGCCGGAGAGCAGCGTCTTCTTGAGCTTGCCGTCGGCAAAGAAGCCGACCGAGTCGCCGTCGGGCGAAAAGAACGGCAGCCGGGCGCCTTCGGTGCCGGCAATCGCTCGCGGCGTGAAATCGTTCAGTGTGCGCACGACGAGCCGCGTGCTTCGTCCGCTCGGACCCACATAGACGACGTGACGGCCGTCTGGAGACACCGCGATGGGCCCACGGCTCGTAGCCGGTTCGTCATTGGTCACGAGCGTGGCGTCGGCTGGCAGTTCGATCGTCAAGTGGCCGTCGGCGACAGCGGTCATCAGCACACGCGGCCGTGCCGTCCAGGCCCACCCGGCAAGCACCAGGGCGACTGCGGCAGCGGCCCAGGGGATCCACTGCAACGCACCCCCTCCCGGCGACTGGTCGACCGGCGTGGCTGGTGGCTCGCCGGCTTCGAGTTCCCACCGCGCGTCACCAATATCGCGAAGCCGCCGCTTCGGGTCCTTCTCGAGGCACCGGCCGATGAGCGTCCGCAGCCCCCTCGGCACATCGGCGGGCAATGCGGCCAGGTCGGGTTCCCGGCTGAAGATGAGGCCGAGCGTCTCGGCCACGGTCTCGGCGCTGAAGAGTTGCCGGCCCGTCAGCATTTCGTGCAGCACGACGCCGAATGCCCAGATATCGCTACGCTTGTCGACCGGTCGCCCCTTGGCCTGCTCCGGGCTCATGTAGGCGGCGGTGCCAAGAATGACCCCCATCGCCGTCATCGCCGGCGACGTCATCGTCGCCGCCGACGGGGACGGGTCTGCGCCAGAAGATCCGTCCCCCTCAATGGCCTTGGCCAGCCCGAAGTCGAGCACCTTGACGACCCCGTCCGGGGTGACCTTGATGTTCGCCGGCTTCAGATCGCGGTGGACGATGCCCTTCTCGTGTGCGGCCTCGAGCGCGTCAACCAGCTGGCGGGCGATCCCGACGGCTTCGACGGGCGGCGCAGGGCCCCGCGCGATTCGCTTCGTCAAATCCTCACCCTCGACGAGCTCCATCACCAGCGCGCGCTGGCCGCCGGCCGATTCAAGTCCGTAGATCGCGGCGATGTGCGGGTGGTTCAGGGAGGCCAGTGTCTTCGCCTCGCGCTCGAAGCGCATCAGGCGATCGGGATCGCTTGCGAACGACACCGGCAGGATCTTCAAGGCCACGTCGCGACCGAGTTGGGTGTCTCGCGCGCGGTACACCTCGCCCATGCCGCCTTCGCCCAAGGGCGACACGATTTCGTAGGGACCGAGGCGAGTACCGCTAGCCAGTGCCATTCGAGATGTCGAAATTATATGTGCAGCTGAGGGGGCGACGGGAAGCGAGCACTCGTCGCCCCGGTCCTTGTGTCCACCGAACCGCGACGCCGGCCTTCCAGGAGCATCACGTGCCTAGGTTCAGCCGGTCGATGCAACGATGGCCGCCAGTCTATCAGCTGGCGTCTGGTAGCCAGGGGTCTTGCGCGGACGGCGATTGAACCGTCGCGCGATGCCATTCAGCTGCGTTTGACTCACCTGGCACAGGT
>JAHEFO010000044.1:15409-20709 GCA_024640135.1 Acidobacteriota bacterium
CCTTCGGGAAGTACTGGCGCAGGAGCCCGTTGGTGTGCTCGTTGGAACCGCGTTGCCACGGACTCGGTGGATCGCAGAAGTACACCTCCACGTCGGTCGCGATGGTGAAGGTCCGATGGGCGGCCAGTTCCAACCCGCAATGCGAGTTCGACAAATTCGCCGGGCGCGAATCTGATTGCCGGCGGCGCCCGGACCTGACGTAAGTCAGCCCTCTGTCCTGAGACAAATCTTCAAGAAGCCGGCAGGGAAGTCCGTCCCAATCTTGGAATAAAGGCTGGCCACGACTGCATGCGTGGCGTCCGGGCACTCTTGCGGCATTCCCTGTGGCGGGTAGCGGGAGACCTGCGGTGACGGGGAGACGGTAAAGGTCTGTGCCTCGAACGCTTTGGGCACCCAAAGACCCAGATTGGGATTCAAGACCGAACCTGGATATCTCACGCCCGGCTTGAGTTCAATTGGCTTGGATTCGTTGCGGTCGACGATACCGTCTCTGCGTGACACAAACTGGATTCGCAATGCCACCTCCAGCGATTTTCGGTCCGCCGGAACGGTAGCGGTCAGGACTTTCGCAAGAAACTCGCCCAACTGCCTCCCTTGAATTGTCGTCGCCGAGCGCAAGGGCGCCGAGAGAATCGACCCCCCTATGAACGCATCATCCTGAGCCCGAGTAGTTTGGGGAGTCGTGGCCAAGAAGGCGGTGAAGGCACCTAACAAGATGAAGGAATGAAGGCGCATCATGTGAATCTCCTCAAGGCGAATCACGAGGATAGTCCCACAAGGTCAAGTTTGCCTGCAACCCCACGACGGCCAGTTCGTCATCGTGGCGCGCTCGACGCCAAGCCGCATTGCGTGCCTGTTCCAGGAACATCACGCCCCTGATCCGACGCGAGGGCCGATCACCTGGAAGATTGTCGCCTCGGTCGCCCGTACCTGCCTCACGATATGATGTTCGCCGTCATATGGCGTTGAACCCCGGCACCCGTCTCGGCCCCTACGAAGTCGTCTCTGCCATTGGCGAGGGAGGTATGGGCCAGGTCTATCGCGCCAGGGACACCCGACTGGGGCGCGATGTCGCCATCAAGATCCTGCCTCCGTCGTTTGCCGCCGACCCCGATCGGCGCGCCCGCTTCGAGCGCGAGGCCCAGGCCGTGGCGACGTTGTCGCATCCGAACGTCATTGCGATCTTCGACACCGGTGCCTACGAGGCGCCCGCCTCCGATGAGCCGCAGTTGTTCATCGTGATGGAGCTGCTGACCGGGCAGACGCTGCGTGAGCGGTTGGCCGACGGCGCGCTGCCGGTGCGCAAGGCCGTGGACATTGCCGTGCAGATTGCCCGTGGGCTCGGCGCCGCGCATACCCAGAGCCTCGTGCATCGCGACCTCAAGCCCGAGAACATCTTCCTGTGTGACGACGGGCAGGTGAAGATCCTGGACTTCGGCCTGGCCCGGCAGACAGGCGTGTCCGGGTCCTCTGACTCGACGGCCATGGCCGCCATGACCGACGCGGGCACCGTACTCGGCACCGTCGGGTACATGGCGCCTGAACAGGTGCGCGGCCGGACGGTCGATGCACGCGCCGACGTCTTCGCGTTCGGCGCAGTGCTGTACGAATTGGTCACGGGCCGGCGGGCGTTCCAACGGGATACGGCCGCCGACACGATGACGGCGATCCTGACCCAGGATCCTCCCGAGCTGACTGGATCGCAGCCCGACGTGTCTCCGGCGCTCGACCGTATCATCCGCCACTGCCTCGAAAAGAACGCCAACGAGCGGTTCCAGAACGCCCGTGACATCGCGTTCGCGCTGGAAGCCCTGTCGGGGTCCACTGTGTCGGGCAGCGGCGCGGTGCCGGCGCTTGAGGCCCCGGCGCCGTCGCGGCATGTGCCCATGCTGGCCGCGGCCGTCGCGGGCGCGCTGCTGATTGGTGGTGCCACCGGGTACTGGAGCCGTGGGACGGCTGAGCCCGCGTCAGCGATGGTCTCCAACGTCACGTATCAGCCGGTGTCGTTCGAGAATGGTTTCGTCTTCGCCGCACGGTTCGCGCCGGACGATCGGACGGTCGTCTACAGCGCGGACTGGGACGGCCAGCCACGCGACGTGTTCGTCACGAGCCTCGACAACTTCGAGTATCGGGCACTCGGGTTTCGCGGCGCCGATCTGCTCGGCGTGTCGCGCACCGGCGAACTCGCCCTGCTCAGCGGATCGGAGTTCGACCTCGGAAGCGGCTATTGGCGGCGGGGCACGCTCTCGAAAGCCTCGCTCGTCGGCGGGACCCCGCGCGCGGAGCTCGACGGCGTGAGGTTTGCGGACTTCGGGGCCGACGGGGCCATGGCCGTCGTCCGCAATGAGGGCCTGCGCACCACGATCGAATTCCCCGTCGGCCAGGTGCTGGCTGAGAATGAAGACAGCGCGCGGACCACCACGACATTTGCGACGCCGCGGGTGTCTCCGTCCGGCGAGTACGCCGCGTTTTTCGATTTGCGCGGGGTCGCGGCCTTCCGGGTCAGAATCTTCGACCGGACCGGGAAGCCGATCGCCGAGAGCCAGCCCCTGAGCGACTGGTGGTCCCTCGCCTGGGCCTCCCCACACGAGGTCTGGTTTGCGGCGGCTGAAGCGTCCGGTTCGCAGACGGCCATCTTCGGTCTTGATCTGGCCGGCCGGCAGCGACTCATCTACCGCGCACCCGGTTCCATCACGCTGCACGACATCTCGACCACCGGAGACGTGCTCGTCTCGTTCGACCGCGGCGGGCGCGTCGCCGAACTGCTCGAGAGTGGAGCGGAGGTGCCGCAGGACAGGTCGTGGCGTGAGAGCGGTGGGCCGGACGCGATTGCCCCGAATCATGCACTGCTGATCGACAACATCGGTGACAGTGGCGGACCGAAGGGGTCTGTGTACTTCTGGCCGCCAGGACAGTCGCAGCCCGTGCGAATCGCAGACGGAAGCGGCCTGGCGCTGTCTCCCGACGGGAGCAGGGCTCTTGTGGCGTCGTATGAGTCGCCGCCCGTGGTGTCGATCGTGCCCACCGGCGCGGGACAGCGGCAGGTGCTGGACCTCGGCCCGGTGGAGAGCGTGGAATGGGGAGGCTGGCTTCCGGACGGCCGCCTCGTGATTCAGGTGTCGCGCCCCAACACGGGGCCCGCGGTAGTGCTGGTCACGGCAGACGGCGTCAGTCCGACGCCGTTGCTGCCGGCTGGTGTGACGTTACCGCCCAGGTCTGGCAATCTGATTTCAGCCGACGGCTCGCGCACGCTGGCCGTCAGCGAGACCGGAGACTGGGTGATCTGCGGCATCGTTGAGACAACGTGCCGGCCGGCGCCAGGCTTGGGGGCCGACGATGATGTCGCCGGATGGGCGGCGGACGGGCGCTCGCTGTTCGTATTCCGGAACCGCATTGGCAGCTTCCAGGTCGATCGCGTGGATTTGACGTCGGGACGCCGCGTGCTGTGGAAGCCCCTTCGCCCCCTGCAGCCAGCCGTCACGGGACTTCGGAAGGTGATCGCGGCGCCGGACGGCACCGTGTTCTACGGATACAGCCGTTCGGCGAGTCAGCTCTACATCATCAAGGGACTGAAGTAGCGCAACGCGGCCTGGCCCATCCTCACAAGGGATCGGAGGGCGTGGCTTCAGCCGCGCCGATCCGGCTATCTGATGCGCTTGCCGCCTTTGACGACGATGTCGACGTCCTGGAGGAGGTTGATGTACTTCAGGACGTCGCCACGGACCGCGATGATGTCCGCGTACTTTCCCGGCGTGACCGTTCCGACATCGGCGTCCTTCTTCATCATCAGGGACGGCCAGTAGGTAGCGCTTCGAATGGCCTCCATCGGAGAAATGTCCATTTCGCGCACCCAGATGTCCAGCTCATTCCACGTGGATTGCGAGTGGAAGTTCATCGGTACGCCGCTGTCGGTACCGATGAGGAGCGTGGCGCCGGCGTCGCGCAGTTGCGTGATCTTTCGCTTGAGCGTCGGGATGCGCGACGGCGTGAGCTGGAAGTAGCTCAGCTCGCCAGGCTTGCGCAGCGACTGACGGATGTCGGCGATGATGTCGGAGGCGAGCCCCAGGGTCCACGATGGGTCGTCGAGCATCTCCGGGTGGTCACGCTGGTATTCGTAGTTGAAGAGCGGAGAGACGGTCGGCGTCCAGAAGAACGGCCCGAGGTTCATGCGGGCGGTCCGTTCCCGGATCGCGGCGATCACGTCGGCAGGATATTCCGGCGCGTTGGCCAGGCCGGTGTGCTCGAAGTTGTCGACACCTGCGCGCATGCCGATCCGAATCTCTTCCGGCCGGTGCGAGTGCGCGACCACCGAAAGGCCGTTCGCGTGCGCCTCATTGACGACGGCCATGACCTCGTCTTCGGTCATCTGGTCCTGGTCGATGAGCTTGATGACGTCCACGCCGGCCTTCGCGAGTTGTCGGACTTTGGCGCGGGCATCGGCGGCTCCGCTGACACCCCACCGAAAACCCTCGGTGCCGGGGTACGGCTCATGCTGAATGAACGGACCGGACACGTACAGGCGTGGTCCCGGGATCTCGCCACGGTTGATGGCGTTCCGCACGTTGATGCTCGCTTCGAGCGGTCCGCCGAGGTCCCGGGCCGAGGTCACGCCGGCGCGCAGCAACTGGTGCGCGCTGGCCGGCATGATCTCCTTCTCGAATCGCGCCGGGTAGGTCTCGTCCCAGTGGGTGTAATCGGAATGCCCGTTGATCATCAGGTGGACGTGCATGTCCCACAGACCCGGCAGGACCGACATGCCTTCGGTGGAGATCACGGTCGTGCCCGGCGGTACGGCCAGCGAGCCCACCTGGCCGACGGCCGTGATTCGCTCGCCGTCAACAAGGATCACGCTGTTCTGGAGGGGGACGCCTCCGAAGCCATCGATCAGCGTGCCGCCGACCAGCGCCAGCGTCGCCCTGGGTGTTTGCGCGGCAGTCGCCTGGGCTCCCACCGTTCTCACATGCCCGGCAAGCGTGACCGCGATCACCAGGAGCATCACACGGGGTATGGAGGACTGAAGGAGAAAGTCTCCTGCGAGTCTCCGTAAGAACGCCTTCAGTTCACTCATGCGTCGATTGCCTCCGGTGAAAACACCCCCGCAGTGTAGCGCACGGCCTGGGCCGCGGTACGGCCGGGCGGTGCTCCAGTGCGTTCGTGCTCCAGTGCGCGTGTGCCGTGTCCCTGTGCCTCCGGCGTCGGATGAGCCACGTGATGTCTCTGTAACTGGCACGTAATACGGCCTATCGTCCGAGCATCACGCCAAGGTGCACCACCAAGCGACAACTTGCGCCAAAGCGTTT
>JAHEFO010000045.1 GCA_024640135.1 Acidobacteriota bacterium
CGCCAGAACTTGGGCAGATGAACCGCAGGCTGGTCGAGGAGTCCCGTCCGTACCTGCTATGCGGATTCGGCCGTTGGGGGAGTTCGGATCCCTGGCTGGGCATTCCGGTCACCTGGGGCCAGATCGGCGGGGCGCGCGTCATCGTCGAGTCCACGCGATCCGGCATGGATGTAGAACCCAGCCAGGGAGCCCACTTCTTTCACAATTTGATTAGCTTCGAGGTGTACTACTTGTGCGTGTCGCATGATGGAGGGAGCGGGCCGGCCGGCAGCGGGGTTGATTGGGACTGGCTCGACGCGCAGGTCACTGTTGCCGAGACCGAGCACGTTCGGCACGTGCGTCTCGACCGGCCCCTGCTCGTGAAGGTTGATGGCCGCTCCGGGCGTGGAGCGGTCTGGCACACGTAGCGTGTAGTGAGGTGGCGTCCATGGCACCGCAGGAAACGTCGATCCACCAGTTGCTGGAGTCGCTCCAGGAGCGAGCCAAGGAGCTGAACTGCCTGTATCGCGTGGATGAGATCCTCGCCGATCCGAAGCGTTCCATCGGCGAGGTGAGCCAGCAAATCGTGGAGGCCATTGCGCCGGGATGGAAGTACCCGGACGACTGCGCCGTCCGTCTCACGCTGAATGATCATCGGCACGAGACGGCGGCGTTTACCGACACGCCCTGGTTTCTGAGGGCGCCGGTGCAGGCGGAGGGCCAGGAGGTCGGGGTGCTGTCCGTGCACTACACGACGGAGAAGCCACAGGCGGATGAGGGGCCGTTTCTCAAAGAGGAGCGCAAGCTCATTGACACGATCGCCGACCGAATCGGCTTCTTCGTCACCCGCAGGAACCTCTCCAGGGCGTATGAAAGCCTGGAGAGTGCCCGCGGTCTGTCGCGGGAACGGGAGAGCACTGAGTGGGGGGTGATTCTCGACTTCCTGCGGCGCACGGATCCGGACCTGCTGCGGCGCATCACGCGGCGAATCATCAATTACCTCGAACTCTCCGGCATTGCCGAAGCGTCCGAATTGCTGCGTGACGTGGCGTCGGTCGAGGCCTCGGCGTTCGATCAGGCTGGAGACAACGTTCCCCAGCGCAAGTCCCGGTTGCGCGACCTCATGCCGGTCAGTGCGCAGGCCTTTCAAATCGCCGCCAGGACCATGGGCGAGGAACAAATGGTCGCCTCCATCAGGAGTTGGATCGACGAAGAGCGCTCAGGGTTCCTGATCGAGGTGCTGGAGGATCAGAGCCGATCCTTGTCGGCGGTGGTCGAGGCGATTGCCCGCCACCACAGTCACATCGGCGGGACGGACCAACTGTCGGTGCCGTTCCGCCGGACCCTGAATGCCGCCCTGCTCCGCCGCCTGTTCAGCGACGAGACCGCGTATCTCACGGTAGCGAAGGACATTGTCGAGCTGCAGGACTTCTACGACCTGGTGGAGCACATCATCTATCCGCTCCACGGGCACGGCAAGCTGGGCGGCAAGAGCGCCGGCCTGTTTCTTGCCGATCGGCTGTTGCGCAAGGCCGGGGAGTCGTCCGAAATGTTCCGCGGGATCAAGGTTCCGAAGACGTGGTACGTCAGTTCGGATGCGGTGATGGAATTCCTGAGCTACAACAACCTCCGGGAACTGTACTTCCGGAAGTACATGGACATCGAACACGTGCGGCACGAGTACCCGCACATTGTCCAGTTGCTCAAGAATTCGCACTTTCCGGCGGAAATCTCGGGCGGACTGTCGCTGGCCCTGGACGATTTTGCGGATCGTCCCGTCATTGTGCGCAGTTCGAGCCTGCTGGAGGATCGAATCGGATCCAGTTTCGCGGGCAAGTACAAGAGCCTGTTTTTGCCGAATACCGGATCACGCGAGGAACGGCTGGAGGCGTTGCGCGACGCCATTGCCGAGGTCTACGCCTCGACATTCGCACCAGATCCCATCGAATACCGCGCCGAGCGCGGCCTCCTGGATGTGCACGAAGAAATGGGCATCATGATTCAGGAGGTCGTGGGCCGGCGCATTGGCGCCTACTTCCTGCCGGCGTTTTCGGGCGTGGCCCTGAGCCACAACGAGTTCCGCTGGTCGGCCCGCATCCGGCGGTCGGATGGTCTGCTGCGTCTGGTGCCGGGACTCGGCACACGGGCCGTCGATCGCGTCGGCGACGACTATCCGATTCTGCTCGCTCCAGGCCAGCCGGGACTTCGAGTCAACGTCACGCCGGACGAGGTCGTGCGGTACTCGCCGCGCTGGGTGGATGTGATCAACCTGGAAACCAGCAGCTTCGAAACCATTCCCTTCAGGACACTCGTGCGGCAATCCGGCGGCGACTATCCCTCAATTCGGCACCTCGTCTCCATCGTCGAGGACCAGCGCATTCGCAAGCCCACCGCGCTTGAGCCCGATTGCGACAAGGACGACGTCGTCGTGACCTTCGAGGGACTTCTCACGGAGACCCCCTTCGTGAAGCAGATGGAAGCCATTCTGCACCTGCTGCGCGACAAACTGGGTGGTCCGGTGGATTTCGAGTTCGCGTCTGATGGCAATGATCTGTACTTGCTCCAGTGTCGCTCCCAGAGCCACAGCGTGGAGTTTGCGCCAGCGTCGATCCCCCGCAATCTGCCCCGCGAGACGCTGCTCTTCGCCGCGCATCGGAGTATCTCGAATGGGCGGGTGCCCGAGATCAGTCACATCGTCTATGTCGATCCGGATCGGTACACCGACCTCGGGCGCCTGCAGGACCTCCGAAACGTCGGGCGAGCGGTGGGCCGATTGAACAAGCTGCTGCCGCGGCGTCGGTTCATCATGATCGGCCCGGGGCGATGGGGGAGCCGCGGGGATATCAAGCTCGGTGTGCCCGTCACCTACGCCGACATCAGCAACACTGCCGTGCTCATGGAGGTCGCCCGCACCAAGGGCAGTTACGTGCCCGAGTTGTCGTTCGGCACGCACTTCTTTCAGGACCTCGTAGAAAGCGACATCCGCTACATTCCGCTCTATCCGGACGAGCCCGAGGGGTTCCTTGATGAGACGTACCTCCGGCGCGCTCCCAACCTCATGCCGGATCTGGTGCCGGAATTCAGAGACCTGGCCGACGTGGTCCGTGTCATCGAAGTCGCCAGACCTGGTGAGCCGCGCGTCCTTCGCGTACTCATGAATGCAGACCTGGATGAGGCCGTGGGGTTGTTTGACGTTCCCCGGGCGGCGCCCGATGAACTGCGCGCACCTGAAGACCTGGTGGACTCCAGACCGGGAGAGGCGCATTGGCGATGGCGGCTGCGCATGGCCGAGCGGATCGCCGCCGACCTCGACGCGGATCGATTCGGCGTCAAGGCGCTCTATGTGTTTGGCAGCGTCAAGAACGCCACCGCAGGGCCCGGCAGTGACATCGACCTCCTGGTTCACGATGGTGGCCCCAATCGCCATCGGCAGGATCTGGACCTGTGGCTCGGCGGGTGGAGTCGGTCGCTGGCCGAGACCAACTATCTCCGGACCGGGTACCAGAGCGACGGACTGCTGGACGTGCACTACGTGACGGACGACGATATCCGGAATCAGACAAGCTATGCGGTAAAGATCAACGCGGTGACCGATGCGGCGCGCCCGCTGCTCCTGCACCGGCGGCGCGGGACGTCCGAGTAGGGTGCCGATCCAACACTCCCCCATCGCCAGTCCGCGGCGTCGCCTCCATCGCGGCGCACTGCCCGAGGCCTGGCGCTGGTCAGACGTTATCCGTGGTGACGACCGCGCACTGACTGAGGCGCTGGTGCCGCACCCTTGTCATCAGGACGCAGGAACGACGCGCCCCACGTCTGCAACACGGTCCAGTTAGAGCAACTGTCGCGAGGCGTTGTCCAGATCCTCAAGATCGAAACGCACGACGGCCAGTGCGGCGTCGTCGTGGGCGGCCCCGAAGAGGTGGGTTCGTCCGAGACGATCCCGCCACGCGCCGGTCAGGCGCGCAGATTCATGGATGTGCCCGTGGAGCGTGACGAGCGGTTGGCGCTGCTCGATGAAGCGGCGGACGGCGATGCTCCCGACGTGAAGATCGAGCGGCACATGGTCCACCCGCTTCCCGTCGTTGGCGACGCGATCGAGCGTGGTGTCGTAGGGGGGCGTGTGAAAGAGGAGGACCGCGTCATCGAGGCAGCGGTCGCCGGCAAGCGTGTCGAGATCGTCCCGGATCGTGGAGTACCTGATTTCATGATCCGGTCGTGGCACTGACCGCATGCCTTCCTCTGGAGACACACAGCCCGGCGGCACGTACCGCGACACGTCGTAGGTCTCCCAGTCCTTCAACCCGAACGGCGTCGGGGGCACACAGGCGTAGCCGAGGACCTGGTATCGGGACAACGGGAAGACCCGCTGGTGGACGTAGTGCCACAGTTGTGTGGTGGCGATGTCGAGAAAGGCTTCTTCCTCCGACCGGAGATCGTCGTTCCCCAGGATGAGAAACACGTCCGGGTAGCGACCGCCGAGTCGCTGCCTGACCGCTTCGAACCCGTTCCGGAGAAAGCCTCCGACAAAGTCCCTGGTCGAGTCCGCCGGCGCTGCCAGACCGAGGAAACCGGACGGCAGAAGATCCCCGCCGAGAAAGACCGCGCGGGGGACTTCCCTCTCGACGGCACGCCAGAGTCGCTCGTACAGCTCTGGTCGCCCGTGGAGATCGGAGACGAAGAGACACCGCACGGTTCCATTCAATCCCATGCTCAATCCGAACTCAACTCCGCTGGCCCGCGCCAGCGGGACGGATCCACGGGTGGCGGCTGGCATCAGCATCGCACCTTCAGTCCCGGTATCATGGGCGCACCCATGACACACGACCCTCACCTGACACCCGATCGGCGCCGCTTCCTGGAACGCCTGGCCGGCCTTGTCGCGGCCGCCGAGGTCGGTTTGCGCTCAACCGATGGCCTGCGCGCGTGGAGCGGTCCTGCGGCCGGCGACGCGAGAGGGCAATCGCCAGCCCCGCTGCCATTCACGCCTGCCGGCACGTTCAACGGCGTGCAGATGGGGCCGCACACGATGCTCGACGAGGGCATCGAACACACGCTTGACCTGCTCGCGGACAACGCCGGCACCAATGCCGTGCTGCCGTACAGCCATGCCTACAACAACGGCCTGATCAAGTCGCTCCGCTCCCGCGCTGATCATGGCGTGCCGCTCACCGACAATCGCGGGCGGCGCCTGCCGCTTGTCTGGGTCCGCACGCACCCCGAGCTCTACCGTGACACCTCCCTGCGTCACCAGGTGGTCGACTCGTCGTTCGAGCACCACGACCGGGATCTGTTCGCCGAAATCATCGCGCCGGCCCGGTCGCGCGGCATGAAGGTCTACGCGCGCATCCTCGAGTCTTCGGCGATGAGAAACGTGGTCGAGAACTTCGACCGGGTGGTCACGCGTGACGTCGACGATCAGCCGACCACCGTGGCCTGCTGGAACCACCCCGAATACATCGCGTTCTGGGCGGCGACGATGGAGGATGTGTTCCGGCACTATGACCTCGACGGGATCCAGTGGGGCGCCGAACGCATGGGCCCCCTGATGAACGTCATCTCGCCCTGGAACAACAACCCGCCGACCTGTTTCTGTGAGCACTGCCGCGCGCGCGGCAAGGCGGCCGGCGTCGATTCCGAACGCGCACGACAGGGCTACCGCGAACTGCACACCTACGTGCAGGGCCAGATGGCCGGCGCACCCCGGCCGGCCGACGGCATGTTCGTGGGTTTCCTGCGGCTGCTCATCCGGTATCCCGAGATCCTCGGATGGGAATATCAGTACCGGCTGTCGCGCGAGGCGATCTGCGACGCGATGTACCGCCGGGTCAAGGCGGTGAAACCAGACGCCGACGTCGGCTGGCACATCGATCATCAACCCTCGAGCTGGGACCTCGTCTACCGCGCCGAGATGAGTTACGAAGAGATGGCGCCGCACGCCGACTTCGTCAAGATCATCGCGTATCACAACGCCCTGGCGCCGCGACTGCGGGACTGGTACCTGCCGCGCTTCCAGAAGTCGATTCTGGGCGAGGTCTCACTGCAGGACTCACTCAACCTCTACTACGACCTCTTCGGCTACGACCGGACCACCGAGCCGTCACTCGAGGAACTCGGGAACCGCGGGATGTCGCCGACCTACGTGTTCGACGAGACCCGGCATGCGGTGGCGAGCGCCAACGGCAAACTGAAGGTCTACACCGGCATCGGGTTCGACGTGCCGGGCGCGCCGCCCGACGACCCGGCCACCATCGAGGAAGCGACGGTCAAGGCCTTCGAGGCCGGCGCGCATGGCATCGTGGCATCGCGCGAGTACGAAGAGATGAAGGTGGAACACCTGCGCGCCGTCGGCCGTGCGTTCAGGCGGGTGCAGGCTACCGCACCTTCCGCACGTCCGTGAACCAGTCCGTAATGATGTTGATGGCCGGGCGCGTGCCGTCGTCTCCCCCCGGCACGGCGACCACAAACCGCTGTCCATCGGGCGACACGTCGTACGTCCGTCCGTTCCGGTTGGCTCCAGAATAGGGAAACAAGATCTTTGGATCGCCGAAGTCGAACGGTGCACCGGACGGAAGGTCAGGTACGGCCACGACCGTCATCTGCAGGGCGGCCCCGTCGCCGGCCAGATAGAACAGTTCACGTCCGGTGCGCGACCACGCTGGAGCTGAACCGCCCCCCGACGACACGTGAGTGATGGGTTCGGCCTGTGATCGGTCCGTCATGGTCATGACCTGCCCTTGCCTGCCCCGCCCGTCCGGCATAGCCTTCAGTGTGACGAAGGCCAGGAGGCGCCGACTGGAGGCCGACGACCGATGTACCGCGTGCTCACTCCGCTGATTGACGTGCTCTTCGTCGTGGCGTTCGGGCCGGCCGTCGGCTTCCTGGCCGGGCAGTTCCGCGCGCCGTCCATCTGGAACGGCCTGCTTGTCTCGGTCGTCTACCTGCTCCTCTGCGGCGCGGTCTACCTGCTGCGCCGGCTCGGGACCCCATCCAGGCCGCCCGAGGGGTTCGTCTGGCTGCTTGCGGCACAGGGCCTGCTGTTCGGCATCTTCATCGGCTACCTGGCCTGGGAGAGTTCCGGCCTGATGAACAACCTTCTGGCGTCGGACCCCGCGGACGTGCACCCTGGCCTCATGGCCGCCATGCTGGCCGGCATCGCGCTGGCCTTTCTCTACCCGGCCGTGATCGCCGTTCCGGTCGCGCCGACGCCGCCACGCTCGACCACCGTCGGCCCCATCGTGCGAGCGGCCGCCCTGGTCGTCATCAATGCGGCGGCAATGATGGTCTTCGCGTTCTGGGACGTGATGTTCGCCGACGCCACTCGATACGACGGCCTCGAAACCGGCGGCAAGCTGATGGTCTTCGCGGCCGCCTACCTCTTCTACTGGCTCTTCTTCGGGGCTCCGCGGATGCTGCCGCTGGTCCTGAATTTCTCCAAAGTGGAACTCGGGGCCGCAGTCCTCAGTACCGGGTACTGGGTCTGGCAGTCACTGGCGCGCTCGGCCTGGTAGCGCCGCAATCCCGACTTCCCCTGCGTCACGGCAGGCTCGCGGACAGTCTGGTGCAGCGTTTGTCGATGTCGCCGACTTCGCGCCTTCCCCGTGACCGAGCAGTAGGTGCCGGAGCGTCAGGCCTTCGAAGGACTGGCTGGCGGCCCGGCATCCAGTGTCTTCCGGACTGAGACTTTATCGGACGATGAACATACGCGTCGTGCTGCTGAGGTTGATCGCCGCGGACGGCAGCATCCCGACCACCGGCACGAACGAGTACGAGACCTGGACCTCGACTTCCGATCCGGTCTTGTTGTTGAGGGGCCACGTGACCGTGACGTTGCTGGCCGACAACAGGCCGTTCGCGCGACTGACCACGTAATTCTGGATGTCCGTGGTGGTGGCGGCGTGGCCGCTGGTGGCGCCGCGAACCGAGGCGTAGCGAACTCCTTCACGCGCCGACCACGACACGATGTTGTAGTCCAAGATCATCCGGCTGAACTCCAGAGTGCCGAACGCGATCAAGAAGAACAACAGCGAGGTGACGGCGAACTCGACGAGTGTTGCGCCGTGATCGTGGCTGAACAACTTCCGCCACGCCCCGGCCGGCCCTGGCGCGGAGCGAGCGCTGTCGTGCTCCCGCCTCAGGAGACGTGTCATTGCGCCCTCATCCTCGCCGTCCGGGTGATCACCAGACTGCCAGGGAGTCCCGGATAGCTCACGATTGGACTGAACGTCCTCGTGCCCGTGACCTGTACATAGATCCTGATCGTCGACGGTGAGGTACAAGAGGACGAGCAGGACGCCATCGCGGTCTCGACCAGCGTCGATGCGGACCAGCACGTGCAGAACCTGGAGGCGGTGGCGCTGAAACCGGAGATATCAGCCGCGGCCGTCGCGGCCGCGTTTTCCATCCCGGTCGTGCTCGACGAGTTCGCCACATTCATGGCGCCGTACTGGACCCCGGCACGGACTGCGTGCGTAACGCCCATCGAGGCATAGAACGCCCGGCCAAAGTCCATCGCACCGAAGAGCAGCACGACCATCAGCGGCAGCACCAGCGCCAACTCAACGAGGGAACTACCGCTGTCCGATGCTCGCCCGGACGAGCCCGTCACCGGCTGCCTCGGCGCATCTGTCATCCCTATGGTCAGTATCGGCACAACCGGCCTACTCCAGTAGCGTGACGGTGACGCAGCGCGGCCATCTATTCAGCGAGGGCGATGCCCTTCGCGCCCAACGGAGAGCCGCCTATGGAGGAGAAGTCGGAATTAAAGGTTCCCCCCCCGCTCATCGTGAAGTTCCACACCACGAAAACCGTGTAGTCGGCGAGCGTCCCGCTGGTGCTGCCGCCGGAGAACGTGAGTTTCGTGCCAGGTGTCGAGACGTAGATGACGCCATTGACATTGACTGTGGCACTGCCGCTCACCGTCGGGTTCTTGGTGTTGGTGCGTTCCTGAAACAGCCAGATGCCACGATAAGTACCGCTCGTCGGCGCCGACATCGTGACGCTCGTCGTACTGTTGGCGATGTTGAGCTGGGCCGAATTGTAGAGGTAGAACATCACGCCATCGCCCAGGGCTTTCCCGCCGCTCTTGATGTCGAGTTTGCCGCCGTTGATGAAGTAGATACCCGGGTTGAACGTCGCCACGCCGCTGCCGGAGACCTCGAGGTTGCCCGTGTAGATACCTGGATCGAGTGTGGCGGTGGTCGTGATCTTGGTGCCGGAGAAGGTCGGGCCGGCCGGCGTGGGTACCGGCAGGTCCTTCAGCGGATCCTCGATTTGGGCACCACTGATCGGCACGGGCGAGACTGTCGAACCGCCGGAGGCGACGTAGTTGCCGCAGGTGCCCGACGCGTTGCAGCCGACGGTGATCCCGCTACTGGCGACGAGGGCTCCTCCGCCGCTGACCGTCAATCCCTTGCTGCCACAGGAGTTGACGTGGACGCTCCCGCTGACAGTAATGTCCGAACTCCCGCTGGACGTGAACGCGCCATCCTTGCAGGTGTTGTCCAGGACGATGATGTTCGCGGTCGAACCTCCTCCGCCGCTCGACGAGGACGCGACGGCGCTGACCCCAACCGTGATCGACGAGAGGCCCAGGATGCCGCTGAAGAACGTCGCCTTCGGCTGACTGATGGTGACCTTCACCGCCTTGCTGGCGGGCAGGTACGTGTACGTCGTCGGACACGAAAAGTCGACACCCGGCCGGCACACGGTGATCGTCACGCTGCCGCCGTTAGGGAACCCGTTCCGGGTCGTGTCGATGTTGACGACAGTGGCGAGGTCGGACGCGGTGATCGACGCGCTGTCGTCAACGGCATAGGCGCCCGCCAGGGCGGCGCTGTCGGCCGCCATCTGCATGCGCTGCCGGTAGTCGAACGCGTACCCGATGTCGATCGCCATTCCGACGGCCCCGATGAGGACCGGCAGCATGATCGCGGTCAGGACCAGTACCTGACCTGCCTCATCCAACCTGAACCGGACAAGGATAGGTAATCTCGACATAGTCAGACCCCCAAACCGCAAAAAGGTCATTAGTGCTACTGTAGATGATACACCAATTCCCAACACGCACTTCACTGGTCATTAACCCAGGCTTTCACGGGATTGCACGGCGCTTCACCCTGGCTGCGAAGACGACCAGGCCATGCTCGAGGGGCCGCCCTCTTCGATCGCCGCTGACGCGGCTGGAGCCATGGTCATCGTCGGCGGGGCTAGGCCCGGCGCCGGGCCTTTTCCGGCGCGGGCCGTGATGCTAGGCTTAGCGCTTGGATTTCCCCAGAGCCCGAGTCCATTCAACCGGCCCTGATTTCCAGTCGCAATGCAGTCCCTGTTACCGATTCTGATCGCTACCGTTGCGCTCGCGACGATACTCAACGTCCTGCTGAAGCGGTTCAGCATCCCGACGGTCATCGGCTACATCGTGACCGGGGCGGTGATCGGCTCGGTATTCGACATTCACGTGCGCGGCAACGAGAGCCTGGAGCACGTGGCGGAGTTCGGCGTCGTGTTCCTCATGTTCACGATCGGTCTCGAATTCTCGGTCGGCCATCTCAACCGGATGAAGCGCGAGGTATTCCTGTACGGACTGCTGCAAGTCGCGGTGACCGCCGCGATCTTTGCCGTCATCGCGAACGTCGCCTTCGGGGTCGAGTATCGGTACGGCGTCATCGCCGGAGCAGGCCTGGCGCTCTCGTCCACGGCCATCGTGCTCAAGATTCTGAACGAGACCGGGCAGATCAAGAGCGACTTCGGACGCAACACGCTTGGGGTGCTCATCTTCCAGGATCTGGCCGTGATTCCGATTCTGCTCATGATCACCATCGTCACGAGCCGGGACCAGAGCCTCCTGTCACTCCTGGCGACCACGGCCATCAATGCCCTGATTGCCCTCGGCATCCTGATTGTCCTGGGCCGGTACGCGCTCGGCCGGCTGTTCAGGACGGTGTCGAACACCAAGTCCAAAGAAATCTACATGGGCTCGATCCTGATGACCGTGGTTGGCGCCGCCTGGGTCGCGCACTACTTCGGGTTCTCGTACTCGCTGGGCGCCTTCATCGCCGGCATGATGATTGCCGATACGATCTACAAGTACCAGGTCGAAGCCGACCTGATCCCGTTTCGCGATCTGCTGCTGGGCGTGTTCTTCGTCTCGGTCGGCATCCAGCTCGAACTGCCGGTGATCGTCCAGAATGTCCTCCCGATCCTCGGGCTGTGCGTGTCGGTGATGCTCCTGAAGCTGGTCGTCACCGCGGCGATCCTGGCGTGCTGGACTCCGCGCAAGGTCGCCGTGAAGACGGCGGTGGCGCTGTGCCAGGCGGGGGAATTCTCGCTGGTGGTGTTCTCGCTTCTGCTCGCAGGCGACGCGCTCGACCCCCCGGCGGCGCAGGTGATCATGGCCACCATCGTGATCTCGATGCTCGCCACACCGTTCCTGCTGAACAAGGCGGACCGTTTCGCCGCCTTTCTGGTCCGGGAGCGATCCGTGGGCGAGCCTGTGGAACAGTCGGCCCTGGTCGACGGTCACGTGATCCTCTGCGGCTACGGCACGTTCGGCAAGGCCGTCTCGCAGCGTCTCGACGAAGCGGAGATTACCCATGTGGTGGTGATTGACAACACCGATGACTACATGGCCGCCAGGAAGGCGAACAAGACCGCGGTGTTCGGCGATCCTGCCGACCGGGTCCTGCTCGAGAGCCTGAATATCGGCCGGGCGATGAGTACGGTGATCGCGCTCGACGACTTCGAGAAGGTCAAGCAGGTCAGCGCGGCCATCGCGCTGCTCGATCCGGAACTGAAGGTCAGCGCCCAGGTCCAGACGGAGGAGCAGAAAGCCGAGCTGGCTGCCTTCAACCACGAGCTGCTGCTGGATGGCAACACCCAGCTCGCGTCGCTGCTGGTCGAGCAGGTCAAGCGGTCACGGCTGCTGGCCGCGGAGACGTCGACGCTGCAGTACCTGCGGCAGTTTTCGATTGACGACGCCCCGGCGGCCATCCAGCTCGTCACGCGCGAACAGGCACGGCTGCTCGACGTCATGTCGAACTCGTTTAACGGGTTGCGCGAAGGCAGGGACATCCTGTACATCAAGGCGTTCCATGATTCCTTCGCCGTCCTGAGCGAGATCATCGGCACGGCCATCGATCGACTGCTTCGCGAGGCCTCGCTGATGCCGGCGCAGTACGAGCAGATCGACACGCTGCTCAACAATCAGCGGCTCCTCGAGGAGATGAACCAGTCACTCGAGGCACTGGGTCGTGAGCTCAGGGACCTCGAAGGCTTCGACGCGACCCGGGCGTTCGCGCACACGGTCGTCGAAGCGCTTGACGCGATTCTGCTGTCGCTCAAGGACATCGCCCGCGAATACAACGACGTCGACATGCACCTCTTGCGCACGATGACCTCCGGAGAGGGACCGGGTCTGGAAAAGATTCGCCACGCCTATCTTGGATCCGGCAACCAGCTCGACACGCATGGACGCGCCCGGTTCCTGTCGGCCACCAACCACGTCGACCGTCTCCGCCACCTGTTCGGCAGCGTCGGAGCGAACTACGCGAAACTCACGGGGTTCACGGCTGCCTCTCTCTGACCCCGATCGTCGTCGTGCTGCCCACGGACGAGCAGGCGCGCCGGGTGACTTCGTTGCGTCACGTCGGCAGGTTCACGCTGACTGACACATGGCAGGACATCTCCGGCCGCGTGACTGATACGCAGGGCGCCGGCGTCAACGACTACGTCGTCGTGACCGCCACGGCGCCTGCACCGGTAGCGACCGCCTGCGCCGTCGCCACCTTGCCGAGGATGCGTCAGCCGGTGTGAACCTTTTGCCTGTCACCTCCGTCATGGTTGTTATTGACCGACGGTCGGTCAATCGAGACAATATGGTTGTGAGAACTGAAAAAGAAGGAGCGAACCATGACACGAATCAACGCGGCCTGCCGACGAAGGTATCCCTTGAACATGCGCCCAACAACCCTGCTCGTGGTGGCGTTCAGCGCTGGCGCGCTGAGCGCGTCAGTGGCAAGCGCCCAGAGCCAACAGACGGCGGCGCCACCGCCCCGTTCGAGCATCTCGGTAGGGGTGGGCACTGCGTCCACGAGTCTCTATCCGGGCTCGCGCGAGCGGATCGTTCTGCCGTTCCCCAGCGTCGATGCCTCTCACACGAGGGGCACGCTCACGCTGTCGGCGTCGGTCCTTGACGGACTGGGCGTGAGGTACTTTCAACCCTCAACGGGACTGCTCTGGAACCTCGCCATCGCCCCTGGCGCCCGCCGCACCCGTGACGGCTACTCCGTGCTCGGGGTTCACAGGGCCCCCTCCGATCAGATGAGGAGCCTGCTGCAGGGCTCGTCGGACGCATCCACCCCAGTCTCGGTGGTGGCAATGTTGGGGCTGCCGACCTCGGTGGGGTTGGTGGGGGCCACCGTCGGCTACTATCCGACCAAGATCACGCCCGCAGAATCCGGGCGCCGCAAGAGCCTTCGCCACGGGGTGCAGTATTCCCTCGTCTACCTGGTCGGTCTCCCGGTCACCGACCGGTTGAGCGTCGGTGGAACGCTCCAGTTGAAGTACATGAGTCAAGCGTACGCCAGCGCCTGGTTCAGCCAGGAACGCGCCACCTCGTCGTTGCCGGCGTTCGCGGCCCAGCGGGGCTTCAAAGACACCCAGGTCGCGGTGCAACTGGACTACCGCCTCACGCGGCGGATGGAACTCTCGGTGCTTGGAGCGGGCACCTGGTTCCTTGGCGACGCACGAAAGAGCCCCTTCACCCAAGCCAGTCACTCGCACGACCTCGTATTCCGGCTCCGTTTTAGACACTAGCCGTAGGAGCGAGAGACCCATGCGAACCGTCAAGAAGCCCGACGTCAGACGCCGACAGATCATCGAAGCCGCGACCGAGCTGTTCCTCAGCCAGACCTACGACAAGACCACCACTGGTCAAGTCATGGAGGCCTTGGGCATTGCGAAGGGGACCATCTACCACTACTTCCCCTCGAAGGAGCACCTTCTGGAGGCTGTGGTCGACGAACTCGCAGATGGGTATACGCGGCGCAGAGAAGCCGAGTTGGCTGATGTCGAAGGCGGTGCCCTCGTTCGACTGGCCGTCCTCTTTTCGCCGGACCGACGGTCTGAAAGCGAGATGCGCGCGACAGAGAGCCTGCACAAGTCCGGGAACGTCAAGCTGCACACGCGGCTCCTCGGCGTCCTCGTGCTTCGCCTCGCTCCGGTGGTGGCCGATCTAGTGACGCAGGGCTGCGAAGAGGGGGTCTTCCGGACCGCGCATCCTCTCGAGGCGGCCGAACTACTTCTGGCCGGCGTCCAGTTCCTGACAGACGACGGATTTTACCCGTGGGACGACGCGGTTCTGCTTCGGCGCGCCGGAGCCATTCCCGCCCTGGTGGAACGAGTGCTCGGAGCCGCGCCGGGCTCGATCACGTTCCTCTCACAGACACGCGCGAACGAATCAGAGGCCTCCAAGAAGGCCTCCACATGATTGAGACGAAGGAGCCAACCATGACCACTACCTTCTCCTACCGACCTGGTCGCTACTTCGTGGTGACCTTCCTCGCCACTTACGTCCTGTGGTTCTTCGGAGCCTGGGCGAGCTTTCACGCCCCGGACGTGTACATGCCGCTCATGCTTTCGGGCCTCGTGGCGCCGCTCGTCGTGTCATGGGCCATGGTGCTTGCCTCCGGCGACCCTGCGCTCAGACGCGAACACGTGGACCGTCTGTACAACCTGAAGCGCGTCGCGCCGAGCAACCTTCCCGTCTTTTTCCTGGTGATGCCGGTGGCCGTGCTGATCTCCATCGGGCTGTCGGTCGCGGTGGGCGGCTCACCTGATCAGTTCGCCCTGGCCGAGGGGTTTTCGTTCTCCACGGGCGCCGTGCCCGTACTGGTCGTCCTCCTCCTGGCCGCGGCGTTCGAGGAACTGGGGTGGCGCGGATATGCCTTCGACAGCCTGGAGGACCGGTTCGGGTTCGCGCGCGCGTCCCTCCTCTTCGGCGTCCTCTGGTCGGCGTGGCACCTGCCACTGATATTCGTGAAGGACTCGTACCAGTACGACATTCTGCGGGAGAACGTCTGGTACGCGGTCAACTTCTTCGCCGGCATCATCCCGATGGGCGTCATCATCAGCTGGATCTGTCGGAAGAACGGGCGCAGCGTGGCCGCGACCATCGTCTTCCACTTTGTGGTGAACATGTCTCAGGAAGCACTGGCCATGACGCAGGCAACCAAGTGCATCGAGACGGGCGTCGTCACTCTCATCGCTGCCGGAATCCTTCTATCGGAACGACGAGCCATCCCAGCCGGAGGCGAGGTGTGTTCCACGCGAAGATGGGCGCGGAACGTCGCGGGAAGCACAACCGCCAGGGCCACGCTTGTCGCATTCGTGGCGCTCGCCGGTGCCGTCGTCAACGGCGCCTACGCCGCTCAGCTTCTGACGCGATTCGCCGATCCGAGCGTTGATGTCGGATCGCGCGAGGTGCTGGTCTCTGGTATTGCTCTCCAACTGGCCTGGGCCGCGCTACTCCTCTGGGTCGTGCGACACCCGCTCCGCGGTCGCGTCATCCTGCTCTTCACTGGGGCAGCCATGCTGCTGGGGAACGCGCTGCGTAGCTATGCCTTGGTGCGCTTCTCGGGAGGCGCGTGGGAGGATGCACTGCTGAACCTGATGGTGGGTCTGGGGATCGCCGCGCTCTTTGGACTGGCCTATCGCTTCAGTGCGCCGCTGCCGGGGCATCGCGCGATCGACGCGGTTTCCAGGTGAGTGGCCCGGCCCAGGCCGATCTCGAGACCCGACGCCGACGCTGAGTCAGCCTCCGTCGGCCTAATCCGACGCCAGGGCAGATCACCGGCTTGGAGCGGAGTTCTACGCCGACCCGGACGCAATTGCCCGCGCCGTTCCCACCCGCTCGTCAGTCAACCTCATTCATCTCGCATCCAACATCAAGGTTGACCTCTTCGTCGTGGATGAAGACGGCCCCGGCGGGATGCCGTTGCGGCGCCATCATCCGCGTCAATTGACGGACGATCCCTCCTCTGTCGTGTCCTTTCACTCCCACGACGACATCTTGGTGCAGGAGCTCCGATCGTTTCGCGCGGGCGGAGAGATTTCAGGCCGCCACTGGCGTGACGTCCTGAGCATCGCCAAAGTGCGGGGCACCGGCCTCGACCGCAAGTATCTCCTTCAACAGGCCCGCGCGCGTGCGCGCGAATCAACGACTTCGTTATAATCTCGGCCATCCTCTGTGACGCTCTTTCCCGGCACGCGCCTCGGTCCGTATGAAGTCATCGCCACGCTTGGCGACGGCGGCCCGCCTCCGCTGAACGCGGCCTGCAGCCGCCGCGACGGCGGGTCTCGCCGTCGCCAGGAAAGGTCATGGCCATGATTGGGCAAATGCTGGGGCCCTACCAGGTCCTTTCCAAGCTTGGCGAAGGCGGAATGGGTGAGGTCTATCGCGCGCGCGACACCAAGCTCGATCGCGACGTCGCGCTGAAGATTCTGCCCGGGTCCTTCGCGAGCGATCCTGATCGCCTGATGCGCTTCACGCGTGAAGCGAAGACACTCGCCTCGCTCAATCATCCGAACATCGCGCAGATCTATGGCATCGAGGACTCCGAGTCCTGGGTTCTGAGTCCCGAGTCCGGTGCACGCCCGACAGGAACCCTTGTCATGGAACTGGTCGAAGGTGAGGATCTGTCGGAGCGCATCGCGCGCGGGCCGATCCCGTTCGACGACGCGCTGCCCATCGCCCGGCAGATCGTCGACGCCCTGGAAGCAGCCCACGAACTCGGCATCGTCCATCGCGACTTGAAGCCCGCCAACATCAAGGTTCGCCCGGACGGCACGGTAAAGGTTCTCGACTTCGGCCTCGCGAAGGCACTGGACCCTGTCGGCGGGCCGAACGCAGGGCACGGTTTCAGCCGCGCCGAAAACAGCGGCCCGGGGAACGGCGCGGCGGAAGCCACGCCCTACGCGTCGTCAGAGTCGCGCACCATGACCTCGCCTGGGATGACCCAAATGGGCGTCATCCTCGGCACTGCGGCCTACATGTCGCCCGAACAGGCACGGGGCAAGGCCGTCGACCGTCGCGCGGACATCTGGGCGTTCGGGGCCGTGCTCTACGAAATGCTGACCGGCCGGCGCGCATTCGATGGCGAGGAGATGTCGGACCTGCTCGTCGCGGTCTTGAGCAAGGACGTCGACATGACCGCGTTGCCGGCCAGCGCCCCGGACGCGGTGCGCCGGTTGCTGCGTCGCTGTCTCGAGAAAGATCCGAAACGCCGGCTCGGCTTCATTGGCGATGCACGCCTGGAGTTCGATGAACCGGATGCCCCGGCAGGGCCGTCGGCCGCGCCCGCAGCGCCGGCGCCTTCGTTAGTGATGCGATTCTGGCCGCTGGCCGCCGGCGTGATCGTCGCGGCCGGCGCCGTGACGTGGACGTGGACTCGGCCCGTCCCGGCCGCGCCGTTGACCCGGCTGTCAATCCTCGCGCCGCCTGACACGAGCATCTATCCCGATTCGAACACGATCGCCATTTCACCCGACAGCACGACGGTCGCTTTCATTGCCGGTCCGCCAGGAGAAATGGCAGGGCAGTTGTGGGTGCGAGTGCTCGACTCCACACAGGCCCGGGTCATCGACGGCGCTGTCGACGCGCTGACGCCATTCTGGTCGCCCGACAGCACGCGCGTCGGATTCTTCACGCTGTCGGGCAAGCTGAAGACGGTTGAACTCGCCAGCGGGCGTGTCCTGGAACTGTGCGACGCGGGACTTGGGCGAGGCGGAACCTGGAACCGGTCGGGTGTGATCGTGTTTGCACCGGACGCGTCAGGGCCGCTGTACCGGGTGCCTGATACCGGAGGTGCACCAGAGCCGGTGACCGCGCTCGACGCTACCCGTCACGAGGTCTCGCATCGCCTGCCGTGGTTCCTGCCCGACGATGACCACTTTCTGTATGCGGCGTTACCGGGAAAGAACGGCGAATTCCAGATCTTCGCGGGTGCGCTGAGCGATCCAGCCCGGTCGCCCACGCTCGTCGGCTCGATGGAAAGCGCGCCGGTGTATGTGGACCCTGGCTGGCTGGTGTTCGCGCGCCGGGACACGCTGGTGGCCGTCGCGTTCGACGCCGGCGCGCTTCGCCTCTCCGGCGATCCTGTGCCGCTGGTGGATGCGCCGGCGAACATACTCGACTCCAGGTTCGCGATTACCGCGGGCCGGGCCACCTCGATCTCGGCGAACGGGTCGCTGGCCTACTTTTCGACCCTCTCGCGGAACACCGTGGCCCGGTGGTACGACGCGGAGGGCCGGCCCGCCGGCACGCTTGATCTGCCGCCGGGCTACTACTCCGCCATTGCCATCTCCCCAGACGGCGCCAGCGCTGTCGCCGCCAGGTCCATCTCGCCCGCGGAGTCCAACCTGTGGCTGGCCGACCTGCTCCGAGGGGGCCTGGCCCAGCAGCTGTCATCGGGCCGCGGCCTGAACGCCAGCCCCGCCTGGTCGCCTGACTCCACGCGAGTGCTCTTCACGTCCGATCGCGATGGCCCGCTCAACTTCTACGTCAAGGCGATCGGCGACACCTCGCCCGAGCGCTTGTTCTACGAGTCGCCGGTGATGTTCAAGTACCCGATCGCCTGGTCGGGCGACACCATTGCCGTCATCCAGCTCGACGAGAAGGACGCCCAGAACGTGTACACGCTCCCGGCCTCCGGCGGTGCACTCTCTCCCCTCGTGCTGGGACCCGGAGCACAGCGGGCCGGCGATGTCTCGCCCGACGGGAAGTGGATGATCTACACCTCGTCTGAGACCGGAACCCGGACCGACGAGCTGTACGTCACGTCCTTTCCTCAGCCGGGCCAGCGTGTACGCGTGTCAGTACAGGGCGCATCAAGCCTCAACTTCTCCTGGTGGACGCCGGACATGCGGCGCATTCTCTACATGGGGCCGGACTCCCGCACGTTATGGCAGGTGGACATCGAACCGGGCACGACGATTCGGCCCGGCACGCCCCGGCCGATCGCCACGTTCCCCGCTGGCCTCCAGTCGATCAGCGCGACACCCGACAGAACGCGTTTCCTGGTTCTCGAGCCCGAGCGCGCCGGCGGCGGCTCGATCACCATCGTCCAACACGCGCTGTCGGGACTCCGGAGGTAGGCTCGCGCCAGACCGCCGTCTGGTCAGTGCGAAGCGCCCAGCGCCTTCCAGACGATGATCGAATTGGATCCGAGTTGAATGAATCCCTGGTTGGTTGGCTCCAGGGCCGGGGTCTTGCCACCGCCCGACACTCGACTCTCGAGCGTGCCGACTTCATTGAAGCCTGAGGCATCAACACTGAAGACGCTGAGGTGCACCAGTGGGTGCTGCCACTCGACCCACGACGCCACGAGCCACCCGGTGCCGGGATCGAATGCCATGCTGGAGTCTGGCGCGGTGACAATGCGGCCCAGTTCCTTCGCCGTCCGTACGTCGATCGCGACAATGTACTGGTCGTAGGCCGCAAACAGTGTCCGCCCGGCCGGGTCGGCTTCCAGCCGCGCCGGTGTGACAACCCGGCCGTCGATCGCCCATGGCGTCACGTTGTGCGTGGCCGCATCAATCTGGTAGACGCCACTCTTGCCTTCCACATTCATGAACACCCGGCCGGGAATGGCCTCGATCCCGGTGGCGTACCACCCCGGCACCGTCACATCAGGAAGGCGCTCACCAGTCACGGCATTGAATACGAGGACCGCTGGCGAACGCGTCCCGACAAAGACTTCCTGCCTGGTCGGCTCGTACGCGATATCCCTTCCCCCCCAATGGCCTTTGGCCAGGGTCACCGGCTCCGCCGGAAGGTGACGAATATCCACGAACCCGATCTCGTCATCGGCAAGATAGAACAGGCGGCCTGATTCGGGCGCCAGTTCGATCCGCAGGATATCCTTCCGAACGATCGGTCCCTTCGCCGTGGGCTTCCGATCGTCGAGGTCAAACCAGAACAGACCATCCGAGCCCGCAAACAGCCGTCGAGTTGCGCGGTCGAAGGCGTAATCCCGCAGCGCCTGGCCATTGACAATGCGCGCCAGCGTCGCGGCCGGGGCGTAGGAAGGGGCCCAGGCGTGCGACGATACGGCCAGCAGACCGGCCGAAATCACACAGAGGCGGACAGCGGCAGCCAGGCGCGTGGGACAGGAGTTCATTCAGGTCTCCAGGTTGGTTGAAGGGGCGACTGCGGAGCGTAGTCGACGGAAGGTCCTGTTTGCAAGACGGACCGGTCTCCGTCGCGCATCGCGAACCGGTCCCTCGTCGTCAAGGTGACCCGGCTGTTCCGCTGGCAACTGGCCGCCGCTAGCGCGCGGCGCCGCGAAGCTGATCGACCAGTGCGGGGAGGTTCTGGATCACCATGATGCGCGTCGACGGATTGAAGAGCACCATGACGAACGTCTGGCCATCGGGCGAGATGTCGT
>JAHEFO010000264.1 GCA_024640135.1 Acidobacteriota bacterium
GAAGCGCGGCAGTGAACACGAGGATGGCGGAACGGGCGGTTCGGGTCATGATTCCTCCTGGAACAACCCTTTGATACCCTCCGCTTCCATCCTCGCCTATGACGCCGGTCATACGCCCGACAACCTGGGCGCTCAGAGCTGGCCCTAACTGGGGCGAGCGGCTACTCTTGTGGCCGCACCACACGATATCAATGCGAACGGAGGGGAACATGCAGGACAAGGGGCTCGAGTGGCAGGTCGGGGTCTGGGACCAAATGTCCGAACTGTACGAGCGCGAGGTGGACCAGCGGTTTGTTCCTGTCGCTCAGGCGATGCTCGACCGCGCAGCGCTCAAACCGGGCGAACGAGTGCTGGATCTGGGCACCGGGACCGGGTCCCTCGCCTTGCGCGCGGCGACCGCCGTTGGCCCTGGTGGCGGCGTCAGAGGCGTGGACATCAGTTCCGACATGCTGCGAATTGCGGGCCGACGGGCAACAGAGCTGGGTCTCGACCATGTGGAGTTTCGGGAAGGCCGAGCCGAAGCGCTGCCGGCTGAGGATTCAACCTTCGATGTCGTGCTCGCCTCCTTGAGCCTGATGTACGTCATAGACCGTGCCGCGGCTGCACAGGAAATCGCGCGGGTACTGAGACGCCCGGGCGGACGCTTTGTCGCGGCCGTGTGGGCGGCTCCCGAAGAGTGCGACATCGTCATGTTTCAGAAAACAGCCGGGAGCTTTGCCCCACCACCGCCGGCGCCGGGTGTTGGCCCCGGTGCACTGGCGGACCCTGCCACGTTCCTCAGTGAACTGGCGCGGGCGGGCATCGAGGCCCGGGTCGAGCGGCAACAGCTCGAGTTCGACTTCGCAGACTTCGAGTCGGCCTGGAATGTTCTGGCTGGTGTGACGACCGCACAACTTCCACCGGAGATTCAGGACGAAGCCAAGAAGGCTGTCCGAGACCTCATGTGGGACGGAGTTGACGGCCCGCGGCACTTCCGCAACATGACTCAGTTCATCATCGGCCGGACCTGAGTGGCAGATACCATCACCGGGCAGCCGGGCCATCCGGGGACTGCGGACACTTTGCAGGCCATGAACGTGACGACTGTATAATCCCGTCTTTACAATGGCCGGTGGTGGCTCGAACAAGAAGGTGGCAAACAGCCTCGTCACGCTGAGTTCAGCGGCGATTCTGGCTGTGTACGCGGCCGGCTTGATGAAGACGCGGAGCGCAGCCGAACAACTGGAAGCGGCGTCCAACGAACGTCGTCCGCCAATGCCGGCTCCATCGACTGCAGGCGAAACGACCCCTCCGGCGCCAATCGAGCCGCCGGCCGATGTCGCCAAGCCGACGAAATCACTTTCACCGGCCATGCCTGTGGCGCCTGCGCCGGAACCCGTCGCCGCATTGGTGCCTGCAAATCCAGTCGAGGTTGTGACGCCCGCTTCCAAAAAAGAAGATCGGCCGCCGGTGAAAGCCAAAGCGGCCGCGGCCGTGCCAATCAAAGCCGCGCCAGTCACCGCCGCTCCAACCGTGGCTTCCACACCCGCGCCTGCGCCTGGTGCCACCGAGTCAACAGCGACCACGTCACCAACTGCGGCGACAACGACGACGACTACGCCTGCCGCGGCGGCCACCGCGCTGGCGACCAGCGCCGCCGCATCAGGAGCCACGTCGCCGGTGGCGCCGGTCACGGCCGACGACAAGCCGGCGCCACCGCTCCGGCCTAAAGATTTCTACATGGACGGCACCTACCTCGGATGGGGCACGTCACGGCACGGCGACATCCAGGCGTCGGTCAAGATCGAAGGCGGGCGCATCGTCGCCTCATCCATCGCGCGGTGTCTGACGCGATACTCGTGCTCGTGGGTGGCGCACCTGCCGCCGCAGGTGGTCGCTCGACAGAGTCCCGACGTGGACTACGTCAGCGGCGCGACTCAGAGCGCCAACGCCTTCTACTGGGCGGTCATCGACGCGCTGAACAAGGCAAAGTGAACGCAGGCACCGCGTCCCGGAGTGAAATGCACCTCGGGACTGTCGTCACCATCTCAACCAGCAGTTGGTCAGAAGCGTCCAGCGCCGTTGACCGGGCGTTTCAGTGGTTTCGCGACGTCGAGGCGAGATGCAGCCGCTTTGATCCAAAGAGTGAACTGATGCTGCTCACAGAGCGGGTGGGCGCCGCTGTGCCGGCGAGCGACCTGCTGTTTGAAGCCGTCCGCTTTGCGGTCGAGATGGCCGCGCGGACAGACGGGGCGTTTGACCCGACGATCGGACACGCCATGGAGACGCGGGGCTTCAATCGAGAGCATCGCAGCGCCACGCTGGTGCGAACCGACATCGCCCCGGACGCCGATGTGAGTTTTCGCGATGTGGAATGTGATGCGCATGCCAGGACCATCACCTTGCGGCGCCCGCTGGTTCTCGACCTGGGTGCGGTCGCGAAGGGCCTGGCGATCGACATGGCGGCGCACGAACTGAAGCCGTTTCGGGATTTCGCGATCGATGCCGGCGGAGATCTGTACCTCGGTGGCACCAACCCGGAGGGTCAGCCCTGGTCGGTGGGGATCCGTCACCCCAGAATCGACGGCGAACTGATCGACGTCTTGCTCGCCTCCGACAAGGCCGTCTGCACGTCTGGCGACTACGAGCGCAGCACGGAGGCCGGTCACCACATCGTCGATCCGCGGAACCTCCTGACGGCGAACACCGTTGCCAGCGCCACGGTCCTGGCGCCGACCGCGATGCTGGCTGACGCGGTGGCCACCGCCGCCTTCGTGCTGGGCCCGGCTGCCGGCCTCAGCCTGTGCGAGCAACTTGGCCTGGAGGCGTTGATCATCGCAGCCGACCTCGACCGGCGTGAAACACCAGGCCTGCGAAATCAGTAGACGTCCAGCAATGCGGAAGTTCTTCCGGACACCAAAGGGGCTGCTGCTCCTGGTGCTCCTGGCCCTTGCGGCCGCCGCCGCGCCCCACGAGGGCGCGGGGCGGGTGTTGCCCGGCCTGTTGAGCTCCGTCGGCGCTGCCGCATTGCTGGACGTCCTGCTCCTGCGTTCGCGTCGCCCACGCTGGGAATTCCCAAGCGGCGCCGTCCTCACCGGGCTTATTGTCGCCATGGTCCTGAGCCCGTTCGAGCCGTGGTACGTGCCGCCGATCACGTCGGTTATCGCAGTCGCCAGCAAGTATCTGATTCGGACGAAGTCCGGAAACATCCTGAACCCCGCGGCGTTGGCGCTGGTCGTGTCGTTCTACGCATTCGACACGGGACAGAGCTGGTGGGGCGCGCTGCCGGACCTGTCGCCGTGGGCGATCCTGGCGTTGTTCGCCGCTGGAGTGTTCATCGCGGATCGGGTCAACAGGATGCCGGCGGTGATCGCGTTTCTTGGCGCGTACTACCTGCTCTTCACCGTGACGGCATTCGTGGGCGACCCGCGGACTGTGGCCGAAATCTTCCGCGCGCCGGACCTGCACGCCGTGATCTTCTTTGCCTTCTTCATGCTCACGGATCCGCCCACCGTGCCGATTCGAAACAAGGATCAGGTCATCTGTGGCGTGCTGGTGGCGGCGGTCAGCTACACGCTCTTCGAATTGGCAGGGGTGGTGTACTACCTGCTGGCAGGACTGCTGGTCGGAAACATCTGGGAAGCGTGGCGCCGGCACGGATTCCGGAGGCGGGATCAGCGCGTTCGCTGAATCGTAATCGACGTCATCACGTCGCCCTCGAGAATACGATCCACCACAGGCATGCCATCGATCACGCGGGCGAAGACTGTGTATTGGTGGTCGAGCCGGAAGTTGTCCACGAGGTTGACGAATATCTGGCCATCACCCGTGTCATGACCTCGTGTTGATATTCCGAGCGTGCCTCGCAGATGCGAGGTGATCCCGACTTCGTCGCGCAGGAACTGACTGGTGGCGCCATCCATTTCATTGGCGCCGGGGCTGCCACCCTGGATGACGAAATTAGCCGCAAACCGGTGAAACGTGAGGCCGTCGAACCGCCCCTCGTCCGCCAACGCGGCAAACGCCGCGACGGTGACCGGCGCTTCGTCAGTCAACAACTCCATCGTAAAGGTCCCAAGACCCTTCATGGTCACCAATGCGGTCGCCCCCTGCAACGCCCGCAACATCTCCTCTGACGGGAGAGGGTCGACGACATACTCCGTCGTCACCGGCGCAACCGTCGTGCCTGTTCTCGTCGAGATGACGTCAGCCGCCAGAGCTGCAACGGCAGGATCGCGGTCGGAGAGCAGGCTTCGAAGTTGTTCGATAGTCGCGGGGTCCCCTGCTTCGCGAAGCCGTTCCAGCAACTGAACCCGCGGATCGCGAACCGTCGCCCGACCCGTGCGCGTCAGGCGCTGGAGGGCGGCCAGCACCTGCGGCACGGCCGCAGACAACTCCGGCGTGCCTTTGAGTCTGCGCCCTGCGGCTTCAAGCAGACCGGCATGGTTGCTGGAAAGCGCGCGCACCGCGTCGGCACCGGTTGTCATGGCGGCGGCCGCGACGTTGGGTTCCGGATCCTTCGCGAGTGCCGACAGGGTGGCCTCGTCTTTGAGCAGTTTCGCTGCCGTGGCCGCATAGGTGCGCGCCTGCCAGACCGGGTCTGCCGCCAGAGCCGGGAGGTACGGCCGCGCAGCGTCCGGTGCAAGGCGCGCCAGGGAGACGAGCGCGTGGGCGCGGATGCGCCAGGTCCTGCCGCCCTTGACGAGTGGATCGATCGCCGCAGCCGCACAGCCGTTCCTGCCGGCGAAATCAAGGGCCGCCAGAGTGACAAGCTCGCTCGGGTCCACGAGTGCCTTGACCGCCCGATCGCACGTCCCGGCCAGGCGCATCGCTTCGTACCGGACCATCGGCGACGGATCCTCGACCCATTGTCTTGAGCCGAGCACGGCCAGCCGTCGCACCTGAGGATCGGGATCGGCCAGCGCGAATGCGAACGTGGATGGGTCCTTGTCACCGGCGGCGTTCAACGTGAGCAGGACCAGTTCACGGAAGCGGGCCGACAGGTTCGCGCGGAGCGCCTCCCGAAGGACCGTCACGGTTTCCGGCGCCGGCTTCAGTCCGCGGTTGAGCCGGAAGAAGGACTCGAGGCCTCTGGCGGCACCCAGCCGGGCCGTCTCGCTGGCGTCCCCCAATCCACTCACCAGCACTGGCTCGCTTTCACCGGGCACGGGCGGCACGCGCCCGATGGTCTCGAAGATCACCGCGCGCACGTCGCCATCGGCTTCTTCCTTCATGAGCGCACGGTAGCTGTAGGCCGCGCCGATCTGTCCCATCGCGTTGGCAGCCTCGGCCCGGACGCGCGCGTCAGGGGCGCGGAGAAGGGGAATAATCGCGTCCCTCAGCGACGCCCGCTCGAGCCGGCCCGCCGCACGAACGGCGACCCGCTGCACCACCGGATCATCGCTCTTGAGCGCGGTCAGCAGGACCGACACGTCCTGGGACCGTGCGTGCTCGATTTCCAGGAGTTGCCGTTCGATGGTCGGGGCCGGGGATTGGAGCAGTAACAAGAGAAAGACAAAGATCATTGGGGGCTGGGTGCTCAGGGCTAGGTGCTGGGTGCTGGGTGCTAGGTGCTGGGTGCTAGGTGCTGGGTGCTGGGTGCTGGGTGCTCAGTGCTGGGTGCTTAGGGCTAGGTTTTTGTGCCGAAGA
>JAHEFO010000265.1 GCA_024640135.1 Acidobacteriota bacterium
CACTTCCGTGGATGTCACGCGCTGAGAGAAAGTCCCCTCCATCACATCGATCGCAGTGGAGTTCGTACTCCAGCTCGGGAGCGCAATCGAGAATGTGTCAAAGGTGGTTGTGCCCATCAGTGTCAACGTGCCATTGACCGCCATGGTGCCGGTCACGCTCCCGGTGAACACCACATCAAAGGACAACGTTCCGGTGACCGTGTCTCGAGTCTGGCTGAGCTCAAGGCCGAACAGGCCGATACCGCCCCTGACCTGGTCGCACCAACCAGCGGCCAGGAAGCCTTCGGTGGCGGTACACGTGTTGATGGCGTAGGTGCCACTCCACTTGCCCGAGTATTGCGGAACCACTCGCACCATCCGTGTGGCGGTCACACCGTCGGACCTGGCGATAATCGTCGCCTGCCCGGCGGACACACCCGTCGCCGCGCCGGAGGCCGGGTTGATGCTCAGAACCCCCGGCGCACTGCTCGACCAGTCGGTCACCGCCGACGTCGAGCCGTCCGACCGCGTTGCCGTCGCAGAGAACGTGACGGTCTCTTGCACCCGCAGCATGTCGGTCGATGCAGCGATTGCCACCGATGTGGTCGTGACTGTCGTCGTCGGCGCCGCCTTGTTGGCGGAATTGCACGCCCAGCACATGACGGCCAGCCCAATGATCGCGCTACGCTGTCTCGCTGACTTCATTGCCAACTCCTGGTTAGCAGGACGGGTCGATCACGAGTTTACCCCTTAACGGCCCTAACGATCGCCATCGCCGAGATGCCATACCGCTCGAGCAGTTCATCTGACGGTCCGCTTCTCGGGGTTTCGCGGACGGCGAGGCGCTGGACGCGGAAACCTTGATCCCACACGGCCTCAGACACCGCATCGCCCAAGCCGCCCTGGGAATAGTGATCCTCAACAGTGAAGATCCGGCCACCCGTGGCCTTGCCGGCGGCCACCAGGCCGGCGACGTCGATGGGCTGAATGGAATAGGCGTCGAGGACCCGAATGGCGATGCCGTCCTTGGCGAGCAGATCGTGCGCCTTCAGGGCCTCGAACAGCGTCACCCCAGCACCCACCACAGTGGCCACGTCGTTCGCACTGTGGCGCACGACTTTGGAGCCCCCGACGGGAAACTGTTCGTCCGGACCGTAGATGACGGGCGTCTTGGGACGGGAACTCCGAATGTAGACAGGCCCGTGGGTCGCCGCTGCGACGGCGACCAGTCGCTCGGCGCACACGGCATCGGACGGATACAAAACCGTGCAGTTCGGCACCGCCCGCGCCATCGCAAGATCTTCGAGAGCCATCTGTGACGGGCCGTCTTCGCCAATGGACACGCCGGCGTGTGAGCCGCACAATTTGATATTCAGCCCGGAAATGCCTGCCATGCGGATGAAGTCCGCGCCGCGCTCGAGGAAACACGCGAAACTCGACGGGAACGCGATCGCGCCGCGACTGGCCAGGCCCATCGCCGCGCCGATCATCGCCTGCTCCGCGATGAACGTCTGATAGAACCGCTCCGGGAACACCTTTTCGAACCGGTCGCTGAAGGTGGAATTCTTCACATCGGCGTCGAGGGCGACAATGCGCGGGTCCAACGCGCCGAGCGACGCCAGGGCCGTGCCGTACGCCTCGCGAGTCGCCACCAAATCCCCCAGTGTGTAATCCGGCACCGGCATCTGCGCGACGAAGTCGGGCAGGGCTCCTTCGGCCCGCCGCAACTCGGGCTTCGCAATCACCGGGTCGGGATCTGAGGTGGGCACGTATTGCGCTTCGAGTTCGGCAATGGCCGCATCCGCCTGCGCGCCGTTCAGCGGCTTGCCATGCCAGCTGTCCTTGTCTTCGAACAGCGCCACGCCTTTGCCCTTGAGAGTCCCGGCGACAATCATCGTCGGACGCCCGCTCATGCCGCGCGACTCCGCAAACGCCGCCCGAAGGGCGGCCACGTCGTGTCCGTCCACCGTGATGGTGTGCCAGCCGAACGCGCGGTAGCGGGCGGCGAAGGCCTCGAGGTCATGGACCCACTGCGTTGCCCGGCTCTGGCCGAATGCGTTGACATCGGTGATGGCGCACAAGTTGTCAAGTTGATGGAACGCGGCCACCTGAGCGGCTTCCCACACGGACCCTTCGGCGGTTTCACCGTCGCCCAGCAGCACGTACGTCCGGTAGTCCGATGCAATGCGTCGCGCGTTCAGGGCGATGCCCACGCCCGCCGCCAGCCCCTGGCCCAGCGAACCGGTCGCCACATCCACGAACGGCAGTCGCGGCGTCGGGTGACCTTCCAGGTCAGAGGTAATCTTCCGGAGCTGCAGCACGTCCTCCCGTGGGAACGCGCCTGCGGCCGCCCAGGCGGCATACAGAATCGGGGCCGCGTGCCCCTTCGACAGGACGAACCGATCGGCTTCCGGATGCTGCGGGTCTTTGGGATCGAACCGCAATTCGTCAAAGAACAACACCGCCAGGATCTCCGCGGCCGAGAGGCACGTGGTGGGATGACCCGAGCCGGCCTCTGTCGTGGATCGCACCGAATCGATGCGGAGTTGCGTGGCGAGGTTATGGAGAACGGTGTTGGATGGTGGAGTCATGCGCGTGGAACGACAGTTTACTGTACGTGCCTTATGTCCGTGCGCCAATTTTGCCTCGCGTTCTCGCATGCCATAATCACGGGATGTCTGTGCTGCGGATCGCGTCGCTCGCCGTCACCGCTCTGTGGATTGGAGGCTTGTCGGCGCTCGTGACCGTCGCAGCCCCGTCACTCTTCTCGGTACTCGGCAAAGAGGATCCGGCGTCAGGCCGGGCGCTGGCGAATCTCGTGATTGGCGACATGTTCAGCCGATTTCAGTATGTCTCCTGGGTCCTCGGCGGCAGCCTGATCGGCCTGCTCGTTCTCCGCGCGCTCCTGGGCCCGCGGCCCAGGCGTCTGGCCATTCAGGTGGCGCTGGTCGCCACCATGCTGGCGACCAGCGCCTTTGTCCTCTCCACCAGCCTGATCGCGCTGACGCTCGTCGCGGGCCTGGCCCTCTTCTGGATCGAAACCAAGGACTGATCACATGCCGAACACCACATTGCTCGAGAACATCCGGCAGGCGATTGCGGCCGCCCCGGACCGCCAGTCGGCCATGACCGAGACGGTGCGGCGGCTCAAGACCGGGCTGCCCCACTACACGTGGGTCGGCATCTATCTTCTGAAAGGCGAGGAACTGATCCTGGGGCCGTACCTCGGCAAGCCCTCACCGCACACGCACATCCCGCTCGGACGTGGCATCTGCGGCGCGGCAGCCACCGAGAAGGCCACGATTGTCGTGGACGATGTGCACAGCGACGCGCGGTATCTGGCCTGCTCGCTGGAGACGCGGTCGGAGATCGTCGTGCCGATTCTGGCGCCTGATGACCGGGACCGGGTTCTGGGAGAACTCGACATCGATTCCGATCAGCCCGCCATCTTCGGACCAGATGACCGAACGCTGCTTGAAGCCGTGGCCGAAGCCCTGGCGCCGCGCCTTATCTGACCCCTGCGGCCTTTCTGGCGCCGCGCACCTTCCGGGCCGCGATCTTCTTGCCGGCGACCTTGCGCATCTGACGCTTGAGCGCATCGAAGGCCAGTTGCACCGCCTTCGCGGGCGTGGCGGCCGACGTCGACTTGCGGGTGACGATCAGTTCGCCCGCCAGCGCCAAAGACACCCGCACCTCAACGGTGTTGCCGTTCTGATGATGTTTGTGCGGCATCTCGACCGACGCATGGCATCCGATAATCCGGCCCGGCAGCGTCTGCAGCTCATCCACGCGTCCGGCAATCTCGCGTTCGATCGAGACCAGCCGCCGCATGTTGTGAAACGTGACTTGAAGGGGAACGGTCGGCATGAACCTAGTATTACACTAGTGATGCGACATGGCGGCCTCGACGCACAACCTGACACTGATTCCCGGCGACGGAATTGGACCGGAAGTCACGGCCGCGGTCGTCACTGTGCTCGATGTTGCGGGTGTGGCCATCAACTGGGATCGACAGGACGCCGGGATCGTCGCCTTTGAGAGGACCGGACAGACCCTGCCGGCGGAACTGCTGGATTCGGTCACTCGCAACACCGTGGCGCTCAAGGGGCCTTGTACCACGCCCGTTGGTGAAGGGTTCGCCAGCGTCAACGTCGGTCTGCGCAAAGCACTGGACCTGTTCGCCAACGTCCGGCCGGTCAACAACCTGCCCGGCGTCACATCGCGATTTTCCGGCGTCGATCTGGTCATCGTCCGCGAGAACACCGAGGATCTGTATGCCGGCCTCGAACACGTCATTGTGCCCGGCATCGTCGAGAGCCTGAAGATCATCACCGAAGCCGCGTCCACCCGAATAGCAGAATTTGCGTTCGCCTACGCCCGGCGTGAGCGCCGCACACGCGTCACGGCCGTGCACAAGGCCAACATCATGAAACTGGGCGACGGGCTGTTTCTGGACTCGGTCCGCGCGGTGTCGCGACGATTTCAGGATGTGACTTACGATGAGCGGATTGTCGATGCCGCCTGCATGCACCTGGTGATGCGGCCGGAGCAGTTTGACGTGCTGGTGATGCCGAATCTGTATGGCGACATCGTGTCAGACCTCTGCGCGGGTTTGGTTGGGGGCCTCGGCGTCGTGCCGGGCGCCAACCTCGGCGCGAACCTCGCGGTGTTCGAGGCCGTGCACGGCAGCGCGCCGGACATCGCCGGCCGGGATCTGGCGAATCCCACGGCGCTCCTCCTCTCGGCCGTCATGATGTTGCGTCACCTGGGTGAGATGGAGGCGGCCGACCGAGTGAAAGCGGCCCTGGATCAGGTCATGTCAGCCGGCAGGATCCGAACTCGAGACGTGGGCGGCACCGCGTCTACCACTGACTTCACGCGCGCGCTGTGCGAGGCAATGACATGATCGCGCGGCCGCGGACAACGTCTCAGTGACCGCGATGGCATTGAGCTCGTATATCATGGCGAGGCGGTCCGGTAGTCCGATGCCTTTCACGAAAGATACACGCTGATGTTCGCGGCCCTTCCCAAAGCAGTCTTTTCAATCCTGGCCGGCAGCGCCACGCTCAAGTCGCTGGCCTCCAGATACGGCATGCGCAGTCCGACCAGCTTCGCCCGGCGCTTCATCGCCGGCGAACAGGTGGACGAAGCGATCGAGGCTGCCCGCGAGGTGGAACGTCAGGGGCTCCTAGTGACCCTGGATCAACTGGGCGAAAGTGTCGCGTCGCCAGAGGGAGCCCGCACCGCCACGATGGCGTACATCGCCGTGATGGAAGCCATCGAGCAGGCCGGCGTCGGCCGCAACATCTCGCTCAAGCTCACCCAGCTCGGTCTTGATATCGATCAGGCCACCTGTGTCGACAATCTGCGTCGCATCCTGGATGTGGCCAGCAAGTCCAAGTTCTTTGTCCGCATCGACATGGAGGACTCGCCCTACACGGACCGAACGCTGGATGCCTTTGAAACCCTCTGGGCGATTGGCTATCGCGACACCGGCGTGGTCATTCAGTCGTATCTGCGCCGGTCGAGTGCAGACATCAAACGCGTGAATGCGCTGGGCGCGAGAATCCGCCTGGTCAAGGGAGCGTACCGGGAACCGGCGAACGTCGCCTTCCAGCAGAAATCCGAGGTGGACGCCGCGTTCGTGC
>JAHEFO010000266.1 GCA_024640135.1 Acidobacteriota bacterium
CCCGACGATGCTGGGACTCCGGTATGCCTACCGCAACAGAGAAAGCGCGCGCGCCTGAGGCCATTCGGACGCTGCACTGGACCGAACGGGCCCAGACTGACCTCGCGGCGACGCAGGCATTCATGGCGGGCGATTCTCCAGCCTACGCGACAGTTGTGGTTCGCCGCCTGATCAGTGCGGTCGATCCGCTGCGAGACTTTCCTCATCTCGGCCGGGTGGTTGAAGAGTTTCCGGATCCAGCGATTCGTGAAATCGTCCGTCGGTCGTACTGCATCGTTTATCGGATCGTGTGGCGGGCTTCGAGCGATCAACACCCGGCCTCCGTGGCCAGAGCGGCGGTCCAGCATTCGACACCGAGGGCCCTGTGCCTTCAGGAGGAACCACGGCGTACGATTCGTGGAAGGGTGAGCCGCCCAAGAAGGGGATTGAGCTCACGAGCGCTGAGCCTATTGGACGCTCGCAGCTGATCCTCGACGTAGGGCAAGCCGATCAACGTCCGGAGAGGTCGCGAGGACGGCAGGCAATGTCGGGAAAGGCCTTCAGCACGGCTTTGTCGAACGTCGCCAGGGGGCACGCGGATCGCGCGGCCAGTTCGACAAACAGCGTGTCGTACACAGATATCCCGGATTCAATGGCGCGGAGGAGCGCACCTTGACTGAGTGTCGAGGTCGCGATGGATTCGATGCCCAACCGTCGAGCCAGTCCCAAACGTGTGGGCCCGTCGGCGGCCGACACGACACCCGTCTTGACGGCCATCCACACGACGTTGGCCAACTCGGCTTCCCAATGTGCCGGCGCAAGGGGCGCCACGACCCGTTCGAAGCAGCCGCGTGACTCTTCCACAAACGCCCTCGTACCGAGCAGCAGGTAGGCGACGACGTTGGTGTCAACGACGGCCTTCATCGCCGTCCGACGGCCATCCAGGCATCAACTTCGGCGGCCGTAGGTCGCCGGGTCTGCAGTTGCCAGCCCGCCTCAATCTGGTCAAGAATGGCGCGCCGCTCCACCACATATCCTTCCAGAAGGTCGCGCACTTCTTGTTCCATGGACCGGTTGTGACGTTTGGCCAGCGCCTTCAGGGATTGCACGACCTTTGGCGGGACATTGCGCACGGTAATTGTCGGCATCTCACGTTCCTTTGCTAGCACTATGCTAGCATGGGAGCGCTGCCCAGCACCGCGTTGCACGAGACGGCGGCCGGTGCCATGATGACCGCCGCTGCGGCTCACGCGCGGTCGTGTGGTTGCCGGGAACGGTCCAGGTTGGGCGCACTTGTGCTGGGAGACTGACGGTTGACCCACTTCACCAGGCGTTACCGGTTGGCAGTCCTTTTCGGACTGGTGAGTGTGGTTGCGCTGGTACTCGCCGGTAGGTGGCTCAACGCCACAAAGCGGGGCGGGCAGGGGCCTGCCGAGCCGTTCCGCATCGCCGGCAACCTGTACTACGTTGGGGCGACCGATGCGGCGGCTTTCCTTATCACCGGGCCCGAGGGGCACGTCGTGCTTGATGCCGGCTATCCCAGCACCGCGCCGATGATTATGGCGAGCATCGCGAAGCTCGGCTTCAGCATCAAGGACGTCAAAGTGCTTCTGAACTCGGAGCCACATCCGGACCATGCGGGCGGGCTGGGAGTGCTCCGGCAGGAGTCCGGTGCCGAATTGTGGGCGAGCGAAGCGACCGCCTTCACCCTCGCCTCTGGTGGCGATGACCCGGACGGGATCCTTCCGTTGAGGGCCCTCGTGTGGATCGGGGTCATCGGGTATCCGAAGATGCGGGTCGACCATCGGTTCAAGGACGGAGACACAATCCACCTCGGGCCGCTCGCGCTGACTGCCCACATCACCGGCGGACACACGCGCGGATGCACCTCATGGTCGTTCGACGTCCGTGACGGCGACCGAGTGCTGAACGTCGTGAGTGCGTGCGATTTGGGGCGGCTGGCCACACTGCAGTATCCGGAGCAAGTGGCCGACCTCGAGCGCAGCATCCGTGTGCTGCGAAGCCTCCCAGTGGACATCTGGGTGACCTGTCATGCACGGTGGTGGGGGCGGTACCGCAAGTTTGTCGCCAGCACCAGCGCGGAGGATCCCGTGGAGCCATTTATCGACCCTGAGGGGTACCGTGCCTACCTCGACTCTGCCGAGGCGGAACTCCGCAGTGGACGCCTGCACTAAGGCAACCTTGTGGCGATCGGCAACCGACCAGACGCTTGCAGCGGACGGCGCGCGCGTTCATCATGTGAGACCACTGGAGTAGATCCATGCATTTCGCTGCCATCGTCGGCTCCGTCGCAGCGTTGACGCTCTGCGCGGCCCACGCCTCACAAGGTGGCAGGGAGTCGAATGCCCAGCGACACCCGTTCGAGTGCGAGTCTTCCTTTCGTCCTGGTGATGACTTGAAGGCCATCCTGGCCCGGTTTGGCAGTTCCTCTGTTGCGACCGGCGAAATTCATCTCGGCGAAGGCTTCTCTGAGACGGGCACGGTGCTCTTCGGCGACTCGCCAGAAAACCGTGTCGAAATCCTGTGGCGAGACGTGGACGCCCAGAGCGGGCCCAAGTCCGTCCGAGTCCGGGGCGAGAGCAGCCGATGGCAGACCCCGGGCGGCCTGACGCTCGGACTCACCCTGCACGCAGTCGAGCGACTGAATGCCAAACCCTTCCGGCTGACCGGATTCGGAACCGACTACGAAGGCACCCAGCTGTCGTGGTCCGGAGGCCGGCTCAGTCCATCGCCGGCATCGGCGTGCGCAGTCCGTGTGCGGCTGCGGCCTGACGACTCCGGTGACGACAAGCCCTGGTATCGCCAAGTCATTGGCGACCGTGAATTCTCATCCGGCCATCCTGCAATGCAGTACCTGAATCCGCGTGTGTATGAAATGTGGCTGGACTTCCGGAGCGACAGGCGCCCCGATAGCTGAAGGTGCTTGCGGCACCCCACGTTGCCGCGAAGTTGTGCTCTTGAATGGAGGAGAACTTGGACGCAGACAATCTGTCGCGCCGCTGGTTTCTGGCGTCGTCTGCATGCGCCCAGGATTGATACCCAGCAACCCATGGGGCCCACGCGGCTCAGTGTGAACGTCCGCCGGATACTGTGATTCAAGGAAGGGATAGGGTGGGGTCGACAGGGCAGGCAGCGTCGTTTCGAGAGTGGACAAAGACGCGGTATGAGAGGTACGTCAACGATTACAGGGCGTTCGCTCGGATGCGTGGTTTCACTACCGAGATCAATGACTGGCCGTACGTGCGGCGGAGTTTTATCGAGTGCTGGGCAGCGCCTGGGTTCCACAGATTCTGGCAGGTGTGGAATCCCGGGATCGCGTACTTCGTCTATCGTCTTTTCATTCGGCTGGGGGGCCGCAGGCGGTGGGTTGTTCCGACGATACTCTCGTTCGTGCTGTGCGGGTTCGTTCACACATTGATAGCCGCACCGTTCGCGGGCCACTGGGTGTTCAGCGTGATTACCGCGTTCTTTTGTTTCGGCGCGCTCACCGTGCTCAGTCGGCTTGCGGCGTCAGTTCTTCGGCAGGAGCGGTGGCCAGCCCTGGTCAATGTGGTCGTCAACGTGACATTGGTCTGCGGTTCGTTCGATGTTGGTTTTCGGGTAGACCGGCTCCTGGGCTTGTGACGACGAAGACTTCAACGTCATTCATCATGAACGCGCCTGACATCGGCTTGCGCCGAGGGCGGATAGTGCAGGCATTTGGGTTTGCCGACGGCTGATGCCGGTCGTCAGGCGGCCGGGGTCTAGGTGCGACGGTATTCCAGGATGTCTCCCGGCTGACAGTCCAATGCCCTGCAAATCGCCTCGAGGGTAGAGAATCGAATCGCCTTGGCCTTCCCGTTCTTCAAGATGGAAATATTTGCCATCGTGATGCCAACCTTGTCCGAGAGCTCAGTCACGCTCATTTTCCGCCTGGCCAGCATCACGTCAATGTTGACAATGATAGTCATGAGTACAACCTCATACCGTCAAGTCATTCTCTGACTTCATGTCCACAGCGCTCTGCGCGGCTCGTTCGAGAACGGCCATCGCGGTGGCAACCACAATCGAGGCGAAGGTGACGAGGAGGCCCATGAAGACGCCACCCGCACGATCGTCACTCTCGCCCAACACGATGAAGATTTCTCCAACCGCGACAAAACCGATGAGCGCAATCGCGCAATGCTTTATCGTTCGCAGCGATCTCACGGCCGATGGCGAGAACTCCTCGTTTCGTCCGGCATACCCCAACACCTTGAATGCCTGATAGAGCCCCACAAAAAACGGCGTGGACCCGACATACGCATACGCCAGGAAAGGGTCTTTGAAATAGATCGCGAAGACCGTGGCGTTGGCGTTTCTGCCCTCGATGTGCGGTTCCCAAAGCAGGAAAGCCAGCGCGCCAATGCCGATGAGCACAAGCACCGCCCTCAGAACCAGAGTCGCGCCGCGTTTCATAAACCACCCTCACCGTGTTAGCCGACGACACACACGCTAACGCAGAGATTTATCGTTAGTCAATATAAATCTATTGTTTTGCAGGTGGTGGTTCGGAGGCAGGAGGCAGTCCTTTCGGCCATGCCGGCTGGCGCTGCCTTTGTGTTCGCATGATGTCTCGTTCATGCCGAATCGCGCTGGCCGGCTCTTCATCCAGGGCATGGAGCGGCGCAGGGGTGCATGGAGCTTCTGCTAGGGGGAGCCTGCCGTCCGGCCGGAATCCAGCACGCACGCAAAGATCCCCTGGAGCAACTCGCCGTGGTCGGCCAGCACGTCGAACAGGTCCTGCCGGTCGAGACGCAGAGCCCGCCCGTCGTGTTCAACGACCGCGCGTCGCTGAAGTGACGTGCCGGTCAGCGTTTCGACGGCGCCAATGGTCGCGCCTGCCAGGGCCAGAGTCCCGGGCCTGCCGGGACCCTCAACCCGCACCTCCCCGGCAAGCAGGTAATGGAGTGCGGGCTCGCGCACTTCGTCCCACAGCACAGTGCCTGCGGACAGCCGGACCTCTCGGGCGGCCGCCACCAGAGCTTCCAGGTGACTCGCTGTCGCACTCCTGAACAGTGGAACCCGGCGCAGGTGAAGGCCCAACTCGACAGCACTCGCACCGCGCTCGGCAAGGCTCTGACAGGAAGGTCCAGGATCCAGGTCGCGATCGGGCTGGTCGAGCTCGCCATACGAACCCAGCAGCGTGCGAAACAAACCCCGCGCCGCCGTGCTGTTATCCGACAGAAGGGTCAGGAGCGCCGTGGCGCTGAGTGCGAGACCGATCGCCTCTTCGACGACGATGACCGTGAGCTCCAGCGGCCTGTCGACCAGGGCCTCGGCCAGATTGAGTGCCGCCGGCGCGGCCACGACGGCAGACCCGCCCCGGCCGGTAGTGCGAACCGCCCCGGTCAGCAGGAGAATCACCTCGGTGGCCGGTTCACCCCTGCGGCAGACCTCGACTCCCGGTGGATGCCGGATCCGCCGTGCGCGCCCTGCGATGCGGAAGAGTTCGTCCACCGAAACCTGGGCGAATACCGGTATCGTCCGCAACCGGTCCACCAGTTCGACCAGGGACACGTCAACGTCAGCCGACAGCGCCAGGACCCATACCGCGGCCTGGCGCACCAGAGCCTGCGTCGCCTCCCGCGCCGCCAGA
>JAHEFO010000267.1 GCA_024640135.1 Acidobacteriota bacterium
GTTCGGAGGCTGGCTTGGCCCGGATGGCGGCAGTTCGATGCGGCCAACCCCAAATAGATCACTTGGCTCTGCATAACTACTATTGGACCTGCAAGCCGCCGGATTCGCGCGTGCAACTTTCGTCAGCCATAAAGCCCTTCAACAACCGGCTGCGGCAATGGCCAAGTCACTGAATGGCCGGAGCTTAGCACGCTTCGGCGCGTGATTCCCCTGCAGGGATTTAGCCTGCGATATCCGTCAGGAGTGCAATTCTGGCGCTCGTCCGCATAAGGCTGGCGCGAAGTGTGTGCCGCGAGTGAAGAACACTACCCCGCCCCGGCACCGCCCGGTGCCCCGGACGTGTACAGCCCCGCGAACGCGGCCTGTGGCATAATAGCCACCGTTCCACACAACTTTCCGGGAGGTTTCTGACTGATGCGATTTTCTGCCCGACTCGCCGCCGCACTGCTCATGGCCGTCGTCACTGCGTCGACACAACTCTCTGCAGGCCTGGCCCCGACGATGGTTGGTCCATCGTTCACCAGTATCGGCCCGCTGGCCTTCGCGCCTGACGGCACGCTCTTCGCCGCCGATCGGACGTCGGCATCCATCGTCGCCATGCAACTCGGGACCGAAGCGTCCGGCACGGCTGCCGGCACGGCGGACGTCAAGGGCTTGAACGGCCGCATTGGAGCGCTTCTGGGCACGGATGCCGACGGCATCACCATCACGGACCTGGCAGTCCATCCGACGTCGCGCAACTCATTCATTTCCGTGATGCGCGGCAGCGGCCCAGAGGCGAAGGCCGCGCTGCTGCGTGTTGACGGCGCCGGCGACATCAGCCTGGTCGCCCTCGAGACGATGAGCTTCACCAGTGTGTCATTGCCAAATCCGGCGGCGGTCAATCCCCGGGGACGCGGTGGACGCGCGCAGTCGGTGACGGACCTGGCGTTCACGGATGGCCGCCTGTACGTGGCCGGCCTGTCCAACGAGGAATTCGCCTCCAAGCTGTGGTCAACACCCTATCCCTTCGAAAGTGTTGACCGTGGCGCCAGCATCGAGATCTATCACGGCAATCACGGCGCCCTCGAGACGCGCGCACCGGTCATGGCGTTTGTCCCCTACATGATCGGGTCCGAACTCAATCTGCTGGCGGGATACACATGCACGCCGCTGGTGAAGATTCCTGTCAAGTCGCTGACGGCCGGAAGCAAGGTCGTGGGCACGACGGTCGCCGAATTTGGCGCAGGCAATCAACCGCTGGACCTCTTTGTCTACCAGAAGGACGGCAAGGACTTCCTGCTGATGTCGAATTCCAGGCACGGCGTGCTGAAGATCGGCACGGACGGGCTGGCCTCCGCGGCGGCAATCACGGCGCCCGTCGGCGGAACGGCTGGTGTGCCCTTCGAAACCATTGCGTCGATGGTCAACGTCGAGCAGATGGATCGGCTGGACGCCACTCGAAGCATCGTGATTGCAGACGGAAATCTGACGGCCGTCGTCCTGCCGTAATTGCCTGTGATACGGCCCCTGGTCCGGCAGTTCCCACGCCTGTTGCTGGCGGCGTGGCTGTTGGGCGCTACGGCCTGCCGGGACGCTCCCTCTCAGGAGTCTCCCGGCGGGCCGTTGGCATTTTCACTGGCCACTGATGCCGCCACGAGTCAGCCACTGGTCAGGATCACCGGCTGGGCGCCGGCGGAACTGTCCGGTCTCAGCGCGGCCAGACTCACCGCTGACGCGTGGACTGACATCATCCGCCTGACCGTTGAAGGCATGAGCGACATCGCCGTGGTGGCAACCTACCGCGTGACCGCGGATGCCGTCGAGGTCGTGCCAACATTCGGCATGGACGCGGGGCGCGCCTATGTCGTCAGTGTGGATACGTCACGCCTGCCCCTTCCACGCGCAGCCACATCGGAGGAAGCGGTCACCGCCCGCCTGGTCCTGCCCACCGGCCCTGTGGCGACGGCCACCCACGTCACGGCCATCTACCCGTCTGGCGATGTCTGGCCGGAAAACGTGCTGAGGTTCTACCTCCACTTCTCAGGTCCCATGTCCGGCCAGAGCGCAGTGGGACGCGTCCGGCTCGTGGACGAACACGGAATTGAAGTGGCTGACGCGCTGCTCGATGTCGATGTCGATCTGTGGAACACCTCGTACACGCGGCGCACTGTCTTTTTCGATCCCGGCCGGGTCAAGCAGGGCATCAGACCCAACCGCGAGCTGGGGCGGGCCCTGGAAGCAGGCCGTCGCTACACCATCGTCGTGGGCGATGATTGGCGGGACGCACATGGCCAGCCGCTCGAAGTGCCATTTCGACATGAGTTCACCGCCGGCGCAGCCGTGGAGCAGGGACTGGATCCAGGACAGTGGATCATCGCCTCCCCAGCGGCAGGTGCCCGTGACGCCCTCGTCGTGCGATTCCCCTGGTCCCTGGACGAAGGACTGCTCCACCGGGCCGTGGGGGTGACATCAGAGGACGGCACCCCGGTCGACGGACGCATCGACATCGGACCAGGAGAAACGTCGTGGACGTTCACCCCGGACACTCCCTGGCAGCGCAGTGCGTACACACTCGTTGTTCTGAGCCTGCTCGAGGACCCGTCAGGCAACACCGTGGGACAACCCTTTGAGTTCGAAATGCTCGAACGCCCCGCGACAACAGCCCCCGAACGAATCCGCCTGTCATTCCATCCGCGTTAGTGGAGGACGTCCGCATGACCACAAGAGTCACCGTCAGAGTCGCCGTTGCCGTGGCCGCTGCGCTGGTGTGTGCCACGGGCGTGACCGCGACACAATCTCAATCTCAATCATCGGGGCAACTGGCAGCCCTCATCCAGACACTCGATCAACGTCAGGCTCAAGCGAGGCGGACCGCCGCCAACCGGCCGCCGTCTGACGATCCCAGCCTGTCGCTCGCAGCAGCCGAACGCGCCGCGGACGAGGCCCAGGCGGTCCTGTCGCAACTCGATGCCATCGACCCGGCCGGCCTCTCTCATCAGGAGGCGTTATCGCGGGACATCCTTCGCTGGAACGCCTGGGTCACCATCAATCAGGTTCCTCAGTTCTGGTACCACTCGCCCCTGCTGGCCACCACGTCTTCTCCGATGACGGCCGCACTCACCGGCGCGCCGGAACAGGCTTTTTCAGGCGCGCAGGACTTGCGGGAGTATCTCGCCGGGCTGGACCGCCTGGTGAACGTGATCGAGGCGTCCCATGCGAAGGAGCGGGGGCGCGCGGAGCGCGGCATCATCCTGCCTGATGAACTCATCGATCGCACGCTGACGTACCTCGAACCGTTCGCCGCCGGTTCTGAGACCAGTCCGTTTGCCGTCAGCGCCGCGCGCCTGAGTGCCATCGAGCCATCAGAAGCCGCCGCCTTCCAGGAGACCGTCAATGCCCGTATCGATACGCGGATCGCGCCAGCAGGACGGACGTTGCGGGAAATGCTCGCGGCCCTCTCGCCGGAAGCGCCCAACGCGGTCGGGTGGGCCGAATACCCCGGAGGCAAGGACGCGTACCGCATCGCCGTCCGCCAGATGACCACGCTGGAGGTGACACCGGAGGAAGTGCACCAACTCGGGCTGGAGGCCGTCGCCGATACCGAAGCCCAGATGGCAGAACTGCGGCGCACAATCGAATTCACGGGCAGCAAGGCCGAGTTTCACGACCAGTTGCGCCGCGATCCCAGGTTCTTCGTCAAGACACCCGATGAGTTTGGCGCCGCCCTGATGGCCCATATTCGACGGATCGAACCACGAGTCAACGACTTCTTCACGCGATCGCCGGAGGCCATGTACGGCGTCACCCGCCTGCATCCCGCGCTGGAACCAACCCAGACCTACGGCTACTACGGCCGCCCCACGGCCGCAGAGCCACGAGGGCTCTACTTCTTCAACGGCAGCCAGTTGGAGGACCGGTCGCTCCTGGCAGGCGCCGCGCTGATCTTCCACGAACTGGTTCCGGGACACCATTTTCAAATCAATCTGCAGTCAGAGAATCCGGAACTGCCCGCGTTCCGGAAGACGTCGATGTCCACGGGCTACACCGAAGGGTGGGGGGAGTACTCGTCGTCGGTCGTCGCCCGCGAGATGGGCATGTATGAGGACCCCTATGATTTGTACGGCCGGCTGGTCTTCGACAACTTCTTCAACGTGCGCCTCGTCGTGGACACCGGCATGAACTACTACGGCTGGTCGCGGCCGAAGGCCATGCTCTACATGCGGGAGCACACGCTCGAGTCAGACGTGCAAATCGACTCGGAAACCGTGCGCTACTCCGTGCGATCGCCCGCGCAGGCGCTGGCCTACCGCATGGGACGGCAGACCTTTGTCCGGCTTCGCGAACAGGCCGCATCCCGATTGGGCGCGCGCTTTGACATCCGTCGCTTTCACGACGCGGTGTTGTCAGTCGGCTCAATGCCCCTGCTGGTCCTGGAGCGACACATCGAATGGTGGATCGAACAGGAATTGCGCCGATAGCGACGCCGCCGGCCGGCATCGCCCGGCGCAAGGCGCTCTGATCCTGGCTGACACAAGAACACTTGATTAGCCGCCACCGTCCCTTGCCGCCGTGTCCTGCAGGAAGAGTCCCGTGGGCGGCGCTGGCCGCGCCGACCGCGTGCTCTCGCCGGGGTCCTGCAATTCCCCTGGTTCGCCACTCGCGGCTCGCTCGAGGTCGAACAACATCGCCGTGACCGGCCCCCGATAGATGAACTGCGGCGTCTCGAGTCGTTCAAGTGCTGCCTGGCCCGCGAAGCGTTCCCGGAACTGTGGGACTTCCCACTCCTCGACGAGCAGGTACGACCGCACGCCGCGGCTGGTCAGCCAGGCAATGGCCTGATCGAGTGAGTCGGCGTCCAGATTGTCGAACCGCAGTGTCATGCGCCCCCCGTAGTAGCGGAGGCTTCCGCTGTGCTGCATGCTGAAGATGACACTGTTCGCGCCGGTATGGGCGCCCACGAGGCGCCCGACACTGACGTACCGCCGCTCGCTGCGCCAGAACCCCAAGGCGCCGCTGTCTGCCGTGAACCGGCACTGCAGGACCACGACAAGCAGCAGCCCGATCGTGACGAGGGTGGCGGTCGTCCGCCCTCCCATGGGCCGGATGGCGACCGCGAGAGTCCCCAGACCAATCGCGATGAACGGCAGGGCCGGAAGCATGAAGCGCAGGAACCACCACGCGTCAAACTCCAGATAGAGGCAGTACAGCAACCAGACGCCGGTCACGACGGTCCCCGAAATCAGGAGAAAGCGACGATGGTCTGCTTCGGGCCAGAGTCTGCGCCAGGGGATGACCAATGCCAGAGCGCCACCGGCTGCCACGACCGTCTGCGACTCGATCAACCACCAGACGTACTTCACCAGGTTCGGCCACAGGTGCGACCGGTCGAACAGGCTGCCGAGATCGCCATAGCCCGACACGAATGCCGAGCCATACAGGTCTCGATTGATCAACGCCACCGCCGTCACGCCCGCGGCCGCACAGACGCCGAACGCGCCACTCTGTCGCAGCGCGCGGCGGCCGCCTTCGTGCGACCACACGGCCTGCCACAGGGGCCAGATCGCAAGGACCGCGGCGATGAATACGAGATTTGGCCGGATCAGCACGG
>JAHEFO010000268.1 GCA_024640135.1 Acidobacteriota bacterium
CACGGGCAGCCGCCGCAGCGAAAAACAAGAAGGCTGCGGCGATCGGCAGAGCAGACACCATCGCGATGGATCGAGAAATCGATCATCACAGACACGAAGACCATTGATAGCTGATCGGGAATCACGGCCTCTGCGAGAGTCCGGCCCATGGAACCCTGAGCGGCGCACCCGGCGTCTGGCGGATAAGATTCGTCTGTGCCTCTTCGCGCACGCACCGAACCGCTGATCGCCGCCATCGCGGTCGTGGCCATCGCCGCGCATCTGGCGCTGCGCGTCGTCCAGCCCTCCTCCGCCTGGGCCGGCTTCCCTGCCCAGGAATGGCCCTTGTTCGGAGCGCTTCTTTTCGGCGGCCTTCCGCTGGTCTTCACGCTGACACGGAAGATGGTCACTGGCGACTTCAGCTCCGATTTGCTGGCCGGCATCTCGATCATCACGGCCGTTCTCCTGGACGAGTACCTCGCCGGCACGCTCGTCGTGCTCATGCTCTCTGGTGGCCAGACGCTTGAAGCGTACGCGGTGGGCCGGGCATCGTCGGCGTTGTCGGCGCTGGCCCGGCGGATTCCGACGGTAGCGCATCGGAAACTGGGATCCGCGATCGCCGACGTTGCGCTGGAGGCTGTCGAGCCCGGAGACACCCTGATCGTCTTTCCCCACGAAGCCTGCCCCGTTGACGGCATCGTGATCGAGGGGCGCAGCACGATGGATGAGTCCTACCTGACAGGTGAGCCGTATGTCCTCTCCAAGACGGTCGGCACCAACGTGCTCTCCGGGGCGGTGAACGGTGAGGGCGCACTGACCATTCGGGCTGAAAAGCGCGCAGTCGACTCGCGCTACGCGCGGATCATGGACGTCATGCGCGAGTCCGAGCAGCGGCGTCCGCAGTTGCGGCGCCTGGGCGATCAACTGGGTGCGATCTACACTCCGGTGGCACTGGTCCTGGCAGTGCTGGCGTGGCTCATCAGCGGGGAGTCCATACGCTTTCTGGCCGTTCTGGTGGTGGCCACACCGTGTCCCCTGCTGATCGCCATTCCCGTGGCGATCATCGGATCGGTGTCACTCTCGGCCAAGCGCGGCATCATCATCAAGGACCCGGCTGTTCTTGAACAGATCGACACGTGCCGCACTGCGATCTTCGACAAGACCGGCACACTGACCTACGGCGAACCTCAACTCACCGAAAATCTCACCGCCCCTGGCGTGGACGCTGACGACGTGCTCGGCGCGGTGGCAAGTCTGGAGCGCTATTCCCGCCACCCCTTGTCGGAGGCCATCACGAAAAGCGCGGCCGAACGCGGCCTGGCGCTCTCCGACGCAAGCGAGGTCAGCGAACGGCCGGGCGAAGGGTTGCGCGGTTTGATCGGCGCGCGACGCATCCAGGTCACCAGTCGCGCGAAACGACTGGCGCAGGTCCCTGACGATGCGACAGCGTTGCCTCCGCAGGCAGGCGGGCTGGAATGTATCGTCGTGGTCGATGGCCGGTACGCCGCGACCCTGCGCTTTCGGGACGAGCCGCGCCACGATGGCATGTCGTTCGTGGGGCATCTCAAGCCTGTGCATGACTTTGCGCGCGTCCTGCTCGTCTCGGGCGACCGCGAAAGCGAGGTGCGCTATCTGGCGGACAAGGTTGGCATTACCGAGGTCTATTCCAGCCAGAGTCCCGAGCAAAAGGTGGCGCTGGTGCGCGAAGAGACGCGCCGTGTTCCGACGCTCTTCATGGGGGATGGCATCAACGACGCGCCTGCGCTCACGGCAGCCACTGTGGGAATCGCCTTCGGGCAGGCCAGTGATGTCACTGCCGAAGCCGCCGGCGTCGTCATTCTCGACAGTTCTCTGGGCCGTGTGGATGAACTCCTGCATATCGGCAGCCGCATGCGCCGGGTGGCGCTGCAAAGCGCAGTGGGAGGCATGGTCCTGAGCGTGGGGGGCATGCTCCTGGCCGCGGCCGGTCTCCTGCCGCCCGTCTCCGGAGCGGTCATGCAGGAGTTCATCGACATCCTGGCCATCGCCAACGCGTTGCGCGCCAGTATGGCGCCACGCACCCTCAGCGACTACGGGACTGCCGAATAGAATCGGCGGCGGCGTGTAATGTCACAGTAGGAGCAAACGCGTGACACAACTCATCTTGATACTCGCCCTGGCCCAGGCCACACCTCAGCCCGCCCCGGTGACGGGCCCCTGGCACGGCGCGATCGCCATCCAGGGAATCTCGATCACGATGACCGTGACGTTCGACGAATCGGCTGACGGCATGAAGGGCACGATCGACATTCCGCAGCAAGGCGCCAGAGGACTGGCGCTCCGATCCGTCTCCCGTGATGGCGCGGCCATCCATTTCGAACTTCCCGTCGGCGTGACCGCGGTCTTTGATGGTGAACTCGCCGGCGATCAAATCGCCGGCACGTTCACGCAGGGGGCGGCTGCGGGGAAGTTTTCCCTGACACGGGGGCCCAGTCCTCCTCCGCCTGCGGCCCCTCCCGTGCCGTACCGCGAGCGCGCGCTCACCGTGACCAATGGCGCGGTCTCGCTCGGGGGCACCCTGACAATACCTGAAGGCCAGGGGCCATTTCCCGCCATGGTGCTGGTCACAGGCAGCGGCGCCCAGACGCGAGATGAAGACATCTTCGGCTTCAAGGTCTTTGCCGTGCTGGCCGACCACCTGACGCGCCAGGGCATCGCCGTCTACCGCTACGACGATCGAGGCGTGGGCGAATCCACGGGCAATATGGCGCGCTCCACCACCGCGGACTTTGCCGATGACGCCCTGTCTGCCGTGGCCGCACTCACGAACGAGCCGGAGATCGACGGGACGCGCATCGGTATCCTGGGTCACTCCGAAGGGGCGGTCGCCGCGGCTATCGCGGCTGAGAAGTCATCCGACGTCGCGTTCATCGTCTTGCTGGCAGGCCCTGGACTTCCCGGTGACGTGGTGATGCGGCAACAAGCCGCTGACGCCGCACGGGCGATGGGCGCCAGCGACGACATCGTGGCCGCAATCGTGGCTGCCCACCGGGCCTTGATGGACGCCGTCAAAGCGGGCGCGTCGACGGAGGTGCTGACGGATGCCGTCAAGGCGTTGATTGGCGCGCAGTTCGACGGGGTCCCGGAGGCACAGCGTGCACAGTTGGGCGATCGGACGGAGTACGTCGAGAAGACATACCGCCCCCATGTGGCACAGACCGCCACGCCGTGGATGAAGTTCTTCGCGACGTTCGACCCGGCCACCGCGTTGCGAGAGGTTTCGGTCCCCGTTCTGGCGATTTTCGGCGAGCGCGATACGCAGGTGCCGCCATCGCTCAATGCTGAACCCGTACGCGCTGCCCTCGCGGCGAACAGCAGGGCCACGGTGAAGGTGTACCCGGCAGCCAATCACCTGTTCCAGAAGGCGACGACCGGGTCGGTTGCGGAGTACGGAGTTCTCGAGAAGGCGTTCATTGCCGGGTTGCTCGGCGATCTGTCTTCCTGGATTCTGGCCGTGGAGCCTCGGTGAATGTAGATGACGCGGAGTTGATCGTGCGCGCGCAGGCGGGCGATACCGAGGCCTTTGGGATGCTGGTGACCCGTCACATGCGCCAGGCGTACTTCTCGGCGGTCGGATTGGTCGGCTCTCGAGAGGACGCATTGGATTTGTCGCAGGAAGCGTTTGCGCGCGCGTTCCATGCGCGCAAGACCATCGACCCGGCCCGGCCGTTCTACGCGTGGTACTACACCATCCTGCGACGGCTGTGTTTCAACTGGCTGCGCGATCGGCGCTCGCGACGGGAACGACTCCAGCAGGGCGGCTGGTGGCTTGAGGAGGTTTCTTTGGCGGCCATGGACGCGCCGGATCGTGACCTCGAGCGGCGCGAGGCCCATCGACGGATCGCGGGCGCGTTGGCGAAACTGCCGGACGCGGAACGTGAGGCGCTGGTGTTGAAGGAGTTCGAAGGACTGAAGTACCGCGAGATTGCCGCCCGCATGGGGACACCAATCGGCACGGTGATGTCCCGGCTGTATTCGGCGCGGGCGCACCTCGCCAAGGCGCTGGAGGAGCAATGATCGACGACCGCACGCTCGCGCTCATCATGGCGGTGCTCGACGATGAACACTCGCCTGAGGACTTGAAGGAACTGGAGGACCTTGCCGCCGCGTCTGCGGAGGTCCGGGATGAATGGAGACGGCAGCAACGAGTCAAGGAGGCAACATCAACTATGGCCTGGAGAGAACCAACGGCTGAGACCTGGGACCGGTACTGGATGTCGGTCTACAACAAGACGGAACGAAAGATTGCCTGGCTGCTTGTGCTGGGCGGCTCCTTCGTGCTGGCGGCGGTCGGGTTGTGGGAGGCGGTGCCGCATATGCTGCGCAGCCTCTTCAACGACTCATCGCAACCCGTGTCGGTGCGGATCGCCGTGGTGGCGATTCTGCTCGGTGTGCTTCTGCTCGTGGTGTCGGTCATCCGCGAACAGCTGACTGCAAACAGGAAAGACCCCTACGATAAAGGAGTGTCCCGATGATTCTGACCCCAGGCGCCTCGATTGCCGGCAAACGCGTGACTCGTTCCTATGGCCTCGTCTACGGCAACACCATCCGCGCCCGGCACCTGGGCAAGGACATTCTTGCCGGACTCAAGAACCTGGTGGGAGGCGAGATCAGCGAGTACACGAAGCTGATGGCGGAAGCCCGGGAGCAGTCGCTGGCCCGGATGAAGGAGTCAGCCGCCAGTCACGGCGCCAACGCGATCATCAATCTGACGTTTTCAACGTCCTACATCATGGGCAACGCGTCGGAAATTCTTGCGTACGGTGAGGCGGTGGTGGTCGAAGACGCATGATATAAAGGCGTCTCGACCCGTCGGCCTTCTTACCGTGAGGTGCTCGAAATGGTCCCAGTGACGTCTCTGATGATTCCGGTTCTGGTGTCCGCGGCGTTTGTGTTTGTCGCAAGCTCCGTCATTCACATGGCGTTGAAGTACCACAATAGTGACTTCAGCAGACTCCCTGACGAAGATGGAGCCCTTGAGGCCTTCAGAAAGATGGCCGTCCCGGCTGGGGACTACTTTGCGCCGTACGCCGGCTCGACGGAGGCGATGAAGACGCCGGAGCATCAAGCCAAGATGGCCAAGGGCCCGATCGTCGGGATGACCATCTCAGCCGGGGGCTCCATGAACATGGGCGCCAGCCTGATCCAGTGGTTCATCTATTGCGCCGTCATCAGCTTCTTTTCCGCATACGTGACAGGCGCCGTGCTCGGTCCGGAAGCACACTATCTGGCCGTCTTCCGAGTCTCCGGCACCGTGGCCTTCATGGGATACGCCATGGCATTGCCGCAGCAGTCGATCTGGTTCAAGCGCAGTTGGGCGACCACCGGCAAATCCATGTTCGACGGACTGTTGTACAGCCTGCTGACCGCCGGCGCGTTCGGCTGGCTCTGGCCGTGAGCCGGCCAGTGGCGTAGGCACGTGGCGACGTTCACCGCGGCCATTGTTCAGGCGCATGTCGCCGCGTCGCTGGCCGAAGGACTCGAGGTCACTCGATCCCTGACGGCTGAGGCTGCGGCCAACGGCGCCACGCTTGTCGTGTTCCCTGAGACCTGGCTGCCG
>JAHEFO010000046.1 GCA_024640135.1 Acidobacteriota bacterium
GTCGAAAGCGACCGGGTTCCCGATTGCGAAGATTGCCGCCAAGCTCGCGATCGGCTACCGCCTGGACGAGATCAGGAACGACATTACCCGGCTGACCCCCGCCTCCTTCGAGCCCACGATCGACTACGTCGTGGTCAAGGTGCCGCGGTGGGCCTTCGAGAAGTTTCCCCTGGCCGATCGCACGCTGACAACGCAGATGAAGTCGGTTGGGGAAGCCATGGCGCTCGGGCGGACTTTCAAGGAAGCGTTTCTCAAGGCCTTCCGGTCTATCGAGCTTGGCCGGGCGGGCCGCCTGTTCAACCAGGTGGCACGCGGTGGCGCGTTCGAGGATGAAGACGACGCGGCGCTCCAGCGCGAGTTGAGTATTCCGACGGACGGGCGCATGTGGGCCGTGTTCCGCGCGCTCGAGCGCGGGTGGAGCCTCGACGACATTCAGCGCCTGACCCGGATGGACCCGTGGTTCCTGACCCAGTTCCAGCAGTTGACGGAACTGGCGCGAGCGGCGCGCGCCATCGGCGGCCGCGATCTGTCGGAGGAACTGCTGCGCGAACTCAAGCGCGCGGGGTTCTCGGACTCGGACCTGGCGGAGTTGCTGGGTGTTGACGAGGAGAGCGTGGCGGCCCGCCGGCAGGACGCCGGACTGGTGGCGGCGTACAAGCGGATCGACACCTGCGCGGCGGAGTTCGAGTCATTCACCCCCTACATGTACGGCACGTTCGAGGACGAGTGTGAGGCCGAGCCGTCGCCTCGGGCCAAGGTCGTCATTCTGGGATCAGGGCCGAACCGGATCGGACAGGGCATCGAGTTTGACTATTGCTGCTGTCATGCGGCGTTCGCGTTGCGCGACGAGGGCTTCGAGACCGTCATGATCAACTGCAATCCCGAGACCGTGTCCACGGACTACGACTCGGTTGATCGGTTGTACTTCGAGCCTCTCACGTTTGAAGACGTCTCGGCGATTGTGGCGCGAGAGCGGCGGGCCGGGGGAGACGTGGCCTGTGTGGTTCAGTACGGCGGGCAGACGCCCCTCAAGCTGGCGCGCCGGCTCGAAGCGGCCGGCATTCGCATCATGGGGACATCGCCGGATTCCATCGACCTGGCCGAAGATCGGGAGCGGTTCTCGAAACTGCTCTGGGAACTGGGTATTCCGCAGGCCGCCAGCGCGATGGCCCATACCGCGGAAGAGGCGCGTACGGCGGCCGCCGACATCGGGTTTCCAGTCATTGTCCGGCCCTCGTATGTGCTGGGCGGGCGCGCGATGGCCATTGTGTATGACACGGGCTCACTCGATCGGTACATGCGCCAGGCCGTGCAACTGTCACCCGACCATCCCATCCTGATCGACAAGTTCCTTGAGGACGCCTTCGAGATCGACGTGGACGCCGTCGCCGATGCCACGGGCGCCGTGGTCATTGGCGGCATCATGGAGCACATCGAGCAGGCCGGTATTCACTCGGGCGATAGCTCGTGTGTCGTCCCGCCGTATCAGCTTGCCGACAAGCACATCGTGACCATTCGCGACTACACCCGACGGGTGGCGCGAGGCCTCAAGGTGGTAGGACTGATGAACGCGCAGTTCGCCATCAAGGACGACGTGGTCTACGTTCTGGAGGTGAATCCTCGCGCATCGCGCACCGTGCCGTATCTGTCGAAGGCCACGGGAGTGGCGCTGGCCAAGGTGGCGGCCAGGGTCATGGCGGGTCGTACGCTGGCCGAACAGGGACTGACCGAGGACCTGACGGTCTCGGGATTCTTCGTCAAGACGCCGGTGTTTCCGTTCGTGCGGTTTCCGGGAGTCGATACACTGCTCGGCCCGGAAATGAAATCGACCGGGGAGGTGATGGGCGGCGCCGAGTCTTTCGGCGTGGCCTATGCCAAGGCCCAGATGGGGGCGGGCCAGGTGCTGCCCCAGGGTGGCACGGCGTTTATCAGCGTGAACAACTATGACAAGGCCAACGTGATGCCGATTGCCCGTGGCCTGGCCGATCTTGGATTCAAGATTGTGGCGACCCGCGGAACGGCCGTGTATCTGCGCGCCCATGGCGTCGAGGCCGACATCGTCTACAAGATCAATGAGGGGCGGCCGCACGTGGGTGACGAACTCGTCAACAAGCGCATCGCACTCGTGATCAACACGCCGCTCGGCCGCGAGTCGTTCTTCGACGATCGCGCGGTGCGGCGTGCGGCGATGCTCCAAGGGATTCCAGCCATCACCACGCTGACCGGCGCCGCTGCCGTCGTGAGCGCCATCGGCGCGCTGCGGGCCGAAGGGTTGACGGTGAAGTCGCTGCAGGAATATCACGAGACGACGACACAGGAATAGGGCCTGTGCGTCTTCGCGCCGTTTGACGGCCTGCCCTCGAGGAACGTATCCTTCTGCAATTAGACCAGTCGGTCTAGAGCAGCACTGCTGCAGCCAGGAGGAGGCATCACCATGCGGGTAGCGAAAGACGACATCGACGTCAGGATGGCGGTTCCAGGCGTTGTGGTTCGCCAGCGGACGGAGTTTGGCGACGCAAGCGGATTCGGCAAGATCAGCGGCGAGTATTTCACGCTCGCTGCGGGCGTCGACACGACTCCACTCTTTGTGGGGCTGGAAGGCGACCTCTGCCAGTGTCCGCATTGGGGTTTCGTTCTGCGCGGCCAGTTGACCACGACCGATGCGAACGGTGGGCAGGAAACGGTAAACGCGAATGATCTCTTCTACTGGCCACCCGGGCACAACGTCAGGGTCGACGCCGATGCTGAGATTGTGATGTTCAGTCCCCAGCGTGAGCACAGCTTGGTCATTGGCCACATGCTCGAGAAGGTCAAGGGCTGACGGAATCCCGCGGTAGCCGGGAATTCGTGGTCATTCGCCATGCCGACGGCCCATCCCACAAAACAGCGACTGCTCGACCGGGGGCTGGTCATGCTCCTGGAGCAGGGTTTCCACGACCTGGGCGTTCAGGCGCTTCTTGACGCCACCGCGACGCCGAAGGGTTCGTTCTACCATCACTTCAGGGACAAGGAAGACTTTGCGCTGCAGGTGATCGACCAGTACATGAGGCACGTGCACGCGGGCCTTGACGCCTGCCTCGGCGATGAGCGCCGGGTCCCGCTGGATCGTGTCCGCCGGTTCTTTGAGTTGACGCAGCAAGCCTATCGGAAGGAGGGGTACCTGGGCTGCCTCCTGGGTGGGCTTGGGCAGGAACTCTCGGGTGTGAGCGAAGTCTTCAGGCGAAAGATCGAGGCCTGCTTCTCCGAGATCGCCACCCGGATTGCCGCCTGCCTGGAGGAGGCCCGCGTGCAGGGCGACATCCCAGCCAGTTCCGACCCGCGCCGCATGGCCAATCTGCTGGTGGACTGCTGGGAGGGGGCCGCGCTCCGCAGCCGGTTGCGAGGGAACAGCGGTCCGCTGACAGCAATGCTCGACTTCTGTCTTCCTCGACGTGTCAGCGAACGATGAGCCTCGGGCCCCGCACTCAGGCCTGGAGGGCTGCGGGGGGCAGCGTACTGGAGATCGCTACTTGACGATGATCATCTGCGTCGTGCTGCTCAAACTGATCGACGCCGACGGCAGCAGACCGACAATGGGCGCGAACCCGTACGTGACCTGTACCTGGACCGGCGATCCCACCAGCGTGTCGACAGGCCATGTCACCGTGACATTACCGGCTGTCAATAGTCCGGACGAGCGTCCGGCGACGAAGTTCTGGATGTCCGTGGCCGTGGCAGGGTGGCCACTGTTGCCGCCGCGGACCGACGCGTAGCGCACCCCTTCCCTCGCCGCGTTCGACACGACGTTGTAGTGCATGATCATCCGGCTGAATTCGATGGTGCCGAGGGCGATGGTCATGAACAGGAGTGACGAGACGGCAAACTCGACGAGCGTGGCGCCGCGGTCATTCCGCAGCAGCCTTCGGAGCCCCTCCGGCCTGGGACCGAAGAGGCGGGAGGGGTTCTCCTGTCTCCGGGTGTGTGTCACTTCACTCTCATTCTTGCGGATCGGGTGATGAAAAGATTGCCGGGGAGTCCCGGGTAGGCCACGATCGGGCTGAACGTTCTCGTGCCCGTGACCGTCACATAGATCCGTTCCACGGCCGGCGACGTGCACGTTGCTGGGCACGATCCCGGGGTCGTTTCGGTCAGTGTCGACTGAGTCCAGCACGTACAGGACCTGGCCGCATTCGCGCTGAACCCGGCGATGTCCGACGCGGCCGCGGTTGCAGCGGCCTCCATCCCGGTGGTATTCGCCGAGTTCGTGACATTCAAGGCCCCGTACTGAACTCCGGCGCGGACCGCCTGCGTGACGGCCATCGAGGAATAGAAGACCCGGCCGAAATCCATGGCCCCGAACAGCAGCACGATCATCAGCGGCAGCAACAGCGACAGTTCAACCAGAGAACTGCCATGGTCTGAGGACCACTTGCTCGCGCCCGTCATCCTGCGCCTGGCCAGCATTGCCGCTCTCCTCAATGACCTCAATCGAGTCTATTCCGTCAGCGAAACGCGGACGGTCCCGGCGCTGCAGCCCAAAGGCGAGCAGCCAATGGTCGAAAAATCACTGTTGAAATACCCGCCGCCTCCGATGGTGAAGGTGTCGGAGACGATGACCGTGTAGTCTGCCTGGGAACCCGTATTGCTTCCGCCGTTGATCAACACTTCGGCAGACTTCGCATAGATCACGCCGGTAAAGTTCGACGTGGCGCCGCCCTGCACCTGGAAACGCTCAGTACTGGTCCGTTCCTGGAAATACAGGATGCCCTTGTAGGTGCCGCTGGTTGGAGCGGTCATGGTCACCGTAGTGGTGTTCTTGGCCACACTCAGGTTCGCGGCGCCGGCGGTGTACATGAAGATGCCGTCGCCGGTCACAGTGGCGTCCGAGATGATGAAATCCTTGTTTGGGAAGAAGTACTCGCCTGGTGCCATCGTGACGTTCGACTTGCCATCGATCTTGAGGCCGTCGGGATAGATACCCGGTTGAACCGTCTTGGTGACTCCACCGGTGACGATGGCATCCGCGCCGGTGTATGTCGTGCCGTGGGGCGTGGGGACGGGCAGACTGGCCAACGGGTCGGGTATCACGGGCGCTCCGGTCGTTGGCAGGCTGGGCCCAATCGATCCTCCGCCACTGATGTCGTAGCCCCCGTTAATGAACACACCTCCGTTGGCAATGATGGCGCCGCCGGTCTTGAGCGCGTCACCCGCGCTCGAGTTGATCTCTATCTTCCCGTCGACGGTCACGCTCGAGCCACCGCTGTCGGTGAAGGCACCCTTCTGGTTTGGACTCAGGATCACGAAGTTCGAAGGGCTCGCACCGCCCGAAGATGTGCCGGACGCGGCCACCGCACTGACGCCGACGTTCCACGACGTGAAGCCGAGGACACGACTGAAGAACGTTGGTCTCGGCTGGCTGATCGTGACCTTCACCGCCTTGTCGGGCGACGTGTAGGTGTAGGTCGTCGGGCACGTCAAATCCACACCCGGCCGACACACCGTGACCGTGACTCCACCGGTGCCATTGGTGAATCCGTTCTGGGCCGTATCGATCGCGACTGTCGCGGCCAGGTCCGACGAAGTGATGGATGCGCTCGCATCAAGAGCATAGGCGCCGGCCAAGGCGCCGCTATCGGCGGCCATCTGCATCCGCTGCCGGTAGTCGAACGCATAGCCGACATCGATCGCCATCCCCACACTCGCGATCAGGACCGGCAGCATTACCGCCGCCAGGACGAGTGTCTGGCCTGACTCATCTCTCTGGAGACGAATGAACCATGAACATTTTGACACGAGCGAACCTCCTGGACCCTTGGGGGCGCCACCTCAAGGTGAATTTAAACGTACTTACTAGAAAGATACCCGAAACTGCAGCTTTACTCTCACCAAAGTCCAAAGCAATCTGTGTGTCTGCACAGGACGATCCCGCTCCAATAACAGGTCCGAGGGTGAAAAGGCCTGTAACTGATAAATTTGTGCGCCGGTTTCAGTTCTGTAATCATCCGGGGTGTGGGGGGCGGAGGGGGCAGGCTGCGCGACCTGCTGTCAGGCGTGCTCCGACGGGTGCTGGTCCAGGTGGTCGCCGGAGCCGGGTCGCCGACACCCCGTACCGGGCGCAGTGGCGACAGGCAGGCTAGCTTCTCATCGCGTCAAGTGGATCCAGCCGCTGCGCCCGGAGCGTGGGCGCCACCATCGCCAGCATGGCGACCGCCAGGAGGCCCGCGCCGGAACCGACGATCATCCATGGATCGGGTTGGGCCACCTCGACCAGACGGGGCAGGAGCGCGAAGACGAGGGCAGAGGCGGCGGCGCCGATCGCCAGGCCCAAGGCGGCCAGGCGCAGGCCTCGCCCCACAATGAGCCGCCACACGTCCAGTGACGAGGCGCCCAGCGCCACACGCACCGCAATCTCGACTCGATCGCCGGCGACAATGAACGACAAAACACCGTACAAACCGAGTCCGGCGAGCAGCAATCCGCCGATACCGAACGCCGCACTGACCCAGGCGGCGAGCCGATCCTGCTCCAGGTTCGCGGCTCGCAGGCCGTCCAGCGTGTCCACGCCGTAGACGGCCAGCGACGGGTCGATGCCACTGATCACGGCGCGAATGTCATCGGCCGGGATCCGAGTGCCGCCGGTCGCTCGCACGAGCAGATGGGCGACGTCGGCCGACGGTCCCGTGGCGTGCTGGGCCTGGGGGAGGTACCACGATTCGGCGTACTCGCCCTCTTCGAACGCCGAGGCGACGACGCCGACGACGGTGAGCCACGGCCAGGGCTCGTCGAGCGTGCCGCGCTTGATGCGCTTGCCGATGGCCGATTCGCCCGGCCAGAAGCGCCGCGCGGCGGCTTCGTCGATGATGACGATCGGCTCGGTTCCCGCGTCATCCAATTCGGTGAAATCCCGTCCCTCGACCACGCCCCGCCGCAGGGTGTCGAAGTAGCCGGGCGTCACGATGAAATGCTGAACAATCGGCGTGAGTTCCGCGGAAACGGCCGGATACCCAAACGGCGTGACCCGCATGCCCCAGTCGCCGCAGCAGAGCGGGTTGACAGTCGTGGCGCCGGTCGACTCGACACCCGGCAGACGCGCGATCCGACCCAGCAGTGTCCGCACGGTCATTCTGCGCGCGTCCTCGGAGGCATAGCGGGGAGCGTTCAAGTCGACCTGCATGGTGAGCACACCCGCAGGATCGAAGCCGAGGTCGCGACTGTTCAGTCGCCGGAACGTATCGACCATCACGCTGGCCGTTGAGAGGAGCACCAACGCCAACGCTAGTTCCGCGACCACCAGAGCGCCGAGTGTCCCGCGAGTGGTCGTGCCGGCGACCGATCGGCCGCCGCTCTTGACGATGGCGTTCAGGTCGACGCCCGACGTGCGCATCGCTGCGATGAGACCGAAGCCGATTCCTGTCGTGACCGACAGGGCTGCCGCGAAGGTGAGGAGGCGCCAGTCGACCGTGAGGCCGGTCAGTCCAACTTCCGACGCCAGTACGTGCGGGAGCAGGACCACGAGCGCGTCGGTCGACAGGGCCGCCAGGCCCACGCCGATGGCGCCGCCCACAAGAAACAGTGCGACGCCCTCGGTGACGAACTGCCGGATTTGCCGCGCGCGCGAGCAGCCGAGCGAGGCCCTCACCGCGACTTCCACCTGTCTAGCCGCGAACTTCGTCGTCAACAACAGCGCCACATTGGCGCATCCAATCAGCAAGAGCAGCGAGACCGCCGCCATCAGCATCAGCGCCGGCTGTTCTTCGTTGGCGGCGAAGTACTCGCGCGCGTCCACCGCCGTCAGGCTGAGTCCGCGCATCACTTCAGGGTAGCGTCGGTTGAGTTCCTGGGCGGTGGGTTCGAGGGCCGCGCGAATCTGGCTCAGCGAGACGCCTGGCGCCAGTCTGGCCAGAATGAAGATTCCCCGCTCATTCTCTCCGAACTGCGAGGGAAACCAGGCATCCGTTTCGTACGGAATGCGGAAGTTGACCGGCAGTACCCCGACCACAGTGAACGACTGTCCGTCGAGCCGGATCGGTTCGCCGATGATCGCTGAATCGCCGCCAAAGGCCGCCTGGAACAGGCGGTGGCTGATGAGCACGGCGCCGCCCGCTTCCCCGGCTTCTTCTTCGTCGCGGGTGAACGTCCGGCCCAGCATCGGCGCAATCCCCACCACCTGGGTGAAGCCCGGCCCGACGCGCATCCCCGCGACCCGCAGGGCTCCGCCCGGACGATCCAGTGTGCGGCCGGAACCCGACAGCGCCACCGACGACCGGAACACGTCCGGGCGATCGGCGACCGCGTCCGCAGAACGCCGGCTTGCATCCACGTTGACGCGTGTGCCGTCGGGAGCGACACGCACTTCGCGGACGCGGACAAGCGTGTGATCCTGGTCGAAGGGCAGCGGGCGGATAACCGCGACATCGACGACGGCGAACATCGCGGCGTTGGCCCCGATACCAACCGCGATCGTGAGCACGACGAGTGCCGTGTAGCCAGGCGATCGCAGGCTGGATCGCCATGTGTGTCTCAGGTCCTGGCGCAGCTCGCCGAGCCACTGCCTGACGCGCGAGCGCCGATCACCCGAGGCCGCGAGCCGGGCGACGACCGGAAGCACCGCGGCGTCGGCGCCGACCTCCTGGCCGGCGCGGGCCCAGGCGTCAGCCGTCGGTACGCCCTGCGCCTCCAGTTCCCTGGCGCGCAATTCGCGATGCAGAGCCATTTCCTCGCGTGCGTCCTCGGCGGCCGACCGCCACCCGAAGAGCGACGCCAGATGACGTCCGAACTCCCATCGAGGACGATTGCCGGGAGTCATGGCGTCGGCTCCGTCGGCCCGAGCAGCAACTTCGACACGCCGGCCGAAAACGCCGACCAGTTCTTCGTCTGCGTATCCAGGGCCTTGCGACCCCGGGCTGTCAGTTCGTAGAAGCGCGCCCGTCGCCCGGCGCTGCTGACCCCCCAGGCCCCCTTGATGTGCCCCTTCTTCTCCAGCCGGTACAGGGCCGGATAGAGCGATCCGTCTTCGATGGCCACCGCTGGTCCGGTTGCCGACGTAATGTGTCGCACGATGTCGTAACCGTGCCGTGGCGCATTGGCCACGGCCTTCAGAATCAGCAGATCAAGCGTGCCGTGCAGCAGTTCTGGAGTCTTGGGCGCCATGCGGTCAGCATACTAGCCTAGATTATCTGGGTCAAGCCTCGCGCCCGCGCCTGGCCCAGGTTGCCGATCACGCGAGCAGAGGAGTGAGCGCCTCGATCACCGCCGACGCCTGCCGCGTCATGCCAAGGTCGTTGGGGTGACTGCCATCGGTCGTGGCCTCGTCATCGTCACCGAGCAGCGGTGCACCGTTGAGCAGATGGACGCCGGGCACGCCAGTGGCGCGCAGCTCAGCGACGGCCGTCCGCAGGGCCAGCCGCCGTGCCGCGTGTGCCTCCTGAACTGACGGCTGGACCCAGGCGTTCCCGAAGGTGCGATCCTCGACCAGCAGAATCGGCGTCGTCGGGCGCGCCGCCCGCAACTGCCGGACGAGCGGCACCGTGCGTTCAGCGACTTGCACGGGCGTCATGTTCGGCAGGCAATCGACGACGAAGACCGACGGGTCCAGTTCAGCCAGGAATCGGCCAACCTCGGCCTCCATCCGGCCGTTGCCGGAAAATCCGAGATTGATGACTTCCCGATCCAGCGTTCGTCCGACGATGGCTGTCCACGCCATACCGGGCCGGCTGGCGCACGCACCCTGAGCAATTGAGGTGCCGTAGACGACGATTGGCTTGCCCGGGGGTGGTGGCAGCTGTTCGAGCGCCGCGCCCCTGGGGAGACCGAGCTCGAGGAGTTCGACGCCGTTGTAGAGCGGGAGGTAGAGCATCCACTGCCGGCGCTCCGGCGCGAGGTTGCCGATGATTCTCGCAGTCACGTCGCGCTGGGCCGGCCGGGTCACCTGAACCCAGCGCAGACGACCACGGCCGTCGCGCGCGTACAAGTCCACGCCGCTCACGCCAGTGGCCGGCATGTGCGCCATGGCCAGGCGATCGTTGGTCAGGCGATATCGCACGTGCACGGCGGCGGTATCGCTGGCGAACCGCACGGCGATGCCGGCGCTCTGCCGCGCCAGGTTCCAGACGGCCGGAGGCACCACCCCCTCGGCGGCCGCCGGCAGTCTGTCGTACGGCGCCTTCCGACCGGCAAAGCCGCGTCCCTCGAGCCGCCAATCGGCGACGTCCGTCCAGACGAGCTCGGGTTCCTGCGCCGGCAGGACAGCGCCCTCCAGCCACCGGTGTGGGACGACGACGGCCGTCGCAGTGGCCAGAAAGGAGCGGCGCGAGAAGGCAGTGGACATGCGTCGCATGGTAACCCAGGAGACGCATCACGCAGCTCGGTTGCGCCCCGGTGGTCGTACTGCAACAATGCCCAGAGATTTCCGCGACTTCACCGGAGAACCCCAATGAGACGAGCGACATTCCTCCTTCCCCTGGCGACCCTGTTCTTCACGACCGTGGTGGCCACGACACCGAATGAGCAGGCGGGCCAGAACGGTTTGAACGCCGAGGTTTTCGAGGCCATGACCGTACGGAGTCTCGGTCCCGCGCTGGTAACCGGCCGGGTGGTTGACATCGAGATCGACCCGAACGATCCCAACACGTACTACGTGGCATCGGCGTTCGGCGGGCTCTGGAAGTCGACCAATCGCGGGTTTACGTTCGACCACGTCTTTCCCCGGATCGGCGAGGTCGAGGCGTTTTCGCTGTGCTGTGTCGAAGTCGATCCTCGCGATTCCAACGTCGTGTGGCTGGGCACCGGTGAAAACAACAGTCAGCGGTCGGCGCATTTCGGAACCGGGCTCTACAAGTCGACCGATGCCGGCGAGAGCTGGACGCGAGTGGGGCTCGAAACGTCCGAGCACATCGGCAGGATCATCATCGATCCGCGCGATTCGAACGTGGTCTGGGTGGCATCTCAGGGGCCGCTCTTCACCGAGGGTGGCGGGGGCGACCGTGGCCTGTACAAGACCACGGACGGGGGGAAGACCTGGACCCGCAGCCTCTTCGTCAACGACGTCACCGGGGTCACCGACGTGGTGTTCGATCCCCGGGACCCCGACACGTTGTTTGCCGGCACGTATCAGCGCATGCGCCACGTCGGCCAGATGGTCGGCGGCGGGCCCGATGGCGGCATCTTCAAGAGCACCAATGGCGGCGACACGTGGACGAAGTTGAGCAATGGCCTGCCTCCAGGTGACGTCGGGCGCATCAATCTGGCGGTCGATCCGAGGGTGCCCGGTCTGGTCTACGCGATGATTGACGCCAAGAGTGCGGGCGGGGGCCGAGGCGGCCGGGGTGGTCGCGGTGGAGATCCAGACGCGCCGGCCCCGCCCCCTCCGCCACCGCTGAATCCGCCCACGGCCGACGACGGCGTGGGCTTCTATCGATCGACGGACAACGGAACCACGTGGGAACGGATGTCGCGGACGCGCAACAATCCGGCCTATTATCACGAGATCTTCGTCGACCCCCGCCACGCCGATACGATTTGGGCGGTGGCCACCACGTATCAGTGGAGCCGTGATGGCGGGAAGACGTTCAGCCCCATCGGGATCGAGGACAGCACGACCAACATGGGACCGACCGGCGCGTTCAATGTGCACGTCGACCATCACGAGGTCGAGTTCGATCCCAACGATCCTGAGCACATCCTGATCGGCAACGACGGCGGGGTCTACGAGACCTACGACGACGGCAAGACGTGGAGGATGTTCTCGAACCTGCCGATCACGCAGTATTACCGGGTGTCGGCCGGCAACGAGGAGCCCTTCTATACCGTGTGCGGCGGCACGCAGGACAATTTCTCGATGTGTGGACCGTCGCGGACGGCCCATGCCGTGGGCATTCGCACCAGCGACTGGTACATGACCACCGGCGGCGACGGCTTCCAGACCCGCCACGATCCGAACGACCCCAACATCATCTACTCCACGTCGCAGAATGGCGGTCTCACGCTCTTCGATCGGCGTCTCGGAAGAAGCCGGGGCATCCGGCCGTCGGCCAACAACACCTTCACGTTCAGCGAGGACGAAGGGGCTGAGGGCGCTGGAGCGACCGGCGGGCGCGGTGGGGGCACGGGCGACCGCACCAATTGGGACGCGCCGTACATCACCAGCGACCACGTGGCCGGGCGGCTCTACTGGGGAAGCCAGTTCCTCTACCAGACCGACGATCGCGGCACCTCGTGGCAGCGCGTCAGTCCCGATCTCACCAGGAACCTGGACTACCGGGAGATCGAACTCATGGGCCGGCTCTGGGAACAGGATGCCATTGCGTTCCACGAATCGACCACCACACTGTCCACGATTGTCGAAGTGGCCGAGTCGCCGCTGATGTCAGGGCTGCTCGTGGTGGGAACGGATGACGGACTCGTCCAGATTACGGAGGACAACGGAAAGAACTGGCGTCGGGTCGAGGACTTCCCAGGCGTGCCGAAGTTCACGTACGTCAGCGATGTCGTGCCCTCGCCGCGCGACTCCAACGTGATCTTCGTGACATTCAATAACTGGCAGACGGGCGATTACAAGCCATACATCGTGCGGTCCGACGACCGGGGGCGCACCTGGACGAATATCACCGGGGACTTGCCTGCGCTGCATGACGTGTGGGCGCTGGAGCAGGATCACGTCAACTCCAACCTGTTGTTTGCCGGCACGGAGTTCGGATTGTTCTTCACCGTCGATGGTGGGCAGCGGTGGGTGCCACTACGCGGCGGCATGCCGCCGACGCAGGTTCGCGACCTGCAACTCCAGCGGCGGGAGAACGACGTCGTGATGGCGACCTTCGGCAATGGGTTCTGGATACTTGACGACTACAGCCCGTTGCGCGAAGTGACGGCGGCGGCGCTTTCCGAGGAGGCGCGGCTGTTCCCGCTCCGGCACGCGTACCAGTTCACGCCATGGGGCGTGGCGCAGGCGGGTGCTGCGGGATTGGCGACGCTTGGCGGCAACTTCACGACGCCGAATCCGCCGGTTGGGGCCGTCTTCACCTACCACGTTGGTCGTCCGCTGCCGGCCAACACCGAACTGGTCATTCGGATCACTGAGCCGGGCGGAGGCCAGGTGCGCGATCTGGTCGTCGATGGCGCCCCGGGGCTTCACCGTGAGGAGTGGAACCTGCGCGAGGATCCCCCGCCACCGGCGCCGAATCCCGACGCGCCCGCTGGCCGGGCTGGCGGCCGGGGGTTCGGCGGCGGCCGTGGCAGCCAGGGCCCAGCCGTGGATCCGGGGCTGTTCAGAGCACAGCTTGGCCGGAAGGCTGGCGATACGTTCACCGCAATTGGGACTTTTCAGATCTTCCAGGTGAAGGAACTGCCGCCTCAGAACTACTCCCTGTACCGGTAGGGGACGACGGGGGACAAGCGGGTGGCTCACGTCGCGACCGAGTGGCGGGAGCCGCCAGGATGAGAAGGTATGGCTAAAACGAAGAAGATTATTGCAGTCGTTGGCGCAACGGGCGCGCAAGGTGGCGGCCTCGTGCGCGCCATTCTTGCTGACAGGGATGGGGCGTTCACCGCGAGGGCCATCACCCGGAAACCGGACTCGGAGGCCGCCCGGGCGTTGGCCGCCGCAGGGGCCGAGGTCGTTGTGGCCGATGCGGATGACCCGGCTGGCTTCGACGCGGCATTCACGGGAGCCTACGGCGCATTTTGCGTGACAAATTTCTGGGAACACTTCTCGCCCGAACGAGAGGGCGCCCAGGCGGCCACGATGGCCCGGGCCAGCCGGCGCGCCGGCCTCCAGCACGTCGTCTGGTCCACGCTCGAGGACACCCGAGAGCTTGTTCCGCTCGACGACCCGCGGTTACCGACACTGCAGGACCGCTACAAGGTGCCGCACTTTGATTCAAAGGGACAGGTCGATCAGGTGTTTGCCACAGAGGCGGCCCCCACGACGTTCCTGAGGGCGGCGTTCTACTGGGAGAATTTTGTTCATTTCGGGATGGCTCCCCGCAAGGACGCCGAGGGTGCACTGGTGCTGTCGATGCCGCTGGGCGGCGCGAGACTTCCGGGGATTCACGCCGGTGACATTGGCGCGTGCGCCTACGGTGTGTTCGGTCGAGGCCCGGAGACCGCGGGCCAGTACTTCGGAGTTGCAGGCGAGATTCTGTCGGGTGAGGAGATGGCGGCAAAGATGGGCCACGCGCTGGGGCAGGCCGTGACTTTTCAGGACGTGCCGTTCGACGTCTACCGCGGTCTCGGATTCCCCGGGGCCGAAGACCTCGGGAACATGTTTCAGTACCAGGCCCTCGCCGGCGAAGACTTCCTTCGCCGCAGGGATGTCGCCCAGTCGAGAGCCCTGAATCCGGCGCTTCAGTCGTTCGATACCTGGCTGGCCGCGAACGCCGCGCGGATGCCGCTCGGCTAGGAGACGCACCTCCACTGTGGACCCTGACCCGCTGGATCGTCTTCCGGACGTCCAGCGGTCAGCGACGCGGCTCAGAGGATGCATGATGCTAGGATCGGCACCATGTCCGCGAGCGTGTCATGAGGGTCCCCCTGACGGCGTTGGAGCGCCTCAGAGATCAGGCGGGCCCCGTTGTCGCCGCCCGTCGGCTCACGCTGCTGCGTCAGGTGGGCCGGAGCCGTCTGACGACGGCCCATCAGGTGGAGCGCTTCCACGAAACGCTGTGTTTTCTTCGGGCCTATCCGGACAACCCCATCGTTGCCGCACACGTGGAACGACTGCTCGACCGGTTCGCTGCGCGTCCCGATTTACGCCGGCACGCCGACGCGCTGGCGGACTCGGGCATTGCCGGCACCATCATCCGGTATCCCTTCTTTCAATCCACCGCCGCGTGGCTGGCCAGGCGGTGGCCGGACGCCCTCTCCATTGACGACGACGAACTGGCGGCCGCGCGGCCGGCCCTCGACCGCCTGCTCGGTTTACTGGCCCACTATGCCGAGACGCCCGGCCTCGATGAAGTCGATCTCGGGACCAGGGCGTGGCTGCAGCGCCTGGCCGGGCCACACGGCGCGGCGTTCCTGGTCTCGGGCCTTGACGCTTTGCCGGCGAGCACGTTCGTTCGCGAGTATCTGCATGATCAGCTGCAGTTGTGGCTCGAGCTCCGAGCCGGTCCTGACACGCCCAATCGCTCGCACGCGCTGTGGCGGGGTTCCGGGGGGGCCGCCCTCGACCGGGCGTCGTTGCGCCATCGGCGTTGGAGTGGCCTTGCCTGTCGCCAGAAGCCGCTGCCCGGTGGCCGGCCAGACCTCAAGGGCGCGTTGCACGATCGTCCGAAGCGGGTCAGCCGACTGAAGGCCGCCGATGGGCAGCGGTTGATCGACCTGGCTCGCGAGAGCATGGTGACTCGTGGGCGAGACCTCGACGTGTTTGCCTACGGCAATCCGCACGATGTCCGCGTGATTGAGTGGGGCGACGGACTGTCGTTTGGGGTGATTGGCGCGCTGCCCGAGCGACGGCTGCTCCTCGAAGGGGTCTATGGCATGCTCACCCTCAAGAACGGGGTGCCCATCGGCTATGTCCTGCTGTCGGCCCTGTGGGGAAGCAGCGAGATCGCGTACAACGTGTTTCCGACCTTCCGCGGCGGCGAGGCGGCGCACGTCTACGGCCGTGTCGTGGCGACCGCGTACCACCTGTTTCAGAGCGACACGTTTACGGTCTATCCCTACCAACTGGGAGGTGATGGCAACGACGAGGCGCTGGCCAGCGGGGCCTGGTGGTTCTACCGGAAACTTGGTTTCGCGCCGAAGCACCCGGCTGCGCGACGCCTCGTTCGCCTGGAAGAGGCGGCGATGGCGCGGAAGTCGGGCCATCGATCGTCGATTGCCACGCTGAAGAAGATTGCCGCGCACAATGTGTACTTTCACGCGGGTGAAGAACGCGACGACGTCATTGGCGTGCTGCCGGCTGCTCGTGTGGGACTCGCGGTGACTGATTTGCTGCGCCGGCGTTTCGGTCACGATCGCGCTCTGGCGACTCGCGTCTGCGCCGATGAGGCCGCGCGCGCGGTCGGGATGGCCGTGGGGCGGCGGGGCGCGGACGACGCACTTGCCCGCCTGGGCTGGAACGCCGATGAACGGCAGGCGTTCTCGCGCTGGGCTCCGCTCGTCGTGCTGCTGCGGCCGGCGCGCTGGTCTCCGGACGACCGAAGGGACCTGGTATCGGTCATTCGCGCCAAGGGTGGCCGCGACGAAACCGCCTTCGTCCGGCGTTTCGACGCGCATCGCCGACTGAGGCGAGGCGTCGCGGGCCTTGCCCGGCGGACGCGCGAGTAGATCGGCGCTGCCGCTCAGCGGGAAGGTCTGGTAATCTCGATAGCTCAGTGGCGCAAGATCAGACCAGCCTTGTAGGCCAGACCCTCGGACGGTATCAAATCGACGCGCGCCTGGGCGCCGGCGGCATGGGCGTGGTCTATCGCGCGCACGACCAGTTGCTGCAGCGCGATGTCGCCATCAAGCTCCTGGGCGACGGACCGGTCGGTGCCGGCCGCCTGCTGCAGGAAGCGCGCAGCGCTTCGGCGCTGAATCACCCGAACGTATGCACGGTGCACGAGGTGGGCGAGCACGAGGGACATCCGTTCATCGTGATGGAGTTCATTGAAGGCGAGCCCCTCAATGTGCGGGTCGAGCGCGGTCCACTGGCCGCTTCTGAGGTTTTACGAATCGGCGAACAGATTGCCGACGCACTGGTGCACGCCCACGGGCGGGGCGTCATTCATCGCGACCTGAAGTGCGCCAACGTCGTGGCCCTGCCTGATGGGAGAGTGAAGGTCCTGGACTTCGGCATCGCCGTGCGGCCGTCGAGCGCCGGTGAAGAGACCGTCACCGCCATCCACAGCAACGATTCGGGTGTCACCGGAGCGATCAGCGGCACCGTGTCGTACATGGCGCCCGAAGTCGTGCGCGGCGAGCCCGCCGATCAGCAGAGTGAAATCTGGAGCGTCGGCGTGATGCTGTACGAGCTGGCCGCTGGCCGGCGGCCGTTCAGAGGCGGGTCGACGTTCGCCCTGGTCGCCGCGATCATCGGAGAGGAGCCGAAGCCCCTGCCCCCCGCGATTCCGGCGCCGGTGGCGGCCGTCATCGATCGGTGTCTGGCCCGCGAGCGTCGCGATCGTTATCAGACCGCCCGCGAGCTCAAGACCGTGCTCGAGACGGTGCGCATGGCGCTCACGGCCGGGCGCCAGCTGGTTGTCGATCCCGGGCCCAGAGCGCAGCGGCGGATCGAGTCCATCGCCGTGCTGCCGCTGGCGAATCGGTGCGCCGAGGCGGGGCAGGACTTCTTTGTGGATGGGATGACGGACGCGATCATCGCGGAACTCTCGCGCGTGCAGGCCCTGCGTGTGATCTCCCGCACGTCCGTCATGCGGTATCGCGACACCGTGAAGGCCGCGCCGGAAATCGCCTCCGAACTCGGCGTCGATGCCCTGCTCGAGGGCTCTGTCATGGTGGTGCGCGGCACGGTGCGCGTGCAGGCGCAGTTGATCGACGCCGCCTCGGATCGCCATGTCTGGTCGCGCACGTACGACCGCCCGTCAGAGGATGTGCTGGCCCTGCACAGCGACGTCGCGCGGGCGATTGTGGACGACATCCGCGTACAGCTGTCGCCCGAGGAACGCGCCCATCTGGATGCCCCGCGGCACATGAACGCCGCAGCCCATCAATTGTGGCTCAAGGGGCGATACCTGCAGAACAAGACGGTGTGGACGCCGGAGGATTACGAGCAGGCGCTGTCGTTCTTCGAGCAGAGCGCCGCGCTCGATCCGGAATACGCGCCGGCCTATGTCGGTCAGGCGGACATTCTCCACCGGCTCGGCGGTTATGGTTTCCGCCCGCCCAAGGACGCCTTCGGGCTGGCGAAGCTTGCGGCGGAGCGTTCCGTCGCCCTCGACGATTCCCTGGCAGACGCCCACACGGCCGTCGCGTTTTCGCGCTGGCTGAATGACTGGGACTACGCCGGTGCGGAACGGGAATACCAGCGCGCGATCGACCTCGGCAGCCACGAGGCCATTCATCAGTACGCCAGCCTGCTGTCGCTGATGGGCCGCCATGACGAGGCCGTCGCGCGATATCTCCAGGCTGTGTCGGTGAACCCGTTCTCATCGGATGTCCATTGGGGCCTCGGCATGATCTATCGCCAGGGCGGATGGCCGGACCGAGGCGTGGAAGCCCTCAGGGCCTGGCTGCTGGTAGAGCCGAACGACGTGCAGGCCACGTTCCAGCTGGCGTTGACACTGGTCGAGTTGTCGGAGCTCGACGAATCAATCGCGATTCTCTCCGGGCTCGCAGCCATCCCCCAGCTCAAGGGGCTGGTGCTCGGGCCGCTCGCCTATGCCTTCGGCCGCAGCGGACGCCGTGACGAAGCACAGCAGGCTCTGGACGAGCTGTCCGGACTGGCGGCCGCCGGGTATCCCGTTCACGGCTGGCTCGCTGTCGGACACATGGGCCTCGGTGATCACGAGCGCGCGCTCGATGCTTTGCAGGCCGCCGTGGACATGCACGATTCGTGGATGCCGACCTTCATGAATGTGGAGCCGCCGTTCGCGCCCCTGCACGGACATCCGAGGTTCCAGGCGCTGCTGAAGATCACCGGTCATGGAGCGTGACGATGCGCGCAACGACGTCCGTGTCATCGCTCTTGTAGCGGCGACCCTGGCATTTGGTATCCCCCTCGACGCACTCGGCCCCCCGGTCTCCCAGACGCTCGTCAATCTCTGGACCTGGGGCGCGCTGCTCTGGGTGGTGCGGGGCTCCTCGATGGCGCATCGCCGTGAACTTGCGGCATGTGTCGTGCTTGCGGCCGCCGGCGAGCTGTTCCTGATGGAAGTCTGGGGGCTCTATCACTACCGCCTTCTGAACCTCCCGCTGTTCATTCCGGCCGGGCACGCGCTGGTGTTCACCGCTGCGATGCGGATCAGCCGCCGTGTGCCGGACTGGTTTCCCTGGGCCGTGCTGGCCTGCAGTGCGCCCTATGCCGCGTACGCGGGAGTGACGGGACTCGATACGCAGGGTGTCTTGTGGTTCATGGTGCTGGCCGGGTTCATGAAGTGGGGCCGGGACCAGGCGCTGTATGGCGTGGCGTTTGTGATCGCCCTGGCCGTGGAAACGTACGGCACGTCGCTCGGCGGATGGCGGTATCACGCGCTGGAGCCGTGGTTCGGACTCACGACCACCAATCCCCCGGTGTTTGTTGGAGCGATCTACTGCACGCTGGAGGTCATGGTGCGGCGTCTCGCCGCAGTGCGCGATAGAGCAGCCATGCCCCGATCGAGTACCCCACAATTACTATCGTCACGAATGCCATGAAGGCCGGGTCGCTCGAGGCCGGCGGCGCAGTACCCGCCTGCCAGTCGCGATACGTGCCCAGTGTCAGCGTGCGGTCCCGCTGCAGCATGATCCAGCCGGTGCAAAAGACCGACGACGCGAGGAAAACAGCGAATGCGCGTCTGGCGTGACCGGCGCGGACGAAATAGGCGCCGAGCCGGAATCCCGCGATGTTGGCGCCGAACAAGGCGAGAAAGAACACTGGGAGGAGCCACGGGTATGCGAGGACGGAATCCGCGTGCCACCACATGTGCGACGTTTCGAAGCCGAAGTAGAAGACCAGCAGGTACAACGGCGGCCACATGAACGCGACCGAGTGAAACAGCACGACCTTGTTGAACGCCCGGGAGATCGCGGCCGGTTCGCCCGACGTGATTTGGCGCTGCGCCGCATGGGCCATGAGACTGCCGACGCCAAAGGCCACGGGTAGGTCAACTTGAATCATGAAGGTCTCCCTCAGAAATTGAATCGAAGTTCGGCGGTCACACGGCGACCGAGGAAATCCCCGAAAATGTGCTGGCGAATCCTCTGATTGCCGAGATTGACTGCCTTGAGCGCCAGTGAGCCGTCTCCTCGCGGCGTGAAGAACCGGACTCCCGCGGCGCCATTCACAAGCGTGTATCCGCGGGTGTAGCCGGTGAATGGCTGCACGTCGGCCCAGAATGCCCGACCGACCGTGCTCACCGAGAGATTGCCGAAAATCCGTCCGTGCGACGCGTTGACGCCGGCGTTGAAGCGGTGCTGCGCCGGGGCGTTCAGCAGGATTGGCACATCAGGCGCGACGTCAGGCGTCCGCTGAAACGAGTGGTTCAGATACGTCGACACACCAGCCGACCACCGCATGTCGAAGGAAGTCTCGATGCCGGCGTCGATCACCTGTCCGAGGTTCGACTCCGTCA
>JAHEFO010000269.1 GCA_024640135.1 Acidobacteriota bacterium
GATCAAGACCAGCAAGACCGCCGCCGTGCTGGACTCCACGGGCGAGGCGCTCGTGATGTACCGGCGACACTTCGGGACGGTGCCGGTGGAGATCACCGGCGCGCCGGAGCCGCTGGACGTGGCGGCAGCGTGGACCACAGACGGAACCGCGCTGACCATCTCCGTCGTCAATCCGACATTCGAGCGACAGCGACTGGCGTTTCGGGTCATCTTTCAGGACGGGGGCGCGCGACTGGCGTCGGACGGCACGGCGTGGGTCCTCACTGCCGACGACGACATGGCGTACAACGAGCCGGGCAAGACCCCGGCGGTGCGCTTCACCGAATCGCGAGTGACTGGTGTGCAGGACGCGCTCGAAGTAGCGCCGGCGAGCGCAACGATCTTCCGGATCGCCGTGCGCTGAAGCACTCGGCGCGACCGCCGGACGCCGCGCCGTCTGATCACGGACAAGCTGCGCAGCTACTCGGTGGCCCACCGTACCGTGATGCCATCCGTGGTGCACAGTACGACGAGCCTCGCGTTGAGTCCGTTAACTTGACAGCGCCTTGCGTGGGGCTGATCGAACCGCTCCGGAGGTCTGACAGGCTGTGCTATGGTCGGGGCGTTCGTCAGGGGCGCCTCGGGTGGGCAAAGGAGCATGTCATGGAGTGGTCGTTGGGGCTCGTGGTCGGGATCGCCATCGTCGCACTCGTCCTGATTGCGCTCGTCGTCAGGCTCAGGGCCTCGGCGGACAAGCGCAGGGCCAGGCGCATCGACTCGTTGGTCGGAGCGTTGACCGCCCACGGATTCTCCGCGGAGAAAGATGCCGAGATACCCGTCGAGGCGCCCGACTGGGAGGTCGCTCCCAGGGACAAGAGAGCCGCCAGGGCGATCCGCATCGAACGAGGTGATTCCACGGTATTTGTTTTCGATCATGTTCAGATCGACAAGGGCTACTCAGGCTGGAACATGGAGAGCACTTCGAGCGGTGACAGTGGTACGACCAGAACGTATCGCCACACCGTGGCATGTCTTCACGCACAGGCCCTTGCGATGCCCTCCTTCGAGGTGATTCCCAATATCCGCACGAAGATGACGGGCGTTGCCGATGCGAGTATTCGAGATCTGGAGGCCGAGGGACATGCCAAGACAGCCGGTGCGATCGACATGCTGATGGGACTCGTGGGCAGCTTCGAGAAGGCACACGAACGACCGGGTGCGCTGACGATTGCGAATCATCCCGAACTCAGCACGGCCTTCAACATCTACGGTGAGGACCCGTCGACGGTGGGTGCGCTTCTCGACGGGCCTCTCCGAGAAAGGCTCGTCCTTCGGCCCGGTCTTATCCTTGAGGCGCAGGGCCCCTGGCTGATCGCCACCTTCAACGTGGGCGTGGCCTTCGGGTACGACAGGGGGAGTGAACTCGCAGCCGGGTTGCTTTCACCCGGGCAGACGGTCAGCCTCGTCGAACTGGCCTTCGAACTTCGAGACGATCTCGGGTCGGCTTCGTCCGAGCGGCAGGCTCAACACTGACGTCGTCACGCGTTCGCCGATAGCCGTAGGTCCAGGTGATCACTCAAGCGATCTTCAGGAATAATCCGGCCCGTAGGCGTCCCGTTCGAATGTCGCGATCTGGATTGGATCGGCGTGCATTGGCAATGCAGGTAGCCGAGCCCCTGCCAGAGGGCCCGGAGCAAGCCGACGCCGACCAGCAGCACCGCGACGAGGTCATCGAGCAGGTGATGCGCGCCCATCGCCACGCGCCGCGTCGACATGGCGGTCCCGTGGCCGACGCGTTGCGCGGCATGGGCGAGGAACCGTGCAAGGACGGCCGCGCAGAGACTGGCCCAGATCAGCCCTGCGGCGATATGACCGTTGGCGGTGTCGAATTGATGCAAGTGTGCGTACGACTTCCACTCTTTGAAGCAGAGTTCGATCTGCCACCGGAAACGATAGAGCCGCGCCACGACGCCGGTGGAAAACGGGGTGCGGAACCCGGGTAGGCAGGGGCTCCCTGGTGCCGCTGCTCTCGGCCGGCACCCGGGGCCGGGCGCTGGCTGCGTTGCTGGAGGACCGGGGCGATCGATGAACCGGCGGCTCTATCTCGATACGTCGGCCTACCTCTGTATCCTGTTGGGCGACGCCGGAGCGACCCAACTGTCGAGGGAGACCCGCGGCGCGACACTTTGTACCAGCGTGCTGCTGGTGCTCGAGGCGCGACGCACCCTGGTGCGTCTCGCCCGCGAGTCCGTGCTCAACCCGAATCAGTTCGAACAGTGCCAGGTCCGGCTGACGGCCGACTGGGAACTCTTCGAACTTCGGGACCTGTCTCTCGGACTCTGCGAGGCGCTGCCCATGCCTGCCGTCATGACGCCACGGTCCCTGGACCTGGTCCATCTCCGCACGGCGTCGTGGTTTCACGCCCGGTCACCCCTCACCCGATTTGTCACGCTGCATGCCGCACAGGCGCAGGCGGCGAGGGAACTCGGGCTGCCGACGACTGGCACGTGACGAGGCCCTGCACCCTATGATCTGCAGCCGCTGAGCGTCGTAACCGGTGCGACACACCGGGCGCCGCCTGACCAACCACTGCCGCGCCACCAGGCACCTACTTCAGTCCAGCGTCCTCGACCACCCAGCCATCGTCTGATCGGCGGAGGCGTGCGGTGGCGTCCTGCGGCGCTGCAGGCGTGTAGCCAATGACCTCGGCCATCTTCGTCGGCGTCCATCGCCAGGTGTACGTCACAGCCGCGGTTCCGCCGCGCTCGGTCCGGACGCCGGTCACCTCCAGCACCTCACGCGTGGCCACGTCGATCGGTGTGTCGAACTGAACGCCCGCGGCCGTGGCCTTCGGCGTCAGCGTGGTGCGCACCACCGCGAGGCGCACCTGGCGGCTCGTGTAGCCGTTCTGCTTGGACTGTGCGTACACCGCGTCACACGACGGATCCGGCGAGCGCCCGGCTGGATCGAACCGGAACTCCTCGAGCTCGACGCGGACGACGCCGGCCGCCGTCGCGTCGAACAGCGGCCCCTTGTCTGTCAGATTCTGAAACATCTCCACGAAATCCACCTGGCCCATGGTCGCGAAGGAAAAATCCGGATTCGCCGTCATGCAGTACATCGACGCCGGCAGGGTCCTGGTGAGGGTTGACTCGATGGCCCCGGACAACGCCGCGGCAGCTTCTGGTTTCGTCGGGAGCGTTGCGCCGCACGCGACCGCGACCAGCGACGTCGCGGCGAGCATGACGGCGGCCGGCCACAGGGGGCCGCCTACGCGCAGCGTGAAGAGCGATGAGTGTCGATGTGTCATGTGCCTTTCCCTTCCCGCCTGATGATAATCAGACCGGGTACCTGATCCGCAACCGCTTCAGCGTCGTCAGGTCGCTCGTGAGCCACTGGTTTCTGTTCTGGCTCTCGTGGTGTTCGCCGGCGGCGTCAGCCGTCTCGACAGCCACGCCGCCGTACTTGGTGCTGAACGGGAACATCTTGAACTCGTTTGAGAAGCCCGACAGTTTCGCAGTCAGCGTGATGTCGAACGTGTTGCCCTCGACCGCATTGACGCGATACCGCGCGTTCCGGCCCATCAGGAGGGGACCTCCGTAGATCAGGCGGGCCATCCCGTAGTGGTTGCCCTTGATCGAGGCCTTCAGCCGGATGACTCCTTCCGCGTCGGCCAGGTCGACCGGGTTGACCGCAAACTCCCGGGTCTCGAACCTGTTGAGCGTGCCGGCGGTCTCGTACGGTTTGTCGTTGAGCATGACGCCGAAGTCGTCGGTCGTCTCGCTCGTCTGCGTGCGCTTGATGCTGAAGTACGACACGTCGATCTCGCTGTCGAACTCCAGGATCCCCTGGACGAACCAGGCATTGTCGTCGCTGGGCGCGGTGTACACACCGGTCACGGTTTCATAGTCCGTGCCGAAGGCATGCGCGATCACGTCGGTCTCGCTGCCGGCCAGCGTGCTGTACTGGGATTTCGTCCCCCAGTCGCTGCAACTCAGCGTCACCTTCACCTGACCGGTCCCCGCACGCGCCCGCGCCCGCATGGTCACCAGGTACGACCCGCCCGGCGCCGCGGCCGGCGTGGTGCCGACCCCGAACATCCGGTAGGGCGGGCCGCCGTGCCCGTCGTGGCAATAGCGATCCCACTCGGTCTTGGGCGGAAACTTCAGCGTGTGCGGGCCGTGCACGGTCATGCCCGGTGTGGTCGGCGTCACCTTGCCGTTCACGTCATCGTCGAACGCCAGCAGGTTTTCGTTGGTGTGGATACCCTTCGTCTCCATGTAGGGGTCGTAGAACAGTTCCACCGGCGCGGTGCCCACCAGTTGCAGCGTGGTCTTCCCGGACAGCACCTTCATGTCGGTCTGCTGCGTTTCGCCGTCCTGGATGAGGAACGGGAAGCTGTACCAGTCTTCGGCGTCGGGATCGAACGTCGTGTCAGTTGCCCACGTATGGTCGAACCCTCCGGACCACTTGCCCTGGGTGCCGTTCTGCTTCCAGGCCTTCGCCGTGATGAACCCGGCCGCGATCGTGAAGATGGCCACCGAGTCGACCTCGTTGTGGTCGGTGATCCAGCTCATGCCCGGCATCGGGGCCGCGAAGATCATCTCGTGCCCGAAGTCCTGCACCGGCTGGCTGAATCCGCTGCTCCGGCTGCCCTGATACCAGGCCGTCAGGTGATTGTGGCCGTGCATGTACATCTTGACCTGCGGGTTGCGACGGAAGAGGCCGGCCCACCAGTCCTGATCCTGCTCGCCCCGGTAGGAGTTCTGCGCACCGTCGGCCGGCGTCGTGTCTTCGATCGCCTGGTGCGCCAGGATGATTGTGGTGGCGTCGTGATAGTGCGTCGTCATGAACTCGAGCCACTCGCAGGTGGCTGGCCGCGTCCACGGCTCGAAGTCCATCTCCGGCACCACCAGGAACAGGATGCCGTTGCGCATGAACGCGTAGGGGTAGTGGTTCAGTTCCGTTTCGTTGATGTATGTCTTCATCAGCACGAACGGATCGTGTTCGTGCCCCTTGGGGCCCGGATTGTTGCTGTAGTCGGTGAGGTCGATGTTGCCCCCCACGTAGTGGAGGGGCACGTTGACGTGGCTGATCAGGAAGTCTTTGAGGTTGTTCCGCTTGTCGCCCTGCATGTTCTCGGGCAGGCCTACGCCGTTGACATGCGCCGTGCTGTTGAACCCGCCGTCGCCCAGGTGGACGACGAACTCGCAGGGCAGGGTGTGGTCCATGATGTCGTCGGCCAGCTTGTCGAGGTGCTGCGCGAAGTCCCACTGGGGCGACCGATTGAACTGCCCGACATGCGTGTCGGTGAACACCGCGAAGTGCATCTTCGGCGCGGCCTCGGGCACCGGATCGTGGTTCCGCTGGAACTGAGACCCCCGCCGGACGGGCGCCTGCCCGCCTCTTCCCTGAGCGGCCTGCGCCGCCGGCCCCGCGGTGTCCACATCAGGCGTGCCCTCACCGGCGTCGATCTCGGCCGGCCCACGGGCGGCCGCACCGGACGCCAGCGCGGCGGCGCCAAGACCGCCAACCCGGATGAACTGCCTGCGGTTGAGCGAGGTCCTGTCCTTGTCGTCCT
>JAHEFO010000270.1 GCA_024640135.1 Acidobacteriota bacterium
GACGTCCGGACTCTCTGGATCGATCCCGAAGACTCCGATCGCATGATTCAGGGGAGCGATGGCGGCATTGCGATGTCCTTTGATGGCGGCAGGACGAGTGACGCGCTGTCGAACATGCCGTTGGGCTCGGTGTACACGCTGGGCATCGACATGGAGGAGCCCTACAACATCTACGCCGGCCTGCAGGATCATGAGCACTGGAAGGGACCCTCCAACGGGCCCTCTGGACGAGTGACCGAGCGGGACTGGCTGGCCGTGGGTGCCGGGGACGGTATCTACACGTCGGTCGACCCGACGGACAGCCGCTGGTTGTACACCACGCGCGAGTACGGCACGCACGTCCGGTTCGACCAGAAACTCGGGTATCCCACGTCGATCCGGCCGCAGGCGGCGGCGGGGGCGGAGCCGTACCGATTCCTGTGGGAGCCACCAATCATCATTTCGCCGCACCAGCCCAACGTCATCTACGCGGGCGCGCAAATGCTGTTGCGCTCGGAGGATCGCGGTGACCATTGGACGGAGATCAGTCCGGATCTCAGCACCAGTCCCGCCGACAAGATCCTGCCTGAGTCGGAGGGCGGCGTGCCCGGCGGCATCCCGTGGTTCGCCATTTCGTACATTTCGGAGTCGCCGATCACGCCGGGCCTGATCTGGACCGGCACGGCTGACGGTCAGGTGCAGGTGACGCGCGACCACGGCAGGACGTGGGTCAACGCCACGGCGGGGATCGACGCGTTCGGGGGGCGGCCCGATGCCTACGTCAGTCGCGTTCGCGCCTCGTCGCACGTCCCCGGCCGCGCCTATGTGTCGCGCAGCGGCTACAAGTTCGATGACTTCCGGCCGTTCCTCTATGTGACTGACGATTTCGGCGCCACGTGGCGATCGATTTCAGGCAACCTGCCGAATCAGCCGATCAACGTCATTGTGGAGGACGCGAAGAATCCGGATTTGCTCTTTGTCGGGAACGACACCGGCGTATTCGTGTCGATTGACCGCGGCGCGCGCTGGGTCAAGATGAACAACAACATGCCAAACATTCCGGTGCGCGACATCATCGTGCATCCGCGGCAGCACGACCTGATTCTCGGGACCTACGGTCGCGGAATCTTTGTCACCAACATCGCGCCGCTCCAGGAGATGAATGAGCAGATGCTGGCCAGGGACGCGCATCTGTTCGCGACGGCGCCGGTCGTGCAGCGCATCATCTGGTCCTACGGCGCCAACGACTATCTGTTTGGCCAGCGCCAGCTGCAGACGCCCAACGAGCCGAACGGCATGGTGATTCGGTATTACCTCAAGACCGCCGTTCCGGATGGGGCCGTCGTGACGGTGACCAACGCGAGTGGGCAGGAAATGGCGCGGATGCAGGGCCGCGGGTCGGCAGGCATCAACACCGTTGTGTGGAACACGCGCCTGGGCGGCGGTCGCGGCGGCGGCGCGACAGGCGCGGGCCAGGTCCGGTCGGCGGATCCGATCGACCAGTGGGCGCCCCTCGGCGACTATACGGTGACGGTGTCGGTGGGCGGCAGGACGCTGACCCAGCAGGCGCGAATCGCCATGACGCAGGGCTGGTCCGTCGGCACGACGCCGCAGATCATTCGCTAGAGACCTGAGCGGTCACCCCGCGAGCCAGATGCCCGCGAACCCGACCAGCGAGACCAGCAACGCGCCTGGGACGGCAAACTGCATCCAGCGACCCCAGGAGACCTTCGCGCCGAGCAGCATCGCCAGCAAGGCGCCATTGGTGGGCGTGATCATGTCCATCAGGCCCGCGCCGGTTTGAAGCCCAATGACCGCCGCATCGCGTGAGACGCCCACCAGGTCCGCCAGGGGCGCCATGATCGGCATGGTCAAGACCGCCTGGCCGCTGTTCGAGACCAGTGGCACATGCAGCAGCGCCTGCATCGGCACCATCAGCACGGCGGCAACGAGGCCCGGCGCTTGCGCCAGGGGGGTTGCCAGTGAGTAGAGGATGGTGTCGAGAATCTGCCCGTCGGAGAGCGCCACGCTGATGGCGCGCGCCAGCCCGACGAACAGACCCGCGGCCAGCATGGTTTCCATCGCCTTGAGGAAGGCTGTTGCGGTCTCGGACAACGTCCGGCCCGATACCAGGCCCACGGCGAATCCAGCCACGAGAAACAGGCCGGACAACTCATTGAAGCCCCAGTCGAGACGGAGCACACCGTACACGTACGGGATGAAGGGCGTGATCACGATCGCCAGCAGGAGCCCGTCGCGCGCGGTGGGCCGGCTCGAGGCGGGCGCCGTGACCTCCGGCATCACGTCATCGCGCGAAGTCATCGCGAGGGTCCAGGCGATCCAGACGGCGACTGACGCGGCCAGCAGGCCGAAGCGGAGTCCGGGCTGGCTCAGGGGCGGCATTTCGGCGAATCGCAACGCGATGCCGGTCAGGAACGGGTTGGTCGGGCCGAAGGCCGAACCGACCACCGCCGCGCCAACGCTCATCGCCAGGGCGGTGACGGCGCCGAATCCGAGCCCCCGGCTGAGGACCAGCACGACGGGAATCAGCGCCACGATTTCCTCGTGCATGTTCTCCAGGGCGCCCAGTGTGGCAAAGGCGAGACACACCAGCGCGACGATCACGCGAGGATGCCGGTTGCTGCCCACGAGACCGCCCACCAGGCGTCCGAGCGCGCCGGTGGCATCGAGCAGCGCAAACGCGCCGCCCACCAGCAGGATCACGAGGATGACATCGGCGCCGGCCACGATGCCGAGCGGGACGGCCAGGAGCGCCCCCACGGGGCCGATCGGCGTCTGCGGCACCCGTGCGTAGCTGCCCGGGACCACGACGTCCCGTCCCGTGGCGGCATCAGCCCGCCGTTCGTACTGGCCCGCCGGGATGACCCACGTCAGCACCACAGCCACGGCGACGCACGACAGGAGAAGCACGAATGGGTGCGGCAGTTTAAACGTCATATCGACGCGCGAAGCATATCAGCGGTCCGCGCTTCGTGGCATCATGAACATCAGTGATGGCTACCAAGACCCTACCGAAAACCCGCTTCGACTGGAGCGACCCGTTCCTCCTCGACCGCCAGTTGACCGACGATGAGCGGATGATTCGCGAGACCGCGCGCGCGTACTGCACCGACAAGCTGTCGCCGCGCGTGCTCGAAATGTTCCGCCACGAAGGGGTGGACGAAAGCATCTTTCGCGAACTCGGCGCACTCGACATGCTGGGCATCGTCATTCCCGAAGAGTACGGGGGCGCCGGACTGGGCTACGTGGCCTACGGCGTCGTGGCGCGCGAAGTTGAGCGCGTCGATTCCGGGTTCCGTTCGATGATGAGTGTGCAGGGGTCGCTGGTGATGGTGCCGATCAACGAGTTCGGCACGGAAGCGCAGAAGAAGAAGTTCCTGCCGAAACTGGCTGCCGGCGAGTGGATCGGATGTTTCGGTTTGACCGAGCCCAATCACGGATCCGATCCCGGCGGCATGACGACCCGCGCGAAGACTGTGGACGGCGGGTACCAGATCACCGGAACCAAGTCCTGGATCACCAACAGCCCCATCGCCGACGTCTTCATCGTGTGGGCCAAGGACGACACGGAGGCGATTCGGGGGTTTGTGCTCGAGAAGGGCATGAAGGGCCTGACGGCGCCTCCCATTCACGGCAAGGTCGGCCTGCGGACGAGCATCACCGGCGAAATCGTGATGGACCACGTCTTCTGTCCCGAGGAGAACGCGTTCCCCGATGTCAGGGGACTCAAGGGGCCGTTCACCTGCCTGGACAGCGCGCGGTACGGCATTGCCTGGGGCGCGCTTGGCGCGGCGGAAGATTGCTGGTTCCGGTCGCACGCCTACGTGATGGAACGCAAGCAGTTCGGCCGGCCGCTGGCGGCCAATCAGTTGATTCAGAAGAAGCTGGCCGACATGCAGACCGAGATTTCGCTCGGCCTCCAGGGGTGTCTGCGGCTGGGCCGGATGAAGGACGAGGGCATTGCGTCCGTCGAGATTACGTCGCTGCTCAAACGCAACTCATGCGGCAAGGCGCTCGACATCGCCCGCGCGGCACGCGACATGCTGGGCGGCAACGGCATTACGGATGAGTTCGGCGTGATTCGCCACCTGGTCAACCTCGAGGTCGTCAATACCTACGAAGGCACACACGACATCCATGCGTTGATCCTGGGCCGGGCCCAGACCGGCATTCCCGCCTTCTCGAACTAGGCGAGTGGCATGTTTCTTACCATGGAGCGCCTGAGGCTCCATGGAGCCGTCTGACGAACGCAGGGTTGCCGAGCCCGGCGATGCCGGGCTGCCCGATCGGAGGGACGTCGGAGACGAACGCACCGCTGCGCTGCCGTCGGTGTGTTCGTCTCTGACGTCCCTCCGATCAGGCCTGCCGCCGATGGCGGCATCCAACCCTGCCTTCATGAATCTTCACGTTCTCCATGGTGAAGAGCTCTGGTCCGACGACACGGAATCGACGAATGCTCTAGCAGTAGCGCGCGTGAGCGGCACGGAGCACGGTCACCAGGCGGTCGCGGTCGGCGTCGTTGCGGTCGCAGTACTCCAGCACGCTGAAACCCACGACGTCGGTGTGCCGATGGAGCGCCAGCAGGACTTCTGCCACGGCAGCCAGCACAGGCCCGCCTGGTGTGTGCATGAGCGCGCCATGAAAATCCTCAGGGTTGACGACGTCCACGTCGAAATGGACGTACACATGGCCGAACCCTCGTGACGTAATCACGTCAGCCAGGTGCCGTGGATCCTGGAACGCCTCGTCCGGGATCATCGTCACGGCGCTGTGCTCGATGAAGGCGCGTTCGGGCACGTCCAGATCGCGCGCGCCCACGAGAAAGACCTGCGACGCGTGCAGCGGCCTCGGAATCAGACTCACGCAGGCGCTCGGGCCGTCCCCCAGGAGTGTGCGCAGCGCCATGCCGTGGAAGTGGCCGCTGGGCGAGGACTCAGGCGTATTCAAATCGGCGTGTCCATCGAGCCAGACGACAGCCATGTCGCCCTGGTAGAGGTGGTTCAGATAGGCGACCGGCGCCAGTTCAACGGCGCAGGTGCCGCCGATGGTGACGAGACGGGTCGGCTGGATCTCACGCAGTCTCGTGAGCGTGGTCTGAACCCTCCGCGCGATTGACGACAAACCGAGGACGCCGTCGTCGGTCTGGAGCACCTCATGGCGTGGCGCGTCGATGTGCGTGAACGGCTCGTCGCCCCACCAGGCGCGGGCCAGGGCATGCGCACCCTCGGCGACCTCCGGAGACAGCCCGTACCCCTGCCACTCGGGCAACAAGAGAGACAACACGTCCGCAGTGTATGCGGTTCCTCAGCGCCCTGCAGCGGCGTCCGGCGGGTGGAAGGGATTAGAATACTTCGGGTCCGTCAGGAACGTCTCGTCGGTGAGCGTCTTCAGGAAAGCCACGAGCGCAGCTTTCTCATCCTCACTGAGTTGAAAACGAGCCGGCTGGCCGCTCCGGCCGATTCGAAGACGCCGGTCCAGACCGCGCGTGGCCTGGATGCCCTCGTTATAGTGGTCCACGACTTCTTCAAGCGTTGCAAACCGGCCGTCGTGCATGTA
>JAHEFO010000271.1:0-4059 GCA_024640135.1 Acidobacteriota bacterium
CCCGTGGTTTCGGCCGTTTCCGGTGCTTCCGTCGTTTCCGTTGTTTCGGCCGTTTCCGTCGGTTCCGTCGGTTCCGTCGGTTCCGTCGGTTCAAACGGAAGCGCCGTCTGCGGCTCTGCCTCGCCCAGTCCCCCGGGAAGATCGAAACCGAGCAGTTCCGACATGTCTTCGACCTTCGGCAGGTCCGAGACGTCGTTGAGGCCGAAGCGTTCGAGGAATTCGCGGGTCGTCCCGTACATGAACGGCCGGCCGACCACAGGCTTTCGGCCCACGATTCGGACGAGCTTGCGATCCGCGAGGGTGCCCAGGACTCCTGACGTGTTGACGCCACGGATCTCGGCGATCTCGGGCGCGGTCACGGGTTGCCGGTACGCGATGACAGCGAGTGTTTCGAGCGCGGCCACGGAGAGCTTCTGAGCCGTTCGCTCGTGGAACAACCGCCGGACCCACTCGTGCAACTCGGGTCGCGTGACGATCTGGTAGCCGCCCGCGACCTCCACGAACTCCAGCCCGCCGGGCCGTTCGTAGTCCTCCTTGACCGCCGTGATCGCGGCGACGAGGTCTTCCTTGGGCTCGCTGTCGAGCAGCTTGCCCAGCGCCCTGAGCGTCACCGGTTCCGGTGACGCGAAGATCAGCGCTTCCACAATTGCCTTCAACTCAGACATGTCGATCGGGCCTCATTCGTGCGCGAAGTCCGGCGCACCTTGCAGCTTCTCGCGCTTGTACACGCGAATGACACCGAAATTCCCCTGCTGAAAGACGCGCACCAGCTTGAGGCGAATCATCTCAAGCAATGCGAGAAACGTGACCACAATGCCAGGTTTCGTCTGCACGTCGGCGAACAGGTCTTCGAACCCCAGCGCTTCAGTCTCGGACAGCCGCGCCAACATCACTTCGATCCGGCTCTCCACGGAAATGTGCTCGGAGGGCAGGTAAACCTGCGGCCGATTCCTGGCGCGTTCCAGCACCTGCCGGAATGCCGCCATGAGGCTGAACAGGTCGACGTCCACCTCGGGCTCCGGCGGCTCACCCACCACGTCCGCCACGCGCTGGTCGGGGCGCCGACGCTGGGCGCTGCGCTGAACCTCGCGATCGTGCAGCACTTCGGCCGCGGCTTTGAACTGTTGATGTTCCAGCAGCCGCCGGACGAGTGCCTCGCGGGGATCCTCCTCCGGATCCTCCTGCGTGGGGTCGGGGCGAGGCAGCAGCGTTCGTGACTTGATGTGAATCAGCGTCGCGGCCATCACCAGAAAATCCCCGGCGATGTCGAGGTCGAGCTCCTGCATGACGTCCAGGTAGTCGAGGTACTGCTTGGTGATGAGCGCGATCGGAATGTCGTAGATGTCAACCTGATGCTTCCGGATGAGATGCAGCAGCAGGTCCAGCGGCCCCTCGAACCGGTCCAGCCGCACGGGGTAGGCGTCGAGCACCGACTCGAAGTCGGCCGGCGCGTCCGCTGAGGTGAACATCCGGTCAGTAGTCAAGGTGCACCGCCGCACGGACCCGCGCCATCGTGTCCTGGGCCACCACACGCGCCTTGCGCGACCCCTCCACCAGCACCTCGCGCACGTACCCCGGCCGCGCCAGCACCTGGGCCCGTCGTTCCCGCATGGGCTCGAGCATGGCGTTGATGGCTGCGGCGAGTTTGGTCTTGACCTCGACATCGCCCACCGTGCCGCTCCGATAGCGCTGTTTCAGTTCCTCGACCTCGGCCTGGTTCAGGTTGAACGCGTCGTGATAGCTGAAGACCGGGTTGCCTTCGACCGTGCCTGGAATATCTGCGCGGACGCGCTTCGGATCCGTGTACATCTGCCGGACTTTCTTGACGACGTCGGCGGAGGTATCAGCGAGATCGATCGTGTTGCCGTAACTCTTGCTCATCTTGCGGTTGTCGAGCCCGGGCAGCCGGGGGGTCGGCGTCAGCAGCGGCTGCGGTTCGACGAAGACGTCGCCATAGAAGTTATGGAAGCGCCGCACCACTTCCCGCGACAACTCCAGATGCGGCACCTGGTCGTCGCCGACCGGCACGTAATGCGCATCATAGATGATGACATCGGCGGCCTGGAGCAGCGGATACCCGAGAAATCCGAGGTTCGACAAATCCTTGTCGGCCATCTGCTCGATCTGTTCCTTGTACGTCGGCACGCGCTCGAGCCACGAGATGGGCGTCACCATCTGCAGGAGCAGATAGAGCTCGGCATGCTCGGGCACCATCGATTGAACAAAGAGCGTGCTCTTCTCCGGATCGATCCCGGCGGCGATCCAGTCCGCGGCATTGTCGAACGCATCGGCGGTGATGGATTCGGTCGACGCATAGTGACTGGTCAGCGCATGCCAGTCCGCCACAAAGTAGTAACAGTCGTATTCGCGTTCAAGCGCGACCCAGTTCTGCAGGGCGCCGACGAGGTGCCCCAGATGGAGGCGGCCCGTCGGCCGCATGCCTGACACGACCCGTTTTTTCGACATCACAACAGCCACGTTCCCAGAAAGCGCTGTATCGGCCAGACGAAGAGATCCAGCACACCCAACAACAGCAGCGCATACAACAAGAAGAAACCATACGGCCGCACGCGGTCAATCATCTGCGCCACGGCCTCGGGCACAATCCCAGCCAGCACATTCCCGCCGTCGAGCGGCGGCACCGGCAACAGATTGAACACCGCCAGCAACACGTTCAGAAACACCGCCAGGGCCAGCGCGCTCGTCAGCGTCGTCGCCCCGCCGTCCGGCACCAGGCCTCCGCCGGCCTTGAGCAGCAGCCCGGCCCCCAGCGCGAGCACGAGGTTGCTGACCGGCCCCGCCAGTGCCACCATCGCGAAATCCCGCCGCGGGGCATGCAGGTTCCGCACGTCCACCGGCACAGGCTTCGCCCAGCCGATCAGCGGCAGTCCCGACATCATCCCGACCAGCGGGAAGATCACCGTGCCAATCAAGTCGACGTGCGCGATCGGATTCAGCGTGAGGCGCCCCAACCGTCGTGCGGTCGGGTCGCCCAGGCGGTCGGCCGCCCACGCGTGTGCCGCCTCGTGAAAGGAGAGCGACGCGATCAGGATGATAAAAGCGGGAATAACAACTTGGAGCGACAACCTCGTGAAGATATCACGGGGCGCTCCTGAGTCCTGAGCCCGAAGTCGGGCGCTCCTCAGCCGCGGGTGAAATGATCGATCACGGCCTGGGCCACTTTGGCGCCCACCACGCGATCGAGTTCCTCGCGGCTGGCCCGGCGGACTCCCGCCACCGAACCAAAGGTCGTCAACAGCGTCTTTCGACGTCTGGGCCCGATACCAGGCACGGAATCGAGGTCCGATCGCAGGCTGCTCCGGGCCCGCTTCGCCCGATGGAACGTGACGGCGAACCGGTGCGCCTCGTCGCGAATGCGCTGGACCAACTGCAGGGCCGGAGACTCGTGCGGCAGGGCAAGGCCTTCCATCTTGTCCCGGCGAAAGAGCAGTTCCTCCTGCTTCGCCAGCCCGACGGCCACCAGGCGGTCCAGCCCGAGTTGGCGCAACGCGGCGTAGGCTGCCGACAACTGCCCCTTCCCGCCGTCGATGAGGATCAAGTCCGGAAACGGTCCGCCAAACTCGAGCAGCTTCTGATAGCGGCGCCGCACGACTTCCTCCATCGACGCGAAGTCATCGGGCAGCGACTGCACGCCGCGAATGGCGAACTTGCGATACTCGCCGCGGCGCATCCGGCCGTCAAGACACACCACCATCGAGGCGACCGTGTTCGTGCCCTGCAGAGTGGAGACATCGAAGCACTCAATCCGCCGCGGCAGCGCCGGAAGATCGAGCACGTGCCTGAGGGTGTCGAGGGCCCCGAACGCGGCGACCGCGGCATCGCCGAAATGGGTGTCGTACGCCAGCGCGGCGTTGCGCTGGGCCAGGTCCACCAGGCCCCGCTTGTCGCCCCGCTGGGGCACGCGCAGTTCCACTCGTCGCCCGGCGCGCTCGCTGAGCCACGTGGCCAGCGGCTCGCTCACGCCATCAGCCACGGCCTCTGAGAGGTGCACGTGGGGCGGCGGCTGGTGCTCGGTGTAGAACTGCTGCAGGGCGGCTT
>JAHEFO010000271.1:4069-5545 GCA_024640135.1 Acidobacteriota bacterium
GACGCCGGGAGGCCTGATCGCCCGAGAACACTCCGGACGTCTTTTCCGATTCGACGGGCGGGTCCGCGATCAGCTCGATGCGATCGACAACGCGTCCGCGCCGCATCTGGAAGATCTGCACCACGGCGCCAGCCGGGCCGACGCCGACGCCAAACGCATCACGATCGCCCAGCGCAGGCGTGGACATCTTCTGCTGCCGGTCCCGCAGGGTCTCGATCGTGCGGATCGCGTCCCGCAATGTCGCCGCGCGCTCGAATCGTTCGTCGAGTGCCGCGTCGACCATGTCCCGGCGCAAGGCCTCGATCAATTCACTTTGACGCCCTTCCAGCAACAGCCGGGCCTGCCCGACGGCCTCCTGATACCGGTCGAGCGTGCACACCGACGCCACGCAGGGAGCCAGGCACCGCTTGATGTCGTACTCGAGGCACGGACGGTCCCGCTTGCCGTCAATCACTTCATTGCACGACCTGATGCCGAACAGCCGATGGGTCAGCCTCATCGTCTGCCGGGCCAGCGACGCGGGCATGAACGGTCCCGCATAGACCGATCCGTCGCGCGCCACGCGACGAGCCACCAGCACGCGCGGCGCGGGTTCGTTGGTGGTCAGTTGCAGATACGGGTAGGTCTTGTCGTCACGCAGGAGGATGTTGAAGCGCGGGTTGCGGTGCTTGATGAGATGGTTCTCGAGCGCGAGGGCCTCCACGACCGAGTCGGTCACGATGGTCTCGAGGCGAACCGCGTCCCGCAGCAGCGCGTCAATGCGCGGGCTGCTGCCGGCCGCGCCCAGGTAGGACTTGACCCGGTCGCGCAGCACGCTCGCCTTCCCCACATACAGCGTGTCGCCCGCGTCGCTGTAGAGAAGGTAGACGCCGGGCTGCTCGGGCAGCCGGCTGATCTGGCGCTTGAGTTCGTGAATGGCCATCAGTTACGATCCGCCGTGACCTTCACGGGCGCGGTTGGCGCCACGTTTCATTACCCGCTCCGGCAGATCATCACCCTCTGCATCAGACTTCGAATCCATCCAAATCTTCTCACGTTCACCGGTGTCCTGATCAGTCTGGCCGCCGGGTACGCCCTGGCCAAGGGCGAATTCATGGTGTCTGGCGTGATCATGGTGGCCGCCAGCATCTTCGACTACATCGATGGCAAAGTGGCGATTCAGTCCGGCGCCGACACGAAGTTCGGTGGTTTCTGGGACTCAGTCATCGACAGGTTCTCGGATTTATCGCTCTCGGTGGGGCTCATCTGCCTCTATGCCAGGCTCGGCAGCGGCGACTACGTCCTCATCACCTCCATCGCCATGGTGTTTGCCACGATGACCAGCTACACGCGGGCGCGGGCCGAGTCCCTGCTGACCAAGTGCAAGGTCGGCTTCATGGAGCGGCCGGAGCGTATTGTCCTCTTCATGGTCGGGGCCTTCACCAATCGCATGGCCGCCGTGTTGTGGGTCATGGGCGTGTTGTCCATCGTGACGGT
>JAHEFO010000047.1 GCA_024640135.1 Acidobacteriota bacterium
GATATTGCCTGGCGCGCTCCTCGTGATGGCCCATATTTGACGACACCGCTGGCGTACCGCGGCTTCCTCTACGTCATCTCTGGCAATGGTGTGTTGAATGTCTTCAACGCGGGCACGGGGGAGAGGGTCCACCAGATGCGTGCCGGCGGAGTGGGCGGCGCCTTCAGCGCTTCGCCGGTGGCCGCGGACGGTCGCCTCTACCTGACCAACGAAGACGGCGACGTCTTCGTCATCCAGGCCGGGCCCGAGTACGAACTGTTGGCCACAAACAGCATGGGTGAGGTCTCTCTGACGACTCCGGCCATCTCCGAAGGGCAGATCTTCATCCGCACGAGGCACCATCTGTTTGCCTTGCAGGAAGGCGTGTCCAGCGATCTTCGCTGACGTGACGCTGTCTCTTCCCGCGCCCGGTGATTGCAATCCTGCCGTTGCCGCAACTTGGCGGCGGCGTCGCCCAGGACTGCGGTCTTCCGCGCGATCGCTGTCGTGATTCGCTCGGCGACGTGGAATTACCCCCTCAACGGCGCGTTTCTGCGCCCGGCAACGCGGCGAACGACGCGTCCTGCGTTGGAACCAGAATTGCTTCGATCCTACATAGGTAAGGAGGTCGCCAATGTTGAACAGAACTCTGCAGTACGCGCTCATTGTGGCCGCAGCACTGTTGGTGGCAGCCTGCAGTATTCCGCTGTCGGCCGGCGCGGACTTTGACTCGAACGTGGACTTCACGCGGTACTCGACCTTCACGTGGGATGAGGCCGACGAGCGTCCCACGGGCGACGTTCGCCTGGAGAACAATCCGTTCTTCACCGAGCGGCTCCACAGTGCCATTCGGCGCGAACTCGAAAGCCGGGGAATCCGCTACGATGCTGAGGGGCCGGCTCTCGTCGTGCACCATCACGCAACCGTGATGGATCGTGTCGACGTGTACGAGGCCGACCGCGAGCGTGGCTACGATCCCAGCGCGTATGGCCCCGGCACGCAGGTCGTTCAATGGGAAGAGGGGACCTTCCTCGTCGACATCGCCGACAGGGAAACCAGGCGCGTGCTCTGGCGGGGTTGGGCCAAGTGCGACATCGAGGCTGCGCTCAATGACTCCAAGCGGATGACCAGCCTTGTCAACGACGCGGTCGCCCTGATGTTCCAGCGTCTCCCGGCGCGGCTCGTCCCGCGGCCCGTGCGCTGATGGCGCACGACGCCGCCCTTGAGCTCGGGCAGGTCATAAGAGACAATGGCGGCTGGAGTCGTATGAGCAGTTTTGTGAAGGCCACGGGAGCCCCAGCTTGGATCGTCGCGGAGATGCCCCCGGGTTATCGAACCCGCATCGAGGAAGTCGAGCGGATGACCAGAGACCTGGAGGCCATGTTGCGCTTCGGCCGCCTCTTATGGGCGACCGGGCCGCAGCTCGGCGAAGTGATGGGCGACGTCCTCGCCGGCCTGAAGCTCCAGGTTGAGTCCATCCCGTGCGGCGACATCGCGGTGCTCGCGGTGCCGCTCGAACGGAAGCGCCGGCTCCTCATACACTGCTCGCCGAGCCAGGACGTGCTGGAGAAGAAGAGTCCCGACGTGGCGGCGGTCTTCCGAATCCTGCAGGAACTCAGCACCGAGCAGGATCGGGTCGTGCTGGCGGCCAACCCCCTCGCGCTGGTGCCTCCGGCCGAGCGCCGGGACCTGGCCACCCCTGAGGCCGTCGACATGCTGATGCGCCTGGGCGTGAATCTCCTGCCCGGGCCGGCGTTGTTCGAGCTCTGGACCCTGGGGCTCCAAGAACGCGCTCGCGCCGCGAAGCTGCTGGATCGACTGCACGAGCAGGACGGGGGCGTCTTTCCCGGCTTCGGCGGCTAGTCGCGCGCGGGGCGGTCGCGGATGCGAATCAGTGTTTCGCCCGGCATGATCATGCCCAGCTCCTGACGCGCGGCGTGCTCGAGCGCTTCCGGATCGGTCTTCAGGCGCCGGACTTGGTCCGCCAGGCGGTCATTCTCCGCCTTGAGTTGGCGCAACGATTCGCTGACTTCCCGGAATTCCCGGCGGGCTTGCAGGTTCGCCAGATAGCCCTTTTCGCCGATCAGCGCATGCACCATCAACATTGTCGAGACCACCAGAAGACCGTACGTCCAGATTCTCTTGCGGCGGTTCCGCACATCCGTGCTGCTTCGGCTGCGCCGGCGAGCCCGCGATCGCGCCGCGGCGGCCTCCGCGCGGCCGACGGCCTCGACTTCGATGTGTCGCACGGTGTCTTCAGGAACGATGGCCATCAGCGAGAGGTTTGTACCAGTTTTTCGTCCCCAGTACAAGCGCAGAATAGGGGCATGGAGAAAATAGTCCTGGTCCTGACCACCGTTCCCGACGAATTCGATGCGGGCGCGTTCGCCCGCGCGCTGGTGGAAGCCCGCCATGCCGCCTGTGTCAGCGTGCTGCCCGCGCAGTGGTCCACGTACCACTGGCAGGGCGCGGTTGAGACCGCGCGCGAGCACCAGGTCCTCATCAAGACCACGACGGGCCAGATAGAGGCACTCCGCCAGGCCGTGCGCCAGCGGCATCCCTACGAATTGCCGGAGTTTCTGGTCGTACCCGTGACTGGCGGCGATGAGGGCTACCTGTCATGGATTCGCGAGGCAGCCCCCATGGGGCCTACTGCAACGCCTGCCGCAGATCATCCTTGAGATCCTCGATGTCTTCGATTCCGGCAGAGATCCGGATCAGGCTGTCGCTCAGCCCGATGGCCGCGCGGCGCTCGGGAGGCACGGAAGCATGGGTCATCGAGGCCGGGTGACACACGAGCGTCTCCACGCCCCCGAGGCTTTCAGCCAACGCCATCAACTGGAATCGATTCAGCACCTGCCTGGCTTCTTCCAGTGACGCCATCTCGAACGACAGCATGCCGCCGCAGCCGTGAGGCATCTGCCGCTGGGCGAGGGCATGTTGAGGATGGCTGGGCAGACCCGGATAGATGACTCGCTGCACCCGGGGATGTTCCGTCAGGAACTCTGCCAGGGCCACGCCGTTCGCGGTGTGCTGCACCATCCGCAATGCGAGCGTCTTGGTTCCGCGCAACACCAGCGACGAATCCATCGGGCTCAGGATTGCCCCGGCCGAATTCTGGATGAACTTGAGCCACTCGATATCCTCGTCCCGGACCGCAATGACGACGCCGCCAATCGAATCGCTGTGGCCATTGAGATATTTCGTCGTGCTGTGCACCACGAGGTCCGCCCCAAGTTCGATCGGGCGTTGCAGGCACGGGCTGGCAAACGTGTTGTCGACCACCAGACACGCCCCGTGTTTGTGTGCGATCTCCGCCGAAGCGGCGATATCGGTCAGTCGCAGAACCGGATTCGTCGGCGTCTCGATGAACACCATCTTGGTCGCGGACGTCATGGCGTCCTCGATGGACGCCGGATTCGACGTGTCGACGTAGCTGAAGGTCAGTCCCAGCCGCGTCATCACCTTGTCGAACAGCCGGAACGTCCCCCCGTACGTGTTGTCGGTGACAATCGCGTGGTCACCGACGGACAGTTTCGTGACGATGGCCTGGATCGCCGCCATGCCCGAGGCGAAGGCAAACGCGGCACGGCCGCCCTCGATGGCGGCCAGGTTGGCCTCCAGCGCCGATCGTGTCGGATTCTGAGTGCGGGCGTACTCATAACCCTTGTGCTGCCCCAGGGCTTCCTGCACGTAGGTCGACGTCTGATAGATGGGAGTGATGATGGCACCGGTCGTCGGATCGGGCCGCTGACCCGCATGCAGACACACCGTGGCAAAACGCGCGTGCTTCGACAGTTTCATGGTGACTCACGATAGTCTGTTATCATCCAAGATTCAATTTCTGGATGGCTTCAGACGCTGCTCCGCGCGTGATGCCGGCCCCTCCGCCGGCGCCATTTCATCCCTTCCGCATTCTGCCCGGTCGGCTGCTCCTCCTGTCTGGCGCGTCCCTGGTCGCGGTCTGGCTCCTGGGACAAGTGGCGACGGTGCCTCCGGTCATCGAGGCGTTCCGCAAAGTGGCGTCGCTGGCTGTCCGCGTGTCAGTCGTGTGGCTCGGCGTCCTCCTCCTGGTTCGCCATCGCCGCCAGTTCCTCTGGCGTGTGCGCCGCAAGCTGATCCTGTCGTACGTGTTCCTCGGCTTCGTGCCGGTCGTGCTCGTGGTCGTATTTGCCTCGGTCGCCGGCGTGATTCTGCACGGAAACACGGCTTCCTACCTGTTCAACGAAGGTCTCGGGAACATTCAGGAGGAGGTGCATCAGGTGGCGGCGAGTGCCGCGATGGAGATCGGGGATACGCCGGTCACGTCCGAAGTTGTCGTGGCTGGCTACTACAAACGCCTCCTGGGAAAATTCCGTGGGCTCTCGCTGGCGGTGGTTCCGACGGCCGGAAACGACGGGCCGATTGCCGAGGCTGGCGCGTGGCGGCACGCCCCACCGCCAACCCGTGTGCCGGCCTGGGCCGGAGATCGGGACTTTTCCGGAGTCCTCGCGATGGTGTTCAACGGCACCACAGACGCGGAAGGAAAGCGCCTGCTCATTCGTGCGTCAGTGCCCCTCGAAGGCGGTCAGTACGCGGTCATCGTGGACCTGCCGGTGGATACCGACGTCATCGCGCGTCTGGATGACGAGACCGGCGCGAGGTTGAGCGGGATTGAAATCAACCAGCAGGCTGGCGATCAGGTCGCCACCGCACAGCCCATGCAGGGACGGGCGCCGGCGGTGGCTGACGCCGACGAGCCCAGTGCCGCCTGCACCGGACTCACGATGCTTCGGTGCACGGTGATGTTCATGGATTTCACCGATTGGGAGTCCGGCAGCACCGGACGCGTGTCGGCGAGCCTGGATGCGTCCCTGGGCCGCTTGTTCAATCGACTCTCGGAAGCACAGGGCATGCAGCTTCAGGGAAACACTCTCGTGCTGCTTCTGGTGGTCCTGGGTGTGCTGCTGCTGATTGTGCAGGGAGTGGCCTTGTTCTTCGGAGCTGGCCTGGGCCGGCAGATCACGTCGGCGGTCCACGAGCTCTTCATCGGCACCGAACGGGTTCAACAGGGCGACTTCACGCATCGTATCCGGATGGACTCGCAGGATCAGCTCGGCGATCTGGCGGACTCGTTCAACCGGATGAGCGCCAGCATCGAGCATCTGCTGCACGTGCAACGCGAGAAGCAGCGCCTGGACGACGAACTGCGCATCGCGCGCGACATCCAGCAATCGTTGCTGCCCGAAACGCCGCCGACCTTCGACGGACTGTCGATCGCCGATTTGTGCGTGCCCGCGCGCGAGGTGGGCGGCGACTACTACGACTTCTTCCATCTGGGCCCGCGGCAACTCGGAGTCCTGGTGGCGGATGTCTCGGGCAAGGGCACGTCGGCCGCGCTCTACATGGCCGAACTGAAGGGGCTCATGCTGGCCCTGAGCCATCTGGAGCGATCGCCCAAGGCATTGCTGACGCGGGTCAACCGCCTGCTGGCGGACCACCTGGACAACCGCAGCTTCATCACCATGACCTACGCCGTGATCGACCTGGAGGCGCGCACGCTCACGCATGCGCGGGCAGGCCACACGCCGCTGATTGTGGCGTCGGCTGACGGTGTCGAAATGATCGTGCCCAATGGCATGGTCCTCGGTCTCCGGCTGCCTGGCGCCGGGACCAGGTTTGAAGAGCTGCTGGAAGAGCATGTGAGGCCCCTCCGCGTCGGCGATGTCGTGCTCTTGCATACCGACGGCATCACCGAAGCGATGGACACGGACGGGGAGCTGTTTTCCGATGCGGCGCTGAGTGGCGTCGTCGCCGCGCACCATCAACTGGATGCGGCCGGCATCCGCGAGCGGGTTCTGCGTGAAGTCCGGGCGTTTGTGGGCGGAGCCGAACCCCACGACGACATGACCATGGTGGTCGTGAAGGTGGAGGATTTGGCATGAGCAAAGAGGTGTTTCGCAGTCACCTGTCGGTGGAGGCCGAGATTGTGCGGGCGTTGCTCGAGGCCCACAACCTGCACGCGCGTGTCTCGTCGACCCTGGCGCCCGGCTTGTTCCCGCTGCGGTTTGGCGGCCAGTCGGCGTTCGGTGTCAGTGTGCGGGACGAGCACGCCGGACGTGCCGAGGCCCTGATCGCGAGTCACCTGGATGAAGCTGCTGCGGCCGAGGTGCGGCGACTCAGTGAAAATGTCGGTCCGCTGGAAGCGCGCATCGGGTACCACTTTCGCGATCTCGGTTTGCTGGAACACGCGCTGACGCACCGGTCACGCGCCCACGAAGACGCCTCGGGTGGCGTGGTGGACAACGAGTCCCTCGAGTTCCTGGGCGACGCCGTGCTGGGCTTCGTCATCGCCGATATGCTGTTCCAGCGATTCCCGACCCACAGTGAAGGTTACAAGTCGAAGATCAAGGCTTCGATCGTGTCCACGGCGTCGTTGGCGCGGCTTGCGCTCTCGATTGATCTGGGCCGATACGTGTTGCTCGGCCGGGGTGAGGAGAAGACGGGCGGACGTTCCAAGAATGCGATTCTGGCCGATAGTTTCGAGGCATTACTGGCGGCGATCTACCTCGATGGCGGCGTGGATGCCGCGCGGGCATTTGTCGTCGCGCATTTCGATCCGTTGATTGACTCCGGCGGCGACCGGGTGGCAGAGGCCTCCTTCACCAACGACTGGAAGTCCGAGCTGCAGGAGTGGTTGCAGGCCCAGGGACGCGGGTTGCCGGTCTATCAAGTTGCAGCCATCGAGGGCCCCGACCATCGGCGGCGATTCGATGTCGAGGTTCTGGCTGAAGGCGTCTCCGAAGGCCGCGCGCAAGGTCGTTCCAAGAAGGACGCCGAACAGAAGGCCGCCAAGGCCGCGCTCGCGAAACTCAGAGCCGCCGCGCTCCAGGCGTCAGACAATTCGTCCGGGGCCTAATCGATCTCGATGATGCCGGAGTGGGCCGGATCGTTCCGACCGGCCAGCGCACTGGCGGTGGCCGTCGCTGGAGAGGGGACCTCGTCAGGCAGGCAGCGATCCGCCCACTCGGCCACTTCGAGGGCGACTGCCGCGGGCGTCGGGGGGGTCGCGCCGCCGTACAGGCGAACGTGCAGTCGCAGGAGCGCATCGTCGAACACGTAGCGCTTGCGCTGCATCGTGACCAGATCGACATCCTCGAGCCACGACAAATAGTCCTTGGTGGACCCGGGCGTCCGGTTCAAGCGTTGCGAAATCTCCGTCAGGGTGAGGGCTTCTTGCTCCGCGAGGACGCCCAGAATGGCCTTGAGCGCGCCGTACCCGCGGGCCCGGTGCAGCCGGAATTCATAACTCTCACGGCACCGCGAGGAGAGCGACCCTCCCGGGCTCATGGCCGCGCTGAGCGCGTCGACTGGATGCCGACGCGCCGCCGGCTGAGCCAGCACCGTGTTGAGGAGCACGTCCGCGCAGGCCGCCCGTTGACCACTCAGCGCGGCGATCGCCGCGGCGTGTGCCGGCGTGATCGTGTCAGCGGCATGGCGCTGCCGCGCCAGGCTGTGCACGTCCTCCGACGTGAATGGCGGGACGTGAATCACTTCGAAGCGCGCATCCGCATCGCGCAGGAGACGATGGGTCCGCGCGGTGAACCGTGATGCGAGCACAAAGCCGTTGGGACTGGCTGCCAGCCGGTCGGTCAACTCGCGCTGCACGTGGCGAAGGCCAGGGAAGTTCTCGAACGTCCGGATGTCGAGAATCTCGTCGAAGAGAAACGTGACCGGACCGCCGCCCGGCGCGCTGGCGCCATCGAGAAACAGCAGCAGGGCGTCAAAGGCGGCGCGCGCGTGGGCCGGCTCCGCCAGGGTGGTGAGCTGATCGGGCGATGCGGCCATCACCACGGAACGCAGACACCGTTCGGGCGTGGTGGCCGCCGCAGCGAAGTCGACGTACTGGGCCCGGCCTTCGCCCAGCAAGGACGCCAGGCGCAGCAACGCGGAGGTTCGGCCTGATCCACACCCGCCCAGCAGGACCGGAATCCGGCCCGCGTCGAGCGCCTGCAGCACCCGCTGCTCGAGGGCCGGCCGTTCGATGATCATGACTCCGTCTCCGGCTCACGCCGCAGCATGGGCATGTCCACGCCTCGGGCCACCGCGGTCTCGATGGCTGAGGGGTACCCGGCGTCCGCGTGGCGGACGACGCCCATGCCGGGATCGGAGGTCAACACCCGCGAGAGTCGTTCGTCGGCTTCAGCCGTCCCGTCGGCCACCACGACCATGCCGGCATGCAGCGAATAGCCAATGCCCACGCCGCCGCCATGATGCACCGACACCCACGTGGCTCCCGATGCCACGTTGAGCAGCGCGTTCAGCACCGGCCAGTCGGCGATGGCGTCGCTGCCGTCGCGCATCGCTTCGGTCTCGCGATTGGGCGAGGCGACCGACCCGGTATCGAGATGGTCGCGGCCGATGACGATCGGCGCCGAGATGCGTCCGCGGCGGACCAGGTCGTTGATCGCGAGGCCGAACTTCGCGCGGTCACCATACCCGAGCCAGAAAATGCGCGCCGGCAATCCCTGATAGGCCACGCGCTCCCGCGCGAGGCGAATCCAGCGGCACAGCGCCGCGTCGTGCGCGAACATCTCAAGGGCCAGTTCGTCGGTCGCGGCGATGTCCGCCGGGTCGCCGGAGAGGGCCGCCCACCGGAAGGGGCCCTTCCCCTCGCAAAAAAGCGGCCGGACGTATTCGGGTACGAATCCCCGGATGTCGAACGCGTTGGTGACGCCCGCCTCCACTGCCCGGGCGCGGATGTTGTTGCCGTAGTCGAATGTCACCGCGCCGCGCGCCTGCATGGCCAGCATGGCCTGCACATGGACGCCCATTGCGGCGGTGGAGCGGCGCACGTACTCGGCCGGGTCCGCCGCGCGCAGTCGCGCGGCGTCGGCGAGCGAGAGGCCGTTGGGGACATAGCCCACCAGCGCGTCGTGCGCCGACGTCTGGTCCGTCAACACATCCGGCGTCAGGCCACGTTCGACGAGCGCCGGCAGGACGTCGGCCATGTTGCCCTCGAGGCCGACCGACCGCGCGACGCCGTCGCGCTGATAGCCCGCGCAGCGCGCCAGCGCGTCATCGAGGGAGGTGGTCGCCTCGTCGAGGTATTTGGTCGCCAGACGTCGACTGATGCGATCGGGGTCCACCTCCACCACCAGCGCCACGCCGTCGTTCATGGTGACGGCCAGCGGTTGGGCGCCGCCCATGCCGCCCAGCCCCGCGGTCACCGTGAGGCGGCCTCTCAGCGTGCCGCCGAAGTGAGTGCGGGCGACCGCCGCCAGCGTCTCGTAGGTGCCCTGCAGAATGCCCTGGGAGCCGATGTAGATCCACGAACCGGCGGTCATCTGGCCGTACATGGTGAGGCCCTTGTCCTCGAGGTCGCGGAAGGTCCCCCAATCAGCCCACGCTGGAACGAGCAGCGAATTCGCGATGATGACTCGTGGGGACCACGGGTGCGTCCGGAACACCGCGACGGGTTTGCCGGATTGCACCACCAGCGTCTCGTCGGATTTGAGCCGGCGCAAGGTGGCCGTGATCGCGTCGTAACAGTCCCAATTGCGCGCGGCCTTGCCCGTGCCGCCGTACACGACCAGATCTTGCGGACGCTCGGCAACCTCGGGGTCCAGATTATTCATGAGCATGCGCAGCGCGGCCTCCTGTGGCCAGCCCTGGCAGGAGAGCGTTGTGCCGCGTGGCGCTCGAACGGAACGGGTGTTGGTTAGCATTTCTCAATCGCAAGCAGGCGTGACGATCGGGGGAGTGGTCACTCTAAAGAATGCCGGGGAACGAGTCAACGCTTGACAGAGTCATACCAATTGCAGTGTGCAGGCCCGCTCGAATGTGCCGTCGCTGATGAGCGCCGAGAGTGCCGCGATATCGGGCGCCGGCGGGCGATCCGTCGTCAGTGTCGGGACCACGGTGCGGACGGCCTCGTGTGCGCGCCGCAGCGGGGCCGCCGTCGTCAGTGGCGCCAGCAGGTCGAGCGCCTGGGATGCCGCGAGCACCTCGATCGCCAGGACATGCGAGACCAAATCGGCGATGCGGGCCGCCTTGAGCGCTGCGCCCATGCTCATGCTGACGTGATCCTCGCGGCCCGCGGATGTCGGGATGGTGTCCACCGACGCCGGAGACGCCAGCGTCTTGATTTCAGCGGTCAGCGCCGCGGCCGTGACGTGCGCCATCATCAGACCCGAGTTGAGGCCCGAGTCGCGAATCAGGAAAGCGGGAAGCCCACTTTCCTTCGGCGTCATCATCCGGTCAGTGCGCCGCTCGCTAATCGTCGCCAACTGGGCCAGGCCGATGGCGAGGGTGTCGGCGGCCAGGGCCACCGGGGCGCCGTGAAAGTTGCCCCCCGACACAATGTCACCTTCTTCAGCGAAGACCATCGGATTGTCCGTCGCCGAGTTGGCCTCGATGGACGCCAACCGATGGGCGAAGGCGACGGCTTCACGGGCCGCCCCATGCACCTGCGGGGTGCAGCGTAGCGCGTACGCATCCTGCACCTTGCCGCATTCGCCGTGGGAGGCGTTCAGCGCGCTGCCTTCCAGCAGCGCACGCAGGTTGGAGGCTGAGGCCTGCTGGCCTGGCACTGGTCGCGCGGCGTGAACACGCGGATCGAACGCACGGACGGAGCCGCGCAGGGCATCGATGCTCATGGCCGCGGCGATGTCCGCGGCGCGGGCGAGTCTCGCCGCGCGGAGCACCGCCAGCGCCAGGACGCCGGTGCTGGCCTGCGTACCGTTGATGAGGGCCAGGCCCTCTTTGGGGCCGAGTTCGACCGGGGTGAGCCCGGCGGACCTCAGAGCGTCGGCACCGGGGGACGGGGGTCGATCTGTGGAAAACTCCGATGTCCTGCTGGAGTTTTCCACAGATCGACCCCCGTCCCCCAGCACCTCTCCTTCCCCAATCAGCACCAGCGCGAGATGGGCCAGCGGCGCGAGGTCGCCACTGGCACCCACCGACCCTCTCGATGGGACCCGGGGATGAACGCCGGCGTTCAGCAACGCCAGCAGCGCTTCGAGGGTCGCGACCCGAATGCCGGAACAGCCGCGCGCCAGGACGTTCGCGCGCAACGCCATGACCGCGCGGACCTCGGCGGTCGACAGCGGTTCGGCCACGCCGGCGGCATGACTACGCACCAGGTTGACCTGCAGCGCCGCCAGTTGATCCGGGGGAATGGCGACCTCTGCCAGCGCGCCGAATCCCGTGTTGATGCCATACACCGGCTCGGGGCGCATTGCGTGCGTGTCAACCACCGCGCGTGCGGCGCTGACTCGGGCCGCGGCCGCCGGAGCCAGGGCGACTGGAACGTGGTCGACCGCGATGCGCTCGAGATCGTCAAGAGTCAGGGATGTGCCGTCGAGGAAGACCATAGGACAGGATTGAAGGTATCATTTTACTCGCATGAATCTGTGTGTACTCGGCGCTCAGTGGGGCGATGAAGGCAAGGGCAAGATTGTCGATCTCCTGACGCCGCACTTCGATGTGGTCGCGCGTTATCAGGGTGGGCACAACGCCGGCCACACCGTCTACGTCGGAGGACGGAAGTTCGTTCTTCATCTCATTCCATCCGGTATTTTGCATCCGGGGGTGTCCTGCCTCATCGGCAACGGTGTGGTCGTGGACCCCCGCGCGCTGTTTGCGGAGGTGGACGAACTGGCCGGCATGGGGTTCGATGTGCGCGGGCGTTTGTTCGTCAGCGACAAGGCTCATCTCATCCTGCCGTATCACCGCGAACTCGATCTGCTCTCGGAGGCGCGACGCGGTGAGCGGAAGATCGGCACGACCTCCCGCGGGATCGGTCCGGCCTACGAAGACAAGATCGCGCGGCGTGGTGTGCGTGTGGGGGACCTCCGTGACACGTCAGCCGATGGCCCCCTGGTCGGTGCCGTCCGGGAGAACGTCGACGCCCGCAACCGGCTGGTCGGGAACACGGAGATGAAGTGGCAGGACGTGCTGGCCGATCTGCGCCGCGCGTGGGTGCGGCTCGAGCCGTTTGTCACTGATGTGTCGCTGCGCCTGAGTCAGTCGATGGCCGCCGGACAACGCGTGATGTTCGAGGGCGCGCAAGGGACGTTGCTCGACATCGATCACGGCACCTATCCGTTTGTGACGTCCTCGAATTCCGTGGCCGGCGGCGCGTGCACAGGGCTCGGCATCGGCCCGAAAGCGATTGGCGCAATTCTGGGCGTGGCCAAGGCATACACGACTCGGGTGGGCGAGGGGCCCCTGCCGACGGAACTGTCCGGCGAAATGGGCGAGCGGCTTCGAGAGAGCGGGCAGGAGTACGGGGCGTCCACCGGCCGCCCGCGACGATGCGGCTGGTATGACGCGGTGGCAGTGCGGTACGCCGTGCGCGTCAATGGCCTTGATGCGATGGCCCTGACCAAGCTCGACGTGCTCGACGGCATGGAGGAACTTCAGGTGTGCACCAGCTACCGGTGTGGCGGTGAACTCCTGACCGAGATGCCGGGCGACACCGTCCAGCTCGCCATGTGCGAGCCGGTCTACGAGACGCTGCCGGGATGGACCCAGCCGACGGTGGGCCTGACGCGATATGCGGATCTGCCTCCGGAAGCCAGAGCCTACGTCCGGCGGCTCGAAGAGGTCAGCGGGGTGCCCGCCGCCATCGTGTCGACAGGGTCGGAGCGCGACCACACCATCATTCGGGACGATTCGGTGGCCGCCGCCTGGCTCCGGAAGTAACGCTCTACGTCGTCGTTTCGGCCGGCACGCAGAATCGATCAAACGCCATCGTCAACTGGTCGGCGATCGCCTCCGCTGACCGCGACTCGATGTCGCGCCGCTCAATCATGTAGAGCAGCTTGCCGTCGCGCATCAACGCGATCGACGGCGACGACGGTGCGATTCCGGTGAAGTACTGGCGCGCGCGCTCGGTGGCCTCGACGTCGGCTCCCGCAAACACCGTGGCGACGACATCCGGCTTGTGCGCATGCTGCAACGCCATCGCAATACCGGGACGGGCCTTGCCGGCGGCACATCCGCACACGGAATTGACCACCATCATGACAACGCCCGGGGACGCGACGGTGGCGTCCACATCGGCTGGCGTGCGGCACTCACGGGCGCCGACGGCGGTCAGTTCTTCACGCATGGGGGCGACCAGATACTCGGGATACGGCATTCTCACACTCCTGTTGACATCGATTATACGGTTATACGGTGCCTGTCCTGCTGTGCGACCTCGATGACACCCTCTTTGACCACGAACGCGCCACCCGCGAGGCGCTCGGCGATCTTCGCCGTGATCATCAGATTCTGTCCCAGTGGACGCTGGAGGAGCTGGATGCCAGGCATCGCGTGATCCTCGAGACGCTCCATCGAGACGTGTTGTCCGGTCGCCTGACCGTGGACGAAGCACGCCTGGAGCGGTTCGGGCGGTTGCTGGAGCAGGGGGGAGTGCGTGAAGCCGGCGTCGCCGCGGTGCTGGCCGGCGCGTATCGCGAGGCCTACGCGTTGAACTGGCAGCCGGTTCCTGGCGCGGTGGAGTTTCTGCAGGCCGTCCGCGCGGCCGGCCACTCGGCCGTGATCGTCACCAACAACGGCGTGGCTGAACAACGGCTGAAGCTGGCGCGGTGCGGGTTCGACATCTGGATTGACGCGATGGTGACGTCGGAGGAAGCCGGAGTCAGCAAGCCCGGGCGAGGCATCTTCGACCAGGCCCTCGCGTGCGTCGGGGCGACGCCGGCTGATGCGGTCATGCTCGGCGACGCGTGGGCGGCGGATGTTGAGGGAGCCAAGGCGGCAGGGATTTCGCCCGTCTGGTTCAATCGCGCGGGCCGCCCGAGTCCCGACCAGGCAGTGCCGGAACTGATGTCGCTCGCCCCTGTAGCCGAGGCGCTCGATGTGTTGGCGCGCGCGGGACTCGCGTCACCGTGAGGGTTTCGGCGTCGACGTCGTCAACCAGATCCCCGTGACGACCAGAGCCATCGCCCCGCCCAGCCGCGGGGTCAGAGACTCGCTGAGGAAGACCGCTGCGCCCAGGGCCGTCAGGATGGGGACTGTCAACTGGACGGTCGCTGCCCGCCAGACCGGCAGCGCCGGCAACACGCTGTACCACGCGGCGTAGGCCAGCCCGGAGGCGAGGGCGCCTGATGCCGTCGCCAGAACGAGTCCGGTGACGGAGAAACGGCTGCCCAGCCCGGCCGCGAGCGCGATGATGAGCACCACGCCGGAGGCACGCAGGAAGTTGTCGGCCGTCACCCCGAGCGGATCGACCGCGCGGCGGCCAAGAATCGAGTAGAGGCCCCAGCAGATACCGGAACCGGCCATCAGAATCGCGCCCACGGGATCCGGCGCGGTCAGACCGGGCAGGGTCAGCACCAGGAACCCTCCGAGTGCGAGCGCCACCCCGATCCAGTGCCATCGCGACAACGTTTCTCCGCGCGACAGCGCCACCGCGAACATCGTGAGTTGGACACTTCCGAAGAGCAGCAGCGCGCCCGGCGCGGCATCAATCCGCACGTAGGCCAGCGTGAACAAGACGGCATACCCCGCGAGCCCCAGGGTCATCGGCCAGGATCCGCGCCCGCGGGGGCGGCTGTCTGGCGAGGACGCAGGCGCCTGACGCAGGCTCACCAGGAGAGCCAGCATGGCCGCGCCAGTCACCAGTCGAATCACCATGAAGGCCCACGCGTCCAGGTGGCCTCCAGTGATGGCGGCGCGCGTCAGCAGGGAGTTCGCGGCGAATCCCAGCATGGCCGCGGCTGTGATGGTGAGCAGGCGCACAGCCCGCCTTACCGCAACACCGGCGCTCGGCGGTGGTGCGTCGCCTGTTCGAATGCGTAGGCGAGGCGAATCAGCGTCGTCTCGTCCCAGGCCCTGCCGAAGAACGTGATGCCGGCTGGCAGCTGGTCGTCACGGGTGTAGCCCATCGGCACGTTGATTGCGGGGAACCCTGACGTGGGCGAGAACACCTGGCTGTTGTCGCCGTGCGGCGTATTGAGATCGCCGATCAGACGCGGAGGATAGCTCCACGTCGGGTACACATAGGCGGCAAGGGTCAGTTCATCCATCCGCGTGGTAATTGCCGCGCCAAACGCCTTCCGGTACTCGGCCTCGGCCTGGCACGCCGCCGAGCCAGGCTCAGCGGGAGTGCTCGCCTCCGCACCCTCCAAACGCGCCTGCACTGACGGATGGTATTGGCGCGACTTGATCACCTCCGCCAGCGACCCGACCGGCGTCTTCCCCGCGTGGCGGGCAAACCACTGCGTGATGTCGTACTTGAATCCACCGCACGAGCGACCGTTCCGCGACCGCCGGATGTTGGTCAAGTCGATGGCGGCCGGATCGACGATCGTGGCACCGGCGCGCTCGAGGTCCGCGAGTGCCGCCGTAAACACGTCGGCAACTTCTGAATCGACACCGCCTCGTTCGTAGGCCTGACGCAGGACTCCGATCCGCACGCCCTTCAACCCGTCTGCCTGCAGCGCGTCGGCATACGTTGGAATCGTCCGGGCCCGACTCAATGCCGTGACGGCGTCGTCGGGATCTTCACCGACGATGACCTGGAACACCGCGACCGCGTCGGCCACCGTACGAGTCATCGGGCCGGCGATGTCGGCCAGCAGGTTGAGCGGCACCACGCCCGTCCGGCTCGTCAGCCCCATCGTCGACCGGATGCCGACCAGTGCCTGATGGGCGGACGGGCCGCGAATCGAGTTCCCCGTGTCAGAACCCAGTCCCACCGCGCCGAAATTGGCGGCAACGGCGGCGGCTGTTCCACCACTGGACCCGGCCGTGACACGGTTGGTGGCATACGGATTGCGCGTGTAGCCCGGCAAGAGTGAATTGACGGTTTCCAGGGGACTGAACGCCCATTCGGCCATGTTGGACTTGGCGAGAACGATGGCGCCGGCGGCCTTCATACGCGCCACGAGGAACGCGTCCCGGTCGGACACGAAGCCCTTGAGCGCCAGCGAGCCGGCCGCGCTCTGCAGTCCAATTGTTTCGAAGTTGTCCTTCACGATGGTCGGGATGCAGTGGAGTGGTCCGGTCAGTCCGTTCGCGGCGAACCTCCGGTCGAGTTCAGCCGCGTCACGGGTGGCTCCCTCGTTGATTTGGACGATGGCGTTGAGCGCCGCACCACGTGTGTCGTCAGCCTCGATTCGGGTCAGGTAGGACGCCACCAAGGCGCTGCAGGTCAGCCGGCCGGCGCGCATCGCCTCATGAATCCGGGCGATGGTGGCTTCGGTGACATCGAAGGTCTGTCTTGTCATGTCGGGCTCTCGCGCCTGAATGGAGATGACGATCACCATCGAAGAGCAGAGCAGAGTCAACGCGCGCATGGCTACCTCGCCGCCCAGTATGCCGCGTTTTCCGGCGGGAGGGCTCTGGGCGCGCGAGGGAAATAGTCCCCTCCTGCCGGGGGATTCCCCTCAATTCCACCCGCCCGCGACGTTTCTCGCTCTTGATTGAGTGGGCCCGAGTGTTATTGTGCTCTGGCATGCCCCTTGCTCTTCTTGGGGCAAATCGACGTTTATCTAGTTTGGAGTAGCCGTAGCAGTGAGGGGTGCAGGTATGGCAAAGGGACGATTCTTGTGGATGGTGATGGGGCTGGCTCTGGTCTCGTATGCGGGTGTGCCGCTGGCGGCCCAGGGAGACAAGGTCAAGGGCGAGAAGGTTTATAAGGACGCCAAGTGCTCGGTGTGCCACAAGGTCGGGACGACCGGCGGCAAGATGGGACCGGAGATCACCAAGGTTGGCGCCAAGCGTGACGCGGCCTGGCTGGCCACATACCTGGTGAATCCCAAGGCGGAGAATCCCAAGAACAAGATGCCTGCCGTCAAGGTCAAGGGTGCTGATCTGGACAACCTGATCGCGTACCTGGTCTCACTGAAATAGCGTCGAGTCATCGATGACATCCACGAATAGTCCGCGGCCGGATCCAGCCGGCCAGCCAGTTGATCCCGGTCGTCGGCGCGCGATTGACTGGCTGCTGGGGTCGTGGCTGGCCGGGGTGTGCGGCGCGGTGTTCTACCCCGTGATGCGCTTCCTGGTGCCGCCCGAAGTCACCGAGGCCCCGACGCTCTCCGTGAAAGCGGGGTCGGCGTCCTCGCTGGTGCCCAACACGGCGCGCGTCGTGCCGTTCGGGCAGACGCCGGCCATTGTGGTCCGCCTCAAGTCCGGTGAACTCCGGGCTTTCGAAGGGACATGCACGCATCTGTCCTGCACGGTGCAGTACCGCCCGGACCTGGAGCACATCTGGTGCGCCTGTCACAACGGGCACTACGACCTGACCGGGCGCAATGTCTCCGGGCCTCCGCCCCGTCCGTTGGATGCCTTCGAGGCGAACGTCCAGGACGACGAGATCGTCATTACACGGCGGAGCTGATGGGAACCATACGCAACTGGCTGGCCGCGCGGCTCCCTCTCGACGTCGTTCAGGAAGCCATCGACCACAAGACCGTCCCCCAGCATCGTCATTCCTTCTGGTACTACCTTGGCGGGATGACGCTGTTCTTCTTCGGCGTCCAGGTGGCCACCGGCATCCTGCTGCTGCTGTACTACCGGCCGAGCGCCGGAGAGGCCTACGACAGCGTGCAGTTCATCATGACGCGCGTGCCGTTCGGATGGCTGATCCGCTCGCTCCATTCGTGGTCCGCCAACCTCATGGTGGGTGCGGCATTCGTGCACCTGTTCAGCGTCCTGTACCTCAAGGCATACCGGAAGCCGCGTGAAGTCACGTGGGTGTCGGGGATGCTGTTGCTGTTCATCACGCTGGCCTTCGGCTTCACCGGATACCTCCTGCCGTGGAATGAGCTGGCGTTCTTTGCCACGCGTGTCGGGACCGACATTCCCGGCGCGGTGCCGGTCGTCGGCGACGCCATCGTCACGTTCCTGCGCGGCGGGCCACAAGTTTCCGGGGCCACGTTGACGCGGTTCTTCGGTATTCACGTCGCGGTCCTGCCAGCCATCACCACGGTGCTGTTGGGGCTGCATTTGGTTCTGGTGCAGTACCACGGCATGAGTGTGCCGCCGTCGGTGGAAGAAGAATCGGCTCGACAGGGGCGGCCGGTTCCGACGATGCCGTTCGTGCCGCATTTCGCGCTGCGCGACCTCTTCGGATGGATGGTGGCGCTCGCGCTCCTGGCCGGTCTGTCAGCCATGCTGCCCTGGGAGCTTGGCACGAAAGCCGACCTGTTCGCCTCGGCTCCCGCGGGTATCAAGCCGGAGTGGTACTTCCTCTGGGCGTTTCAGGCGCTCAAGGTCATGCCCGGGCACGTGCTGGGCATCGAGGGAGAACTGGTCGCCATCGGCGCGATGTCGCTTGGAGCGCTGGGCATCGTGCTGTTGCCGTTCCTCGATCCGGATACGGTCCGGGCGCGCCGCATCGTGAACTGGTTGGCCAGCGCCGCAGTGGTGTTCATGGTGGCGATGACGGTGTGGTCGCTGATGGGAGGCGTACAGTGACGAACCGGAGACGTTGGGAGGTGGTGGCGGCGTCTGCCGTATGGATGTGCGCCACATTGGTGATGGCTGGCCAGGATCCGGCGCCAGCCGAGCCGTCAATTCAGCCGCAGATGCCGGCTCCGGTCGTTTCCCCCGCGGATCCCGCCGTGGCGTTTCAGGATGACGTGCATCAGCAGGCCGGAGTGACATGCGCTGCCTGCCATGGCACGGGAACTCCGGGGCCGATTGCGCGCACGAAGATTGCGGATCTGTGCGCCTCATGCCACAGCAACCCGGTGTACATGCGCACCTTCCGGCCGCAGGTCCGAACGGACCAGCACGCCCAGTACTTGACGAGCGTGCACGGGCAGGAAATGGTCAAAGGCGAGACACGCGTCGCCACCTGCAGCGACTGCCACAGCGCCCACGGCGTGCGTCCCGTCAAGGATGCCCGTTCCCCGGTCGCGCCTGTGAATGTGGCGCAGACCTGCGCCCGTTGCCACTCGGACGAGGCCCGGATGGCGCCGTTCGGGCGCGACTCGGGAGTGTACGACGACTGGTCGCACAGCGTGCACGCCGACGCGCTGGTCCAGCGCGGCGACACGTCCGCGCCAACCTGCAGTACCTGCCACGGCAGCCACGGCGCGACGCCGCCGGGCATCGACTCGGTCGCGAACATCTGTTCCACCTGCCACGTGCGCGAGGCCGAGTTGTACCAAGCGAGCGCCAAGCGCACGGCCTTCGAAGCCTTCGAGATGCCCGCGTGCCTGACGTGCCATAACAACCACAAGATTGAACACCCCCGGGACAACTGGGTCGGTCTTGAGGAGCCCGCGTTGTGTGCGACATGCCACGACGCGGATGTGCCGGGCGCCGCGATGATTCGTACCGTGCGTTCGGGTCTCGACAGCCTGACCGAGAAATATGAAGCGGCGCAGACGCTGCTCGACCGTGCCGAAGAAGCCGGCATGCTGGTCGACGAGGGCAAAGTCGCGCTGCATGATGCGGACGAGAGTCGCGTGCGCCTGCGGGTGCTGGTGCACGCGTTTGCCGAGGCGCCTTTCAAGGAACCGCTGGACCTGGGGCTGGCCGCCGCCGACCGGGCACAGCAGGCCGGGGAAGCCGCCATGGCCGAATTGAGCTACCGCCGCCGAGGACTAGCGCTCGCGACGCTGGTAATCCTTGGCTTTCTCTTGACCCTCGGGGTCAAGATTCGTCGCCTGCCACCGCCACGTCAGCCTGAGGTGTAATGGCCGAGGGGACTTGACGTCCCGCCTCCATCCGCGATCACGGACGCGGGTGCCCAATACGTTGGGCACCCGACGTCCGCGAAAACTGCGCGGCCACTTCTGCTACAGTAGGATGGTTTGACCTGCCTCATGGGTCCCCATCGTCCAGAGGCCTAGGACGTGGCCCTTTCAAGGCCAAAACACGGGTTCGAATCCCGTTGGGGACGTAACCAACAGTGGAAGTCCCGCAAATAGCCCGCTGAGGCACGGCGAGCCACGAAAAACGGTTGCCGCG
>JAHEFO010000048.1:0-9406 GCA_024640135.1 Acidobacteriota bacterium
CCCGGGTAATCGGTCAGTGCGGGCTCGCCTCGCCGACCCGATAGTGCACCAGGACACGCCGCACGGTCAGGCCCTGGACCAGAATAGAGAAGACGACAATGGCGTACGTGCACGCCAGGAGCAGGTCTTTTGCTGGAAAGCGGGGCAGGGAGAGCACCAGCGCCACTGAAATCCCGCCGCGCAGGCCGCTCCAGGTCAGGATTGGGATGATTCCCCTCATGAACCGGCCGCGCACGCTCATCGCCGCAACAGGCAGGGCGACAGAGACCATCCGGGCAGCCAGAGCGATCGGCACACTGAGCAGACCCGCCACGATCACGGCGGACAGGTCGGGGATGGCCAGGAACTCGAGGCCAATCAACAGAAACAGCACCGCATTGAGGATCTCGTCAATCATGTTCCAGAAGGCCTCAACGTGCTCTCGCGTCCGCGCGCTCATCGCAAAGGTCCGACCTGGGTTGCCAATCAGGAGACCGGCGACAACCACGGCAATCGGCCCCGAGACACCAATCCAGAACGAGACCGCGTACAGGAACATGGCGAGCGCGAGGGTAATGAGCAACTCGAGGGAATGGTCGTCGAGGCTCAAGAGGGCGCGGTAGCCGACGAAGCCGAGCCCCAGGCCGAGAACCACGCCGCCGCCGACCTCGCGAACGAAGAACATCGCCAGCCCGGCCGCGTGCGCGGTCTCTTCCACCAGCGCCGCTTCGCTCGACAATCCGGCCACCGAGATCAGCGCAAAGAAGACCACGACGCTGATGCCATCGTTGAAGAGCGACTCGCCGGCGATCTGGGCCTCGAGGTTGGCCGGCGCTTTCAATTCCTTCAACAGTCCCATCACCGCGATCGGGTCCGTCGGAGAAACGATCGAACCGAGAATGAGGCACACGATGAAGGGCACCTCGGCGCCGAGCAGGCCGAACATTCCCCACGTGAGCCCGCCGATTACCGCAGTTGACAGGAGGACTCCGACAGTGGACAGCAGGCCAATCGTCCACTTGTTCTTGATCAAGCCAGCCAGATCAACATGCAGGGATCCAGCGAACAGCAGGAAGCACAGCAAGCCGTGCATCAATGTCTCGTTGAAATCAATCAGGCCAAGAAAGCCCGCGACACTGTCACGGAATCCTGGAATGACCGCCTCGCTGCCGACGACCACCAGGGAACTGACCAGCGCCACGACAAGTGTGCCGCTCGTCGCGGGCATCTTCAGCAGTCGATGATTGACATAGCCGGCGACGGCAGCGACCGTAATCAAGATGGCGGCGATATCGAACGGATTCATAGAGAGCTTGGTATGAGATATCACAGTCGCCACATCGATGCCGGCATGTTGAATGCCACGGCGCCCGGCACCTCAATGGCCTCGTGAGTTTCCCATTGCCTCACACGCCGAACGTGCATACTGTTCACCGACAGGAGGGCTGGCCGTGGAGTTTCTCTTCCTCGGGCTCGTGGGCGTGGCAGTCTGGGTGGTCACGCTGGTCACCCGCATCAAGAGATTGGAGATTTCCCTCCAACATCTCCTGACCGGCAGCCGCGACGAGGTCAAGGCCTCGGACGTTCGCGGCCTGGCAAGCAGGGTCAGTAAGCTCGAAGCGGCTACCCGGCAGGACGCCCCCGGGGCCGCGCGTCGCCCGCCTCCCGGCGTGGCCCTGCCCGCAACACCCGCGCCGCCGCACGTCGCAGCGCCTCCCGGAGCAGGCGTTCCGCCAGTTGCAGGTCCACCACTTGTGGCAGTTCCACCGCGCGCCGCCGCCCCGCCAGCCGCAGCGCCGTCCCGTGTCGGTCCGCCGCCCGGCGTGCCGGCGGCCCCCGTTCCTGTTCCGCCACCGACAGGCCAGGAAGAGGCCTGGGAGGTGACTGTTGGCGGAAGCTGGCTGAACAAGATCGGCGTCCTGGTGTTCGTGATCGGGCTCGCGTTGCTCGTCGGGTATTCGATGACGCACGTCGGACCGGCGGGACGCATCGCCATCGGATTCGCCATCAGTCTCGCCATGCTCGCCGGCGGGGTCGTCATGGAGCGGCGGCCGGACTATCGGAACTACGCGCACGGCTTGATCGCGGGTGGCTGGGCGGGTACCTACTTCACGACCTACGCGATGCGCGCGGTGGATGCCGCGCGCATCCTTGACAGCGATGTCATGGCCCTCGCTCTGCTCCTGGCCGTGGCGTGCGCCATGGTGTGGCATTCGTTGCGGTACCGCTCCCGGGACGTCACGGCGTTGGCGTTTGTCGTGGCATTCGCCACGCTGGCCCTGACGCCGCTTCATGGCTTCGCGTTGGTGGCGTCCGTCCCGCTGGCCGTCTCGGTACTGGTGGTGGCACAGCGCTTCGAGTGGCCCGGCGTGCAAGTCCTCGGCATCGTCTGCACGTATGGCCTGTATGTCCTGCGGGGAAGCACGTTTGGGTTCGGCGACCTTGACTTGACGACATTCACACCGTACGCGGCGCTGGCGGTGTACTGGATCGTCTTCGAGGCAGCCGACATCGCGGCCATCACCAGGCGGACAGAGGGCAGTCCGCTGCCGCCGCCGCTGTTTCTGTTGAACGCGGCCGGCCTCGTCGGCGCCGCCTTGCTCCAGTTGCCGGTGGAGACGCCGGTTCCGCTGTCGACGTTCCTGGTGCTGAGCGGCACCGCCTACCTGGGAAGTGCCGTGATCCGGGCGCGGTTGACGGGCCAGTCGCCTGCCGGAAACGATGCGTTGGACGCCGCAGCTCGTGGTTCGTATCAGGGAGCGTCCGGGTTGGCGGCGGCGCTGGTCGCCTGGGCCATCGAGTTGCGATTCGGGGGCACCCAGCGCACGTTGGCGCTCCTGATGGAGGCCGAGCTCCTGTTTCTTTCCGGGTTGCTCCTGCGTGACTGGTTGATCCGCGGCCTGGGGTCGGCCGTGGCGATCCTCGCGACCCTGCACTCCATCGACGCCCTGGCCGTCCCGGTGGCGGCCACGCCCGAATGGACCTGGCAGGCACAAGCGGCGATTGGTATTGCCGGCCTGACCGCCGCACTGTGGTACGGGAATCGAGAAGCCCTTCGGTCGAGGAGTATCCGGCCGCTGCTCCACGAATGGATCTATACGCCGTTGGCCACGTATCTGGTCCTGCTCATCGTTCGCTCAGACCTTCGTAGCGGGTACACCGCTTTCGCCAGCTTCGTGTTCGGATGGCTCCTGCTGGAAGCCGGCCTTCGGCGCGGCCGCGAATACCGCTATCAAGCGTATGTCGTCGGCCCAACAAGCGCCCTCGTGCTCGCCGGCTGGTTCGTCAGCCATGAATTCCTGGCCGGCGTTCCGACGGTGAGCGACGCCTGGTGGATTCTGGCCCCGGCCGCCGCAGTGGCATACGTCGCCGCGTGGCGTGTCATGCCCGAGGGAGATTCGTCCGCAGGCGACGACCGTGAACGTCTGGTGGCCGCCGGCGTCGCTGGGACCATCGGCACACTCTTCATCATCGTTCTTGAGTGGATGGTCATCTCGCCGGACTACGTTGGCATGGTGTGGGCCGCTACGGCTGCAGCCATTGGCGGAGTCGGGTGGTGGCGGGATGTCTCCGGGCTGCGTTGGCAGTTGTATCCGCTGCTCGCGCTGGCGCTGTTACGGGTCGTCGAGCCGATCTTCGGTCCGGACGCGGCGACGACAGTTCAGATTGCTTCGTCGCTTGTGGTTGTCGGGCTCATGTATGCCGCCAGTCTGGCGGTCCGCAAGTCCATTGCAGCCTCGCCGTCCGCCGAGGCGGAGGATGCGGCTCGAATTGTGTTGTCGATCGCGGCGTCACTGGCACTGGCCGGTGTCATTCACAGCGAGGTTCGTCCCACGCTCATCACTTTGACCTGGGGCCTGCAGGCGGGTGCCTTGCTGGTGATTGGGTTTCCGGCGCGTGAGCGGTTGATGCGCCTGTCGGGGCTTGCCGTGCTGGTGGCGTGCATCCTGCGACTGTTCACGTTCGACTTGCCGCAACTGGAGGAGCTGGCGCGAATTGTCTCCTTCGTCGCTCTGGGGGCCGGGTTGCTGGCGGTCTCCTGGGTCTACACGCGGTACCGGGACAAGATTCAGAAGTATCTGTAGCCCGGTGAGGAAATCGGCCGCAGTCCGACCTCGCCACGGTCGAGATCGATTCGAACGACGTAGTGCCGCAGGAACTCGTGACCAATAATGCCTCCCATCTCAAATCCCAGCAGCGCACTGGGCGCATCCAGGTTCAAGACTGCGACAGAACGCTGCGATGTGCCCACGCCGGGGGCGAATTGAATATCGACGAACGGCAGCAGAAACGCTCCCCGATCCCAGCCCGACGTGCCATAGACCTGCACCGGCACCAGGCGCAGGTTCGGGTCCACGTCGAGCCGACCGGCGATCCTTCGGCTGACCGACATCGCCGTACCACCAGTGTCCAGGACAAAGCTCACTGGTGTATTGCCGTTGATCATTCCTCGCACGGTGGCGAGCCGGTGCATCCGCATCGGCAGGCGAGTGGGAAAATCGCCGGCCTCGAACCGCCGCGTCATCGTCAGTACGCGGCGTGCGTAGTCGATTTCCGCCGAGAAACCGAGTGCCAGCGGCGAGAAGCCTGCGCCCTCCATCCGGGGAATCTCGGTGAGCGACGGACTCTTGATCAGGCCTGGGACATTTCGAATCCGGAAGTCACCGATCAAGATTTCATCAATCCGCGCCACCTGCAGCGTGCGGAATCCGACACCCGCGCTCCCGACACCGGCGGTCTGGAGTGTGAGGGTCGGACGAACGCCGGCTCGCGCCGCGATGGCCGGCGTCAGCGTCGTCTGGTCGGTCCCCGTGTCCAGGGCAAATTCCACCGCGGTGTTGCCGTTGACGATGCCGCGGATGAGCAGGCGGCCATCCACCACACGAAACGGGATGGTATAGACCTCGCGATTGCTGACCAATTCGTACGGGACGCGATCGCCGAACCCGCGAAGAAACGCGGACTGCGCGTCGGCCCATTTCGCCATTTCGCTCTCGTCGCGGGCGGGAATGAGGTCCAGATAGCGCTCAAGGGCCCTGGCCGCCTCCGGGAACTGCCGCGTGTCCTCCAAGATGGAGGCCAGGGTGTAGTGGAAACTCGGCTCCTCCGGGTCTGTGGCGATGGCCTTCCGCACATCCACGAGTGCAGCTTCGAACTGCCTCTTCGAGGCGCGCGACCTCGCGCGACCGTGCAGGGCTGTCGGGTCGGCGGGGTCGACCGCAAGGGCGTCGTCAAACCGGCGCTCGGCCTCGTCAAAAAGCCCGGACGCCCACAGGACGTCGCCATGGAGGGCCAGCGCGGGCGCCAGACTTCCATCGCGTTCGGCCACGGTGGCGCCTTCGCGGGCGGCTTCGGCGAACAGACTCAGTCGGAGCAGGGCGCGCACCATCCCGGTGCCGGCCTTGACCCTGGTGAGGGGCTCGACGCTGTCCCGCGCCGAGCGGTAGGCCTCATAGGCGTCCTCGTACTGAAGGCGGGACATGAGCCTGTCGCCCCGCTCGATCTGATCTTGCTGAGCCGTCGGCTCCTGAGCCGACACAGTCAGAGTCAAGAGGCCGGCGGCGAGCAGAGCTCGCGCCACGCCTCGGGCCGGGCCTCGAGTTAAGCTAAACATGATGCTCGGGAGGGTATCACGGCAGGCAGGGGAGATGGGTACCCATTGCTCGGCCGGGGCCGAGGGGTTACATTGGAGAGACATGCCGTGGGTGATCCTGTTCCTGGCCGGGCTACTTGAGACGGCCTGGGCGGTGGGGTTGAAGTTCACCGAAGGGTTCACCCGACCCGTGCCGTCGCTCTTGACCGGACTCGCGCTTGTCGCCAGCGTCTGGTTGCTGGCGTTGTCGGTGCGGACGTTGCCAATCGGCACGGCCTATGCCGTGTGGACCGGCATCGGGGCGGTTGGAACAGTCATCGTTGGTGTGCTGAAGTTCGGGGAGTCAGCCTCGGTCTTCAGGATCACGTGTATCGGGCTGATCGTCATCGGATTGGTCGGTCTGAGATTTGCCCCGGGCGGCCGCTGAGGCTCCCGGGACTGGATAGAGGAGATCGCTTGGCAAATCATCCCAAAGTCAGCGCGCAGAAACGCGCACGGGAACGGGCTCGACAGGAACGTCAAAAGGAGAAGACCGCGCGTCGGGGAGAGGCGAAAGACCGCAAGTCCGCAGCTCCACGTCCGGCTGACGGCGTCGATCCGGATCTCGAAGGAATCGTCCCCGGTCCGCAGGCCTCGCCATGGGGCGACGACACGCCGTGGGGCGAAGAGGACACCACAGAAGAAGAGGCTGAAACGAAGGACGGGTCTGCCGTCTAGCGGATTCGCAGGCCTGCGGAGAGCCAGCGCCCAGGCATCGGGACTCCGGAAATCTCCCGGTACGATTCGTTCAGGAGATTCCGGCCCTCCACAAAAGCGTCAAACCGACCGACGACACGGCTGACTTTTGCGCCGACCAACCAGTACTGCTGGCCATCGACGCGATGACGGTAGTCCGTGCTCATCGCCACGCGGAAGCCCGCGCCCACGGGCGCGGCCGCAGAGATGCCGGCCGAGTGCCGGGCGTACTCGAGCACGTACTTCGACAACTGTGCCACGCGGGGGGCAGTCACGCGCAAGCCGGCGTAGTGGATGCGGAGGAGCCCGGCAGCAAAGGCCCGCGCGGCACTGACTTCCGCGCCCGTTGTCGTGACGTCGCGCAGGTTCGTCGTGCGCCAGCGTTCCGCGGCCGATCCCCGAACCCAGTCGATGACGTCCCGGTCCCACCGCACGAACGGGGATGCCGACAGGGTCCATCCGCGTGCCAGGACATCGATCCCGCCGTCCAGGGATGTGCCACGTTCCGGCGACAGGACCTGGCTGGCCTGGTGCGCGGGATCGGAATAGAAGCGCTCTGTGAAGGTCGGAATACGAAATGCACGGGCCAGGGACGTGCGGACGCGCACGGCGGAGGTCAGCCACGCGGCGGCGGACAGCGAGGGGCTCCAGGCGTGCCCAAACGTCGAGTATCCGTCGAACCGCGCCCCGGCCTGGGCGGACACCTTCGGCCCGAGTCTCCACTGGCTTTCCACGTATCCGTGCACCCGCGCGTAGGTGCGATCGCCAAGGTTCGAAGACGCGATCCAGTCCGCCCCCGCGCCCCCGCCGGCCGTGACCTGCAAATCGTCGCTCACGCGCCGTGCCGCTTGCACCGAACCATCGAGGGCATTCGTCCGGTGCCGGTTCTCCGCGAACCCCGGCCGGGCGATGTCCCACAGGAAGTGATCGCCATGGTTTCGTGCGGCGAGGCGTGAGGAGAAATCCCAGGCCTGATTGGTGCGCGCCCATCGGACGGACGCTACGGTCTGGTCCGTCCATTCCTTCGAAGGCGAGTTGCCGTAGAACCCGTTCGCGCCGAACGCCCGCCGCTGATGGCGGACGTCCATCGTCACGGACCGGCCAACGACGCCTCGGACTGCAGCGCCGCCGGAGGCGAAACCGCGGTCGAACATGAAGCCGTCGCTCCGGCCGGCCCAGGCAGAGAGCGTCCACCCCTGGGGAACCGGACCGCCGGAGAACGACGCCTGGCCAGATACGAGGCCATGCTGGCCCGCAGTCGCAAGCGCCGTGGCGTGGTTGTCCGTCCGGGTGAGGATGTGAATGGTGCCTCCCATGGCGTCGGCTCCATGGACGGCTGACGCCGGGCCGAATACCACCTCGAGCCGATCGATGCCCACGAGCGGGGCCGGCACCTCGCCGTTGTGGTGGCCGCTCTGACTGTCATTGAGCCGTACGCCATCCAGCATCACCAGTGCCTGGCCAAACGTGGCTCCCCGGAGACTGAAGTCTGTTTGCACGTCGTGACCGCCGCGAGCTTTGGGATCCACGCCGGCCACGAGCCTGAGCCCCTCGATCACCGAGGTCACCCCGAGGCGATCGAGTTCCGATCGCGTCAGCACGGCGACGGTACGTCCCACCGCGGCAGCTGGAGCAGGGGAGGCGGTCGCGGTGACGACCACCTCCACGGTGGCGCGCTGAGGCGCGGTTGACTGAGCCTGGGCCGCAGCGGAGCGTGACGAGCCGAGCGAGACCGTCATGACCGACAGGCTGACCAGCAGGAGCCGTTGTTGAGCGAACATGGCCTTGTTGTATATCACCGCCGGGGTCTCTCTCTGGCTGATTCCCGATTTTGGCGAGCCCTGGCGGCGTCTTGGCGCACGGAGCCGAATCGGGTACGCTTTGAGCGGTGCGCGAACGGTCCGGCGCGCACTGGCAGCGGACGGCCGGATTGTCACAGGAGGAAGTGGACATGAGAAAAGGTTGGCAAACGGGCGCGAGCCTGGTGTTGGGGGCGATGGCGTTCGCGGTGGTGGTGGCGACACCGGCCGCGCGGACGAGTGTGCAGGGTGATCCCAACGTATTGGTGGACCCCGCGATTCTCAGCTCGATGGAGTTCCGGCACCTGTCGAACTTCAGCCGGGGAGGGCGCTCGACGACAGTCACCGGCGTGCCTTCCAATCCGTCGCTCTTCTATATGGGAGCGACCGGAGGCGGCGTGTGGAAGACCACGGACTCCGGAGAGAACTGGAACAACATCTCTGACGGCTACTTCGAGGCCGGGTCGATCGGCGCCGTGGCCGTGGCGTTGTCCGACTCGAATGTGATCTACGTCGGAACCGGGTCGGCGTGCCCACGCGGCAATGTCTCTCCGGGAGTGGGGGTCTACAAGTCCACCGATGCCGGCGAGACGTGGCAGCACGTCGGTCTGCGCACAACCCGCACGATTGGCCGGATTCGCGTTCATCCGACCAACCCGAACATCGTGTACGTCGCGGCGCTGGGCAATCTCTTCGCTCCCAGCAAGGACCGCGGGGTCTACCGGTCGAAAGACGGCGGAGCCACGTGGGAACTGGTCAAGGCGATCAGCGACCGCACGGGCGCCATCGACATCAGCATGGATGCCAAGGACCCGAACATCCTGATTGCGTCGATGTGGACGACCGAACGCAAACCCTGGTCCATTGAGTCCGGCAGCACGGAGGGTGGCCTCTTCCGCACGACCGACGGCGGCGACACCTGGACGAAACTCGCCGGCGGCCTGCCCGACAAGGTGATGGTCGGCAAGATTGGCATCTCAATCTCACCAGCCGATCCCTCCCGCGTGTATGCGCTGGTCGAGGCCGCCGATGACCAGGGTGGTGTCTACATCTCCGACAACGGCGGGCTCGCCTGGACGCGCGGTTTCGACGGCCGCTCGTTGCAGCAGCGTGCGTGGTACTACAATCACATCATTGCGGACCCGGTTGACAAGGATACGGTCTACGGTCTCAACACCGGGGCATTCAAGTCCACCGATGGCGGAAAGACCTTCGGCTCGGCGGGCGTACAGTCGCATGGCGACTACCACGACCTCTGGGTGAATCCCACTGACAACAAGATCTTTGCGGTCTCCAACGA
>JAHEFO010000048.1:9416-19866 GCA_024640135.1 Acidobacteriota bacterium
GTGGGCATCACGATGGGCCAGGGATGGAGCGGCCAGGACAATCAGCCGACGGCGGAAATTTACCGGGTGCTGGTCGACAACCGGTATCCCTACTGGGTGTATGGCGCACAGCAGGACAACAGCACGGTTGCGGTGCCGAGCCAGGGCAACGCTGACACCTACGGCGTGGGCGGCGGCGAGAGCGGCTACATCGCCGTCGACCCGCGCGATCACGGGATCATCTACGCGGGCAACTATGGCGGGTCCATTTCGCGGCGGGATGATCGCATGGGTCTGAGCGAGCAGGTGCGCGTCTATGCGGATTCCCAGACGGGGCAGCGCGCGGCGGACATGAAGTACCGCTTCCAGTGGAATGCGCCGATTCTGATTTCGCCGCACACGCCGGACGTGGTGTACACCACGTCGCAGGTCGTGCATCGGACGACCGACGGCGGCATGAACTGGGAGGTGATCAGCGAGGACCTGACACGCAACGACAAGCGCCGCCAGCAGTACTCCGGCGGCGAGGGCATTACACGCGACAGCACCGGCGTCGAGGTCTACAGCACCATTTTCTCGTTCGAGGAATCGCTGACGACGCCCGGCCTGTTGTGGGCGGGCAGTGACGACGGGCTGATCCATATCTCGCGGGACAATGGAAAGACCTGGACCAATGTCACCCCGTCGAACTGGCCCGAGGGGGTCATCAACGCGATTGATCCGTCCGTCCACGACCCGGGCCGGGCCAACGTCGCCATGTATCGCTATCGTCAGGGCGACTTCACGCCGTATCTGTTCCAGACCAACGACTACGGCAAGACGTGGAAGCGAATCGCGGATGGCACCAACGGCATTCCCGACTGGCACTTCACGCGAGCGATTCATGAAGACCCGAAGCTGAAGGGCCTGCTGTATGCCGGCACCGAGTTCGGGCTGTACGTGTCGTTCAACGACGGCGCGAACTGGCAGCGGTTCCAGCAGAACCTGCCGGTCACGCCGGTGACCGACATCGAGGTCTTCCGTAATGACCTGGTTATTTCGACGCAGGGACGCGGCTTCTACATCATGGAGAACCTGGCGCCGGTGCAGTCGGTGGCCAGCGGCATGCAGCGTGCACCGGCCGCGGTGCTGTTCAAGCCGGAGGATGCGTATCGCGCGGGCGGACGTCTGCCAACCATTCAGTACTGGTTCCGGGAGAAGCCAACAGCGCCAGTCGACCTTCAGGTGACGGATGCCACCGGCGCCGTGGTGTACACGGTGAGCGGCCAGCCGGCCGACCGACCCGCGGCATCGGCTCCAGGCTTGGCGGCTGCCGGTCGTGGCGGTCGAGGCGGCGGGCGCGGTGGCGGCGGCCGCGGTGGTCGCGGCGGCTTCGGCGGCGGCGCGTCGATTACCGCCTATCAGGGGATGAACTCGGCGACGTGGAACCCGCGTCTGCCGTCCCCCTATACCGTGCCTCAGGGAATCGTGATGTGGGGCGGCGGCGGCGGCCAGGGCGCGAAGCTGAAGCCGGGCACGTACTCGGTGAAGGTCACGTCCGGCTCCTGGTCAGCGACGCAGCCGCTGACCCTGCTGCCGGATCCACGCCTGCCGATGTCGACGCCGGCCCAATACGACGAGCAGTTCAAGATGACTGTGGCGATCGGCGAGACCACGAAGAAGCTGTACGACGAGCTGGCGCGGATTCGGGATACCAAGGCTCAGGTGGCCGCGCAGGTCGGCAAGGCTGGCGCTACGAGCGCCGTCGGGCAGGCCGGCAAGGTGCTGACCGACAAGCTGGTGGGCGTCGAGAGCGTGCTGACCCAGATCCAGGGTGAGGCGGGCCAGGACTCGTTGAACTTCCCAGGCCGACTCGACAACCAGTGGGTCGTCCTCTACGGGAACGCCTCGGGCTCCGAGCGGTGGCCCGTCAAGGGCATCATCGAGCGGTACAACGACTTGCAGCCGGAAACCAACAAGCTGTTCGCTGACATCACGGCAGTCCTGACGAAGGACGTGGCGGCCTACAACGCCGTCGCGACCAAGGCCGGCATGGCGGCGGTGGTGGTGAAATAGGCGGGAACACTCCATGGACAGGGTCCAGAGTCCCAACCGGCTCTGGACCCTGGACTATACTCATTCCCACCCGCTACTGGTATGGACGCACTCAGAGAACGGATTCGACATATCCCCGACTTCCCGAAGCCGGGGATTCTCTTTTACGACATCACGACACTGATGAAGGATCCTGTCGGATTCCGTGCCTCGGTGGACGCGATGGCCTCGCCGTACGAGGGATGGCCGATTGACCTCGTCGTCGGCATCGAGAGCCGGGGATTCATTTTCGGGGCCGCCGTCGCCGATCGACTGGGCGCCGGATTCGCCCCGGTGCGCAAGGTGGGCAAACTGCCTCACACGACGCGGCGCGCGACGTACGAACTCGAATACGGAACGGACTCCCTCGAGATTCACGAGGATGCCATCGGTGCGGATCAGAAGATTCTTGTCGTTGACGATCTGCTGGCCACCGGCGGCACCGCGGCGGCCACCGTGGGACTGGTCCGCGGCCTGGGCGCGGACGTGGTGGGCGTGCAGTTCCTGATTGAGTTGGTCGCACTGGGCGGACGTGTCAAGCTGGCAGGGGAGTCCGTGCGCACCGTCCTCGCGTACTGAACGCCACGCGCCCGTAGCTCAGCTGGATAGAGCATCGCCCTCCTAAGGCGAGGGTCGCAGGTTCGAATCCTGCCGGGCGCACCATTTCTTCTTCTGTCAGAGCCGTCCATCATCGTCGGCTGCACCGTATAAACGTGATATTTGTCCGGCGCGACATGTGGTACAAACCCTAGTGGCTCGCCGGAGAGAGTGCGATCGGCGAAAGTAGGCATATGGCAAAGCTCGAGACGTTTTCCTCCCGCTGGGGGCTGATTCTGGCAGCACTCGGTATGGCTGTGGGCACCGGGAACATGTGGCGGTTCCCGCGCATCGCGGCGCAGAACGGCGGCGCGGCCTTCCTCATCCCCTGGATCATCTTTCTCTTCATCTGGTCCATTCCCCTGCTGATCGCTGAGTTCTCGATCGGCCGCGGAACCAGGCGCGGGGTCATTGGCTCATTCTCGGCGCTGACGAACGGTCGACTCGCGTGGATGGGCGGCTTCGTGTCGGTCGTCACCATCATGATTCTGTTCTACTACTCGGTGGTGACGGGGTGGACGCTGCGATACTTTCTTGCGGCGGCCAGCGTACGCCTTGGCACCATCGCGCCGGGCGAGTACTGGCAGACGGCACACTCCGGATGGCTCGCCGTGGGGTATCACGTGCTGTCGGCGCTGGCCGGCGCCTGGATCATTCAGCGCGGCGTCGTCAAAGGTATCGAGGCGGCCAATAAAATCCTCGTCCCCGCCCTGTTCACTCTGTTGATCGTCGCCGGGTTCCGCGCGGTGACTCTTCCGGGCGCCGAACGCGGACTCGAGTTCCTGTTCAACCCGGATTTGTCTACCCTGGCGCACTACCGCACATGGCTGGAGGCGCTCACACAGTCTGCCTGGTCCACTGGCGCCGGGTGGGGCTTGATTCTCACCTACGGCATCTACCTGAGGAAGAAGGACGACGTGGCCCTGAACGCCGTCACGATTGGCTTCGGTGACAACTCTGCATCGCTTCTGGCCGGCTTGGCCGTGCTGCCGGCAGTCTTCGCGATTCTCTCGCTCGAAGATGCGAACGCCGCCATGTCGGCAGGCAACGAAGGCCTCATGTTCACGTGGATCCCGCAGGTGTTCAACCGGATGCCGGGCGGGGGGATTCTGCTCCCGCTCTTCTTTCTGGCCCTGTTTTTCGCGGCGCTGTCGTCGCTCATCGCCATGATTGAGCTGGCTACGCGAATCCTGATGGACGCTGGCATGGCGCGCACGCGGGCTGTGCGCATCGTCACGGCGGCCATCATCGTGTTCGGAATCCCGTCGGCGCTCGATTTGGCTGTTTTTCAGAATCAGGACTGGGTGTGGGGTGTCGGGCTGATGATCAGCGGCCTCTTCATCTCCCTGGTGGTGACCGCGCACGGTTCGAAGAGGTTCATCGAGGAACACGTGAACATTACGCCGGGTGGCGTTCGCGTCGGCGCCATATTCGAGATTGCGCTCAAATACCTGATCCCCATTCAGTTCGTCATCATGTTCAGCTGGTGGATGTATCAGGCCGCGGCCGTCTACGACCCTGAGGGCTGGTGGAACCCGCTGCACACCTACAGCGTTGGCACATGTGTCGCGCAGTGGGGTGTGGCCATGCTCCTCCTCCGGGTGTTCAATCGGCGCATCGCAAAGGCCAGCGAGCATCCCCTGGCGGAGGTGGAGTCATGAACGGCCGGACCCTGTTGATGATGACCGCCGTGCTGGCCCTCAATTGGGGCGGCTTCGTGTTCTGCCTGTGGTACGGATCGCGCAAGAGAAGCGACTGACGACCGCGGAACCTCCTCACCGTGACCCCGTGTATGACACTCGATTGGCGCCGGTCGTGGTGCCTCGTGTGTTACCTGCTCCTCGGACGCTGTCCTCACAGCCACAGACACTGGCTCGTCCGTCTGTCGCTTGGTCCTAGAGCGTGTGATGGGGACTTGCCAGTGTGGGGTTCGTGATCTCGGATGGGTACTCCAACCCGGGGCCACGGTCGCCATCGAGTGGTACACTGCCAAGGCATGGAAGCACTGCTCGTCGGATCGTAACGCCATGTCGATTCGGACGGATACCACCTCGTGGACGTTGACGTTCGCCGCCTGGTTCGTGGCCCTCAGCTCGGTGCTGGGCGCGTTGTTCTTCAGCGAAGTCATGCAACTGGCGCCCTGCGAACTCTGCTGGTACCAGCGGATGATCATGTTCTCGCTGGCCGTGGTTTTCACGGTCGGCCTGTTTCCCTTTGATGGCGCGGTAGTACGCTACGCGCTGCCCCTGGTCGCCATCGGCCTGCTCGTCGCGGTGTTCCATCAGTTACTGATTGTTGGACTGATTCCCGAGAGCCTCAAGCCCTGTACGCAGGGGGTCCCGTGCTCGGAAAAGGCGATCGAATGGTTCGGCTTCGTGACCATTCCCACCCTGTCGGTGGCGGCGTTTTCGATTATTTTGGCCTGTGTCGTGGCCGTGCGTTCCAGGAGGTCCGAATGAAGAAAGAGATCCTCGTCCTTGTCGCCGTGGTGCTGCTGCTCGTGGCGTTCGCCGCCGGCCGGTTTCTTTATGAAGCAGACCGGACCACGGTGGCGGAAGAGCAGGCCGCGGCCACGATGGCGGTGCTGATCCGTCCGGATGCGCCGACGCTCGGGCCGGCTGATGCGCCGGTCGTCATTGTCGAGTTCCTCGACCCGGCGTGCGAGACCTGCCATGTGTTGTATCCCATGGTGAAGCAGCTGATGGCGGCCAACCCGGACAAAATCCGGCTGGTGGTGCGCTTCGCGCCGTTTCATCAAGGGTCCACTGAAGTCGTGGCCGCGCTCGAGGCGGCTCGCAAGCAGGAGAAGTTCTGGCCGGCGCTCGAGGCCCTGCTTGCCACGCAGGCCGACTGGGCGCCGAATCACACCTCCCGGATGGATCTGGCCTGGCCCTTTCTCGAGGGACTTGGCCTCGATTTCGACCAGATGCGGGCCGACATGATGACGGCCGCGAACGCCGGCGTTGTGGCGCAGGCCCTGGAAGACACGCGAACGCTCAACGTCACCAAGACCCCCGAGTTCTTCGTGAACGGCAAACCATTGCCCAGTTTCGGCTTCGAGCAGTTGAAGACGCTGGTGGACGAGGAGATCCGAGCCAGCGCACAACGGTAAGCCGCCTGCGACGGCAGTGGTCTATGCTGAAGTCGGCATGAAGACCATTGGCGCACTCGTCAGTTCGTCGTTCACCGGGCGGCACCAGAAGGGCAACCTCAAGGTGCTGGCGAACTTGATCCTCGCCTTGCTCGCCTTCGTCGCGGTCTACAGTGTGCTGTTCCACCTGATTATGGAGCGGGAAGGGCAAGAACACAGCTGGCTGACTGGCTTCTACTGGACCATGGTCGCCATGTCGACGCTGGGCTTCGGCGACGTCACGTTCCAGTCCGATCTGGGCCGGATGTTCTCGGTGGTGGTGGTGATGTCGGGCACGATGTTCATGCTCATCCTGCTGCCCTTCACGTTCATCCAGTTCTTCTATGCGCCATGGCTGGAGTCGAGGAATGCCGCCCGTGCGCCCCAGCACCTGCCGGAGTCTCTGACCGGCCACGTGCTGCTGACCGACTACGGTCCGATCGATGCCGCCCTGGTGCGCCGCCTCGATCAATTCCGGATGCCGTACGCGGTCATTGTGCCGGAGATTGATCGCGCACTGAGCCTGTACGATCAGGGCGTGGCGGTCATGGTCGGTGGCCTCGATGACCCGGACACCTATCGGCGGGCCGGCGCGGACCGGGCATCGCTGGTGGTCTCGACCCGTAGCGACCAGTCGAACACCAACGTGGCGTTCACCGTACGCGAAGTTGCCCCGACAGTGCCGATCGCCGCCACCGTCGCGTCGGATGCATCCATCGACATTCTCCAACTGGCGGGATGTCAGCAGGTGCTCCAGCTTGGCACGCTCCTGGGCACGTTCATCGCCCGCCGTGTGTTCACCAGCGATCGGCGGGCTCATGTCATCGGCGAGGTCAACCAACTGCTGGTCGCAGAGGCCTCCGCGGCTGACACTTCGCTGGTCGGCCAGACCCTGCGCGAGGCGAACCTTCGGGCGCGGTTCCACGTGAATGTGGCGGGCATCTGGGAGCGCGGCGACTTCCAGGTGGGCGGCCCGGACACGCGGGTTTCCGAGACCACCATGCTGCTGCTGGCGGGGTCAGCCGCCCAACTGCAGGCGTACAGCGACGCCTTCGGCGTCGAGCAACCGCCGAGCGCCTTCGTCGTCATTCTGGGCGGCGGACGAGTGGGTCGAGCCACTGCGACGTCCCTTGCCGCCAAGAACATCGAACACTGCGTGGTCGAGCGACTCGAAGGGCGCTCCCGCAAGGGCAGTCGGACGATCGTTGGCGACGCAGCCGACTTGGAGGTGCTCAAAGAGGCTGGCCTGTTCCGGGCGACGACCGTTGCGGTCACAACCCATGATGACGACATGAATGTGTATCTCACGATGTACTGTCGGCGGCTGCGTCCGGAATTGCAGATTCTGAGCCGGTCAACTCTTGATCGCAACGTCTCAACCCTGTATCGCGCCGGCGCCGACGTCGTGCTGTCCTACGCCTCGATGGGTGCGAACGCGATCGTCAATCTCCTGCGGAATCGTGAAATGCTGCTGCTCGGCGAAGGGCTGGACGTGTTTAAGGTGCCGCTGCCGGCGGCCCTGGTCGGCAGGACACTGGCCGAGGCCGCGATCCGTGACGCCACGGGCTGCAACGTGCTGGCGGTGGCGCGGGGCGACGAACCGGCGTCGAACCTCGATGCGCAGACGCCCATGGCCGAGGGGTCGCAGTTGATTCTCATCGGTAATCCCGAGGGCGAAGCCGCGTTCTTCGAGCGGTATCAGGCCTGACGCTGGGGTAACTCGCGGCCCGCGCGCGCCTGGGGGTGGTTGGAGTTGACGACATGAAGCGACAGAGACTTCGTCACTGTTTCGGAGTGATCGCGGGCGCTGTCGTGGCCCAGGCGATGCCCGAGGGAGTAGATATCTGGCAGCCCACAGTCACGCTATAATGTCGAATTACCATTTCGGGTAGTTCTGGGAGACAGGAAGAATGAAGGCACGAGAACGGCATCGCCTGAAGACAAACGAATTCGCCATCCGCGTCGCGCAGGTCACTGAGTTTATTGCCACGCATCGCGACCGGGTCATCGTCGGCGGCCTCATCGTGGTCGGCCTGGTGCTCACCGGCGTGAGCTACTCCTGGTACCGGAACAAGAAGGCCAACGAAGCCGGGGCGCTTCTCGGCGCGGCGATGACGATCCCTGATGCGCCGATCGTTCCGGCCCCCACGGTCCCTGGGGCCACCCAGCAGGCCGGCACCTACCCGACGCCCGTCGCCCGTGCCGAAGCCGGGGTGGAAGCGTTCCAGAAGGTGATCGAGGCCTATCCGTCCACCGTCGCCGCCGTGGCCGCACGATACCATCGAGCCGCCGCGCTGATGGCGCTGGGGCGGGTGGGGGAGGCGGAGCAGGGATACCAGGCCACGATCGACGCTGCGGGCGACTCCGTCTATGGCCCGATGGCGAAGATGGGACAGGCCGAAGCCCTCGTTGCCCTCGGCCAGTTTGACAGGGGCCTGCAGATGTTCGAGACCCTGGCCGCCGATCGCGACGGCATGCTTCCGGTTGACGGCGTGTTGATGCAGTTGGCCCACGCGTACGAGAAGGCGCAGCGAGCCGCTGACGCGCGCACGGCATTCAAGCGGGTGGTCGATGAATTCCCCGAGTCCGTCTACGTCACGCAGGCCCGCGAGGAACTCGCCCGGCTGGGCTAATCCCAGGACGCGCGTGATTCAGGGCGCCGACACACCCAGCTTGTACGTCAGCAACTTGTAGACGAGCCGGGCCGCAACGAAGTTCGGGGACCAGACACCGGGGATTGGACACAACTCGACCACATCGCAGGCGACGACATCGCGGGTGGTGAACACCTGGCGCAACAGCGTCATCAGCTCGCGCCACGCGAGCCCGCCCGGTTCAGGAGTGCCGACCGCCGGCATCAGGCCCGGGTCCAGGCCATCGAGATCGATCGTCAGGTACACGGGCCCTGTGAGCGCCTCGACCACGCGCGACATCCAGCTCGGATCATCGCGCATATTCCAATCGTAGAAGATCGTGGTCTGCAGTGAAGAGAGCACCTCGACTTCTTCCTGCGAGATGTTGCGAATACCAACCTGGACGACCGGCGCCGACTCCAGAGAACGGCGCATGGCCGACGCGTGACTGTGATGCTCCCCCTGGTAGCCGTCGCGCAAATCGGCATGCGCATCGATTTGCAGGACGGTCAGCCCGGGATGTCGCGCGGCCGCCGCGGCCACCAGAGGCGGCGTAATCGAGTGTTCACCTCCAAGTGTGACGAGGAACTTGCCGGAGTCCATGATGCCGCTGGCTGTTCGATGAATGCGGGCAATTGCGCCCTCCAGCGATCCGTGCGACAGGTCCATTTCGGGCAACGTGTAGATGCCGCGCGTGTGGACATCCACTCCCAGCTCTTCATCCCACAGTTCCACCTGAGCCGAGGCCAGAAGCAGCTCCCGGGGACCATTGCGGGTGCCCGGCACGTACGACGTCGTCCGGTCGAGCGGCACCGGCAGGATGACGGCCGCTGAGTCGTCGTAGGACAGGGCAGCCGGCAGGGTCCCGCCAAAGGACAGCGGACGGATATGGTCGTAGTCAAGAGGGAACGACATCAGATAGCTCCGATTCAGGGATGCACTCCACCGGGCGACGTGCCAACGTGTTGCAGAAACGTGAACTCGGCGGTCGGCGACAATTCGACACCGGTCAGACGGGCGTCGGCGACGGCGACATTGGTCTTGTACCACAAGCTGATGTACGGCGCGTCGGCTGCGATCAGCCGCTGGGCTTCGCCGTACAACTCCCTTCGGTCGTCTTCGAGGAGTGCGGATGTGGCCGCATCGATCAGACGATCGACTTCCGGATTCTTGTAATACCCCCGGTTGAACCCATTGGGCGGCGTCTGAGACGAATGAAACACCCGCCTCAGCATGTCCGGGTCCGTGACGCCGACCCACTGCAGCGTGTAGAGCTGGACGTTGCCGCGAATCACGTCGCCGAACAGCGTGGCGAATTCGTACGACCGCAATTCCAGCGCGATCCCAACCTCGGCCAGGTTCTGCTGGATGACCGCGGCTTGCAGCCGATAGGCCTCGGCCGTGGAGGTCTTGAGCCCCAGCCGAAGGCGCGGCAACGGACCGTCGCCGTCCGGGTCGGGATAGCCCGCCTCATCAAGGAGGGCCCTGGCTCGGTCGAGGTCTCGCGTGAACCTGAATGCCGTGCCGTCATGGGCCCACGACATCGGGGGCACGATGCCGATGGCGGCCGTGGCCAGACCACGCCGGAGGTGGGTCACGATCGCGTTCTGGTCGATCGCGTAACCGACGGCCAACCTCACGCGACGATCCTGCAGCAACGGATCGCGCAGGTTGAATCCCAGGTAGGCGAAGTCGGTTCCGGTTGCCGTGGTCACGCGCAGATGAGATTCCCGCCTGAGTCCATCGACGATGTCTGGTGAAAGGTCGTTGATCACCAGATCGACCGAGCCTTTGCGCAATTCCAGCCCCCGCATGGTTTCGTCCGGCACCACGCGAAAGATCAGGCCGGCGTTCCTGGGGACGCCACGGTAGTACCCGGCAAACGGGCGCAGTGCGGTGTGGTCGTCAGGGACAAACTCGCCGAGCTGGTACGGTCCGCTTCCGACGGGTTGCCGCGACGCCTCGGGGCCTGTGCCATCGGGAACAATCCCCATGACGAGGTTGATGGGAAACGACGCCGCGGGCTCACGGAGCCGGA
>JAHEFO010000272.1 GCA_024640135.1 Acidobacteriota bacterium
GGTCGCGACCGCCCCCACCCTGACCCGGGTCGCCGTTCAACATCCACTGGAAGCGGTTCAAGCCCTGGTTGCCGGTGCTGGTGCACGTGCGGATGGCTTCACCCGTCGCGGTGTTGGTGATCGTGACCAGGACCGGGCCCGCGGCGGCCGCTGGCAGCGTGTAGGCGATGGCCGTACCGCGCGGCGCATTCTCGCCGGCGAACCCCTTCATGCCCGGCAGTCGGGCGCCGAGACGGTAGTCCGTCTTCCACGCCACCGCATCGCGCGGCTTGAACAACGCGGGTTCGGACATGGCTGGTGTCATCTGCTGCAGCGCCGTGATGTCATCCATGATGAAGATGCCACGGCCGTGAGACGCCAGAATCAGGTCGCCGTCCCGCGGGTGGACCACCACTTCGTCCACGCGGCCGACCGGCAGGTTCGGCATGAACGCGTGCCACGCCTGCCCCTCGTTCAGGCTCACGTAGAAGCCGAACTCCGTGGTCGCATACAACAGACTGGCGTTGACGGGATCCTGCCGAATCGAGCGGACGTTCCCTCGTGGCAGGTTGCTGGCGATCGAGCTCCAGGACTGGCCGTAATCCGTGGTCTTGAAGACGTACGGCGTGAAGTCATCCGAGTGGTGTCCGTCGAGCGAGACGTAAGCCGTGGCCGCGTCGAACCACGACGCCTCCACACCCGACACCCAGTACTCGCGCGATCCGCCCGGCAGGTTCCGGCTGGTTTCGGTCCACGTCCGGCCGCCATCCTGGCTTACCTGGATGTTGCCGTCCGCCGTGCCGGTCCAGTACACACCCGGCACGATCGGCGATTCGGCGATCTCGATGATGGTCTTGAACTCGGTCTGCTGAATCCCATCACCCTTCGATGGAATGCACTTGACGCCAGGGCCCGCCCCGCGCCCGCAGTTGGGAAGGTCGTAGGAGTATTCGAGCAGCGTGCGCCCGGAGACATCGATCCCCTTCCCAAGCTCCTCGGTCATGCGCCACGTGTCTCCACGGTTGGTGGAGACGAACAGCCGGTTGCCGCCAAAGAGCACCGTCGACGGGTTATGCGGCGACAGCCGAATCGGGGAGTTCCAGTTGTAGTTCAGCGGCGTGCCCGGTTCGGCCTGGACGATGTTGCCGCCGCGGCCGCCGGCTCCCGCGCTGGGACGAATCGAATCGCGTGTGCCGGCCAGGGCATCATAGCGGCCGATGTTGCCGTTCTGGGACTCGGTATAGAACACGTTGGGGTTGGTCGGATCGATCTGGGTCTGGAAGCCGTCGCCGCCACCCACACTCACCCAATGCCAGGCACGGATCGCCTGATTGCGGACCGAACTCGGGCCGCACCACGAACCGTTGTCCTGCAGTCCCGTGCACACGGTGTAGGGACGATCCATGCCCACCGAAACGTGGTACGGCAGCGCGACCGGATTGATTCGAACCGATTCCCAGCTTTCGCCCGCGTCCCAGCTCACGTCGAGTCCGCCGTCGTTGCCGTACATCACGTGGTCCGAGTCCGTCGGATCGATCCAGATGGCATGGTTGTCGACATGGCCCATACCGGAGAAGCGGGAGAACGTCTTGCCCCCGTCAACGGACTTGGCCGGGTTCGTGCCGCCCACGTAGACGACATCCGCGTTGTTCGGGTCAACCCGGATCTGGCTGTAATACATCGGCCGCTGATTCTCATTGCTCACAAAGGTCCACGTGCGGCCTTTGTCATTCGAGCGCCAGATGCCGCTCTGCGTGGGGTCGGGTGTTGCGGACGCTCCACCTCGTCCGCCGCCGCGACCCGCCTGGGGTTCCGGCGCGTCTTGTGCGACAGGTTCCTTGTCGGCTGCAACCTCGATCTGCGCGTAGATGATGGCAGCGTTCGAGCGGGACCAGTCCAGTCCGATGCGGCCCATCGTGCCGCGGGGCAGGCCGTTTCCGGTGAGTCTCGTCCACGTCCGGCCGCCATCGGTCGAACGATGGAGGCCGCTGCCCGGGCCGCCGCCGACAAATCCCCACGCCGTCCGACGCCGTTCGTACGTCGAGGCCAGCAGATTGTTTGGGTTGGATGGATCCATCGAGATGTCAATCGCCCCGGTGTCCTGGTTGATATAGAGGACCTTCTGCCACGTGGCGCCGCCGTCCGTCGTCTTGAAGACGCCGCGATCCTCGTTGGGCCCGAACAGGTGACCGATGGCCGCAACCCACACCGTATCGGGGTCACGCGGATGGACGACCACTCGCGCGATGGACTGGGTATCTTCCAGCCCGATCGCCTGCCAGGTGGCGCCGGCGTCGATCGACTTGAACATCCCGACGCCAACCGAGGAACTCTGCCGGTTGTTCGGTTCCCCGGTGCCGACATAGACAATGTCGGGATTCGAGGGGGCCAGCGCGATGTCTCCGATGGAGTGCGCCACCTCGTCCATCACCGGTTCGTAGGTGATGCCATTGTTCGTTGTCTTCCACAGGCCGCTCACGGCATAGCCGATGTAGTACGTGGAAGGATTGGACTCATCGACGGCGAGGTCGTCGATGCGGGCCCCCTGAGAAATCGGGCCGATCGGGCGCCAACGGAACCCCTGCAGCAACGGATGATCAGGGGTATTGACCACCTGAGCCGTTCCGCCGCCCTGGCCTTGCGCGGCCAGGATCGACTGGGGACCCGAGAGGGGGAGCGACGCGACGAGTGCTATGCCCGCGGCTGCGAGCAGGCATCGCCGCAGCACCTGTGAAGTGGAAGTCATCATACGTCTCCTTTGCGGCGGAGCTTCGGCAAGCTCCTGGTGGCGTCTCCGACGTATGGTATCGAATGGGCAGGTGATGGCCAAGTAATGGCCCGAAGCCGGCCGATCGCCGAAAGTGCCCGGCTACTTCTTCAGATGCTCGACGATCGCCTCCGCAAGCGCGACGACCTGCTCCTTGTGCGAGGCGGCCTCCCTCGTCTGGTACTCGACGCTGAAGTCCATGTTCGACACCAGGACGTGCAGCGTATTGGTGAAGCTCTTGATCTTCATGCTGCCAACGGTGGTCTCCTGCTCTCCCGTGTCGAACAGGGCCTTGTCCCAGGGACCTTCGACTTCCTCGTACTTGAAGCCCCCGCCCAGCGGCCCCCCGGCCACCGCGTCACCGACCGCCTTCGCTCCCGCTGCAGTCTGCTGGTCGAGCTTCCCTTGGGCCACCTGCTGATCGGCCGCGGCCTTCACCTCCTCCATGCCCGCTGCGACCTCGGCGCCCGTACGGTTCTTGTAGGAGTTGTTGAAACGCGCGGCTTTCGCCGCCGCGTCCTTGTGGCACCCGGCTGTGTCGCGGCGTGCGGCCGGCCCCGTCAGCGGCCCGCAGGCACTTGGGCGGGCGACCTGGAACCAGAGTGGGGCGTCTCCTGTCGCAGTGATTTCCGGAGTTTCCCGCACTCACAGCCGATGCAGAAGACGATGCCTCCGACCATCAGCACAGTAACTCCGACAAACGCGGTCGAAGCGATTCGCAGAAGTTCTGCGACAAACGGCAAATCGAACAGGGCTCCCGGCTGTAGATCCATGGCCAGCTCCTAGGGACAGCGGTGTCCGGAATCGGTTGATTGGGCACACCATACACCTGTCCGGTATCGAACGCCAGTAAAAATCGCACCCAGCACCCAGCACCCAGCACCCAGCACCCAGCACCCAGCACCCAGCACCCAGCACCCAGCACCCAGCCCCCAGCACCCAGCCCCCAGCACCCCTCACGCAAACAGCGCGAGGTTGTCGGAGACGGGCGAGAAAAGTCCTTCCTGCTCCCCGAAAGTGAGCATGCGCTGGACAGCGGCCTCGTCCAGGGCGCGCGTATAGTCGTTGACATACAGCCGGATGTGCCGTTCCGTCACCTCCGGGGCCATCTCCTGCGCGTGTCTGGCCACGTAGTCGCGACTGGCCTCGGGATGGGCGAAGGCGTAGTCCACGCTCGCGCGCAGTGCCTGGTTGGCGACCGCGGAGAGCGTTGGTGCCAGGTCGCGCCGAATGGCGATGCCGGCGAGAGGCAACGGACACTGCATGCGCTCTTCCCAGACGTTCCCGAGGTCGGTCAGCAGAGTGAGTCCCTTGGCCTGGTAGGTGAACCGGCCTTCGTGAATGAGCAGGCCGCAGTCCACGTCGCCACGCACAACGGCGTCTTCGATCTGGTCGAACCGCATGGCCACGGTCTCGAAGCGTCCCAGCAAACGCAGCAACAGCGCCGCCGTCGTCCGTTCGCCCGGGATTGCGACCCGGCCTCCGACCTCTCGTGGCGAGCGGGCGACAACAATGGGACCGACGCCGAACCCGGCCGCGCCACCTGCGCGCAGCAGGACGAAGCGGTCCCGTACGCGCCCAAAGGCCGGGATTGAGAGCTTGGTCAGCTCGCCTTCGCTCCGCTCCGCCCGGGCATTGAGCGCTTCGATGTCATCCATCCAGGGCGTGACGCGCAATCCGGGCACCAGTCCATGCACCAGGGCATGAAACGCGAACGTATCGTTCGGACAGGGCGAGAAACCGAAGTCTAGCGCTGGGCGATCCATCCGAGCAGCGCCTCTTGTGCGGCGTCGGCGGCTTCGGGCAGCCGCCACGCGCTCTTGTCTCTGTTGGCCACGATATTGCTGATTCCGCGGATTTCGCCCACCGGCACGCCGTGCAGATGCGCGACATGCGCCACCGCCGCGCCCTCCATGTTCTCGACCGCGCCGCCGGTTCTGGCTTCCAGGGCGTGAGCGATGTCATCGGTCCCGGTGCAGGTGTTCACGGTGACAAACGTCACCCGGCGTGATGCCGGAAAGATCTGCATCGGCAGTTCGTTGTAGAGCGTCGAAGGTGACTCGACGACGGGGAGGTCGAGGGCGCGCATGTCGAGAAAGCCGTCAGGGCTCATGGCGCCAAGGTCGCCGTACACCTCGCGCTCCGCGCACACCACGTCTCCAATGGTCAGGCCCGATCCAGGGTAGGCGCCGCCGACGCCACACACGATGATGGACCCCGGCCGCTCGACTGCCAGGCAGAGCGTGACCGCATGTGCCGCGTTGACGGCTCCCACGCCAGTCCGCAGAATCCGCACGCCGGCTCGTCCAGCGAGGCGCGTGTGCAGCAGTGTGCCTTCACGTTTGGTGGCGACGCACAGGAGAAGGTCCACAGCCATGCGCCTGCCAGCGTAGCACTGGCGGAAACAGTGGCGCGAGTCGAACCGCTACAGTAGACAGCCGGTCAGCCAAGCCGCTACGATGCCGCCAACTCCACCGATGTCTGTAGCCCCAGGAACCCGCCTCGGCCCGTATGAGATCACCGCCAAGATAGGCGAAGGCGGCATGGGCGAGGTTTACCGCGCGCGGGATACCCGCCTCGACCGCGACGTCGCCATCAAGGTGCTGCCGGCGCACGTGGCCGGCGACGCGGACGCCCGCACGCGGTTCGAGCGTGAAGCGCGCGCCATCTCGCAACTCAGCCACCCGCACATCTGCGCGCTCTACG
>JAHEFO010000273.1:0-722 GCA_024640135.1 Acidobacteriota bacterium
TGACTCGGACACGGTCTTTGCCACATTCAACAACTGGCAGAACGGGGACTTCCGGCCATGGGTCTTCAGGAGCCGGGACCGGGGCCGCACCTGGACGAACATCACCGGAAACCTGCCGGCGCGATCCGGCGCCTGGTCCGTGGTGCAGGACCACGTCAATCCGGAGTTGTTGTTCACCGGGCTCGAGTTCGGCGTCTGGTTCAGCGTGGACGGCGGCAACCACTGGGTGGAACTGCGCGGAGGCATCCCGCGGATCCAGGCGCGCGATCTCCACATTCAGCGCCAGTGGACGGACCTCGTTGTGGGCACGTTCGGTCGCGGCGCGTACATCCTCGATGACTACAGCGCCCTGCGGGATGTGAGTGCCGAGAGTCTGGGCGCGGAAGCGTGGCTGTTTCCACTCCGCCAGGTGCCGCTGTTCAACGAACTGGGCCAGGTTCGCGCCGCCTGGGGCGATGACGCGTATCCGAACCCCCCACTGGGCGCCACGCTGACCTACCATTTGCGTGCGCCAATGACAGGTGGCGCGCAACTCGTCCTGACCATCACCAATCCGGCCGGTGAACAAGTGCGGCGGATTGAGCTGGAAGGAGAGGCCGGTATCCACCGTGTGACGTGGGATCTCCGCGGGGATCCACCGGCGGCCGCGGGCGGGCGGGGAGGCGGTCCCGGTCGCCAGGGCGCGCGCGTGGAAGTTGGTCGCTATACGGCCACGCTTGGCC
>JAHEFO010000273.1:732-5452 GCA_024640135.1 Acidobacteriota bacterium
TTGGCCGCCTGGCGGGCGGTCAGGTGACCGCGCTGGGCGAGCCACAAACCGTTCTGGTGGTGCCGCTGGAGCGCTGACGCCGGTTTCGTCAGCGGTTCTGGACGGGGCCGAGGTAGCGATCGAGCCAATCGAGCATGACTTTGATGGGTTCAGCCTGCCTGCTGGGTATGTGTCCGCCTTCAAAGACTGCGTGTTGCTTGTCGGCTGCCGGCGTGCCGAGCATGTTGAACATCGGCACCTGGGCGGTGGCGTATGGGAGGTCGAAATCCTCCCGCCCATTGACCATGATCACGGGCACGGTTACGTGCGGGGTGTAGTTGACCGGATCGACTTCCGGCGGCATCTGCCACGTTTCGAAGCCACCCGACATCAAGACACCCGTCCGGAGACGTGGCTCGATGGTGAGGAAGAGCGGCCCCATCTGGGCGCCGAGGCTCATGCCGTAGAACGCGATGCGTGAGGCGTCCATGTCGGAGCGGGTCTGAAGGTAGTCGATCGTGCGGCGCAAGTCCTTGCCCCGCTTCACCATCAGATCACGCAACTCGTTCGGTCCCAGCGTCCCCGCCGTGCGGCGCTCATACGTGCCCGCGTACACTGGATACGCGAGGACCCGCCCGCCACGGATCCAGAAGTCTGCCCACTGGAGCTGCACCTCGGCACTCGAACTGGCCATGGAGGCACTGCTTCCTGGAGCAAACAGCACGACTTGGTACGGCGGCGCGCTGGACTTCGGTACAAAGAGATAGACAGGGACCCTCTCCTTTCCGTAGGCGGCAGTGAAGGAGACGCGCTCACGGCGCCACAGCGGGGTGTCCTCGATCGTCTCCACGGTCGCCTCGAGAGGCGTCTCGTCGTAGTCGAACTGTCGAGTGAACACGCGGTAGACCGCGTCATCCACCGGCGTGATGGCGTCGGGATCCACCTGGACGCTTTGAATCTGATCGGTGAGCGCCGTGGTCATCGGCTTTGACTGAGTGACCGTGCGGAACCCGAAGCCGGAGGCTCGTTCGAACGGCGATTGCGCGTCCTGGTCTCGAAACTGGTATGACGCGTCCCGAAAGGATCCTCCCAATACATACCGCCGGCCGGCGTTCGTGCTGTTCCAGCACCACTCCTTCACGTTGCCGGCCATGTCGAATGTGCCGTAGGGCCCCAAGCCGCGGTATTGGCCGACCTGCACCGTGCTTTGTCCGGAAAAATTGCTGGCGGTGATGATGTCCGAGAAGACCGAGAATGCCCCGGAGGCCCTGTACCAGTGATAGACGGTGGGGAGCTGCTTGCCCGCGTAGGCCGCATAGGCGGCTGCCTCGTACCAACTGACGCCACTGACGGGGAAGTTGTCCTGTCCCTCCGGATAGCCACCGACTTCCCACGTGGAGGGGCCGGGCCGGCCGGTGGTGTCCCGGAACTCAGCTATCGCCTGGTCCCAATCCAGTGTGCGGCCGTCCTTGACGAACGGCTCGTGCCAGTAGTCGCGCGTACGATACCCGCCGGCGTCGACGAACTCCTTGAACTGCCGATTGGTCACTTCGTGTTGATCGATCCAGTAGTCGGGCAGCACCGTCGTTCCGGTGTCGAGGTCGACGGGGCCGCTGGCCACGAACACCATGCCGGCCGGCGCGGTGTCAGCGAGCGTCAGGTGGAAATCGGAGGCTTCGTCTGCCGGACCGGACACCTCCAGTGTCTGGTAGCCCGGCTTGGTCACGCGCCAGCGCAGCAGGCCATCCGGGACATCGGCCCTGGCGATGGGCGTCGTTCCGAGCGGAATCCACTCACGGCTCGTCAGATACCCCTGAACCTCGACCTCGGCGCCGGGCGGGTCGCTGGTGAAGGAGCCCGGCTCGGAGACGTTCCTCCACAACTGGCGAAGCTGCGGCTCATCAGGCGCAATCGCCAGGGCCTGCCGGGCGAGCCGGAAGGCGGCATCGAAGTCGGCGACGGACGCGCTCTTGCTGATTTCAGGGATCGCGGTTGTCCGCACCCAATTCAGGCGGGACTCGCGCCACCACACCGTGCCGAGGGCGCCTGCGGCCACAAGGCTGACCAGAGTGACCGCAGCGAGCGCGAAGCGACGCCGTGGGGGCCGCGCGTCGGCTCCGTCCTTCGTGCGCAAGGCCGCCAGGCCGTCGGCCAGTTCCGCGGCGGATGAGTACCGATCCTCGGGACGTCGCGCCAGCGCGCGCGTAACAATGCGCGCGAGTTCCGGCGGCGTGTCTGGGCGACGCAGACCGACATCCGGTGCGTCGCCGGCAAGCGTGGCCTGGAGGGTGTCCCAGACCGTGTGGCCCTTGAACGGCCGCTCCCCGGTCAGCATCTCGAACATGAGGGCACCCAGTGCGAAGACGTCGCTCCTGGCATCGGCCGTCGCGCCAGCCATCTGCTCCGGGGCCATGTACCCGACCGTGCCCACCAGTGTTCCATGCCGCGTCATCCACTCGGCGGAGACCGCGCGCGTCTCTGCATCTGGCGCGGGCGGCAACTCACGTGCCAAGCCGAAGTCCACCACCTTCACCTGGCCGCTCCGGGTGATCATCACGTTGCCCGGCTTGACGTCCCGATGCACCAGACCGGCCTCGTGCGCAGCGGCGAGTCCGGACGCGATCTGTGACGCGTGATCCACGACGCGATCAAGGGGGAGCCCGCCCGGGGGGATGTGTCCCGCGAGCGACTGCCCGTCGACGTATTCCATGACAATGAAGTCGACGTCTCCGGCCCGCGCGAATTCGTGGACCGTGACGATATTGGGGTGATTGAGCCGTGATGTGGCTTTCGCTTCGCGCAGGATGCGGGACGCCATCTCGGGGTCGCCCTCGGCATCCGGCGACAGGACCTTGATGGCGACGATCCGGCCGAGGACAGTATCGCGGGCTCGATACACCGTGCCCATGCCGCCTTCACCCAGCTTCGCGTCGATGGCGTAGTGGGTGAGCGTGGTGCCAATCATGCTGGTGTCCTCAGGAAGTTCAAGCATGATACCTGCTCCAGTGGTGTGACGGGCTTATGAGTCGTTGGCTTGCCTGATGGTGTCTTGCCTCTTGAACGAGGCTGGCAGAATCACCGTGCGCGGGATTTTCAACATGAACCGCCACAGACCCATGAGCAGTGGAGACGGGTCGTCGCGGGCACCCAGAGCCCATGCCTCCGAGCCGCGAATCGACATCACCCAATCATGGAAGCTCAGGCCACCGGATTTTCGTAGCGCGAAGTAGGCCTGAACATCCCACTCCTCGTTGAAATACCTGACCCCGGTCCGGGCGCGCCCGACTTCATTTTCAAGATCGCCACCCAGCAGGTATCGATACCCCAGCCAGGGGAAATCCACTCCGGCGCTAATCGCCAACTGATTCCCCGAGGCGGTTCTCGGATTGCATTCAATCAAGCGAAAGGCCTGCGTCCGTGCGTCCCACTTGAATTCCACACACACGAACCCGCGGTAGTTGAAGGCTCGCAGAAGCCGTGCGCTCAATTCCGCCACCTCCGGGGCCTCCACGGTCATCTGTACCGACCCATCACCGAACTGCTGTGGATACTGGCGCAGCTTTCGCTTGGTGAGCCAGGCCCGCTCGCGATTCTCGTCGTCCCAGAACCCCAGATAGCCAAACAAAGCGCTATCGCCGCCTGGGACGATTTCCTGCAGCAGGAACGGAATAGTGGAATTGGCGAGGCGTTGATACGCAGAGATCAGTTCCGAGGCCGAGTGGACCACGACGACCTTCTTGCCCGACATCCGCTTGCGTGCCGGGTCTGATTGACACGGTTTGAGAATGCACGGGTAGGGCACCTGCGACGAAAGCCGGCGCACATCGGCGACGGATTCCGGATAGTGCGTCTCAGGAATTGAAATGCCGATCCGGCGCGCAGTCTCGTACTGCAGCCGCTTGTTCACGATTTGGGATATTGCCTCCTCATCTGCAAGCACGAAGCGGAAGTGCCGCTGCAAGGTGTCCCGATAGCGCGCAATCAACTGGCAGGACGTGTCGGATGTTGGAAAGAGCGTCCCTGGGGTGTCCAGCCGTGCACCAACATATTCCAGGAGTTCCAGCCATTCCTGGGGCCGTTCGTCGGCTGGCGGGAGCCTGATGAAGCGCGCGTAGCGCGTATAAGCGCCCAGGAAACGGTTGCTGTCCAGCATCAAGACAGGAACGCGACGCCTTCCCAGACTCCGCGCGAAGCTCAGGCCATTGACAGAACTGTCCAGGACGACGGCCACAGGTCTCGTCTTGCTCTGCGCTTTGAGCCATCGGTCGAGCTTTATGCGAGGGACCGGCATCTTCATGAAGTCAGCGGTCAACGCCGGAAAGGGCGATCCGCCGGAATGGTCACGAAATGACCCCGAGTGTCCGCAGCCGGCCAAGAATGGTCGCCCAGCGCATTCGGGCGTGGGTCGGTATCCAGTCACGCTTGTTGGAGGCGTTGAGTCGAGCGATCAGAAACCAGAACCGCTGATGGCCCTTCCAGAAGGACCGCTCCATCGCGGATGGGATGTACTTGTGCCCTTCGATCTCGTACCCAAGTTCCTCCAGCAGTGTCCCGGCAATCGATTCGAAGAGGCGCCGGTCCCTGACGCACATCTGCTGTTTCCACTTCTGCTGGTTCGATTCGACGATTTCCTCTCTGGCAACGTCCAGCGTGTGATCCGGGCCGAAGACCCGCCTTACCGCCTTCCGTTCGAGATAGTTGGGCCGAAGTACCGCCGGGGAGAACGGCTCGTTCAGGAACT
>JAHEFO010000049.1 GCA_024640135.1 Acidobacteriota bacterium
ATCGGCAACGTCCTCCAGTACGACTTCGACGATTCGGGCAAGTGGCTCGCCTATTCGGTGGACGCTGCTGAGAACATGGGCAACGGCGTGTACGTCACCGACCTGGCCAGCGGCCGGACCATGACGCTCGACAACGCGCCCGCCGAGTACGACAGCCTCTCGTGGCGCGACGACGCCATGAGTCTCATGGTCCTTCGTGGAGACACGCCTGAGGGCAAGGCTCTCAAGGAGAATGTCCTCGTCGCCTGGTCCGATGTGACCACCGTCCAGCCGATGAAGATCGAATGGGATCCGTCGGCGGACGCCGCGTTCCCGAAGGGCTTCATTCTCAGCGAATACTCGGCGCCGCGTTGGAGCAAGGACGGGTCGCGGGTGTTTGTCGGCATCAAAGAACAGGAAGACGCGCCGGAGACCGGCAACGGCGAGGACCAGGCGAACCTCGACATCTGGCACTGGAAGGACGTGGACCTGCAGTCTGAACAGATCGTCGGCATCAACCAGGCACGGCGCGCGACGTTTGCGGGCGCACTGACCCTGGCGTCGGGACAGTTCGTGCGCCTGGCCGACGAGACGATTCCGGCGATCACGCCCACGGGCGATGACCACTGGTCCATCGGACGTGACGCGACACCGTACGAACACGATTTCTCCGAGGGCAATCCGGCACGCGCGGACTTCTACAAGATCGACACCACGACAGGCGCGCGCACCCTGATTGCGAAGAAACTGCTCCGGACGATGGGAACATCGCCCGACGGGCAGTGGTTCCTGTACCTGCAGAACGGCCACGTCATGGCGTTCAACCTCGCGACCGACAAGACCGTGAATATCGATCAGGCCACCGGCAAGAGCTTCGTGAATACCGACAACGATCAGGCGGCCGAGAAGCCGATCTGGGGAGTGGCGGGATGGACCAAGGACGGTACGGCGGTGCTCCTGAATGACAAGTACGACATCTGGAAGATGCCGCTCGAGACATCTGCCGGCGCGAAGGGCACTCCACTGACGGGCGGCAAGGGTGCGGCCGATGAAGTGGTGTTCCGCCTGTCGTCGCTCGGGACGGGCGGGGGCGGCGGTGGACGGGGCGGGGGTGGCTTCGGAGGCGGGAACACCGAGGGCATCGACTTGTCGAAACCGCAGACGCTGACGGCCTACGGCGACCGGACGAAGAAGTCGGGTTACTGGGCGTTGCCGGCCGGCGGCGGTACGCCCACGCCGCTCATCTGGCTCGACAAGCAGGTTGGCGGCGCGACAAAGGCAGAAGATGCCGACCGCGTCATCTTCACGGAGCAGACCTTCCAGGAATTCCCGGACTACTGGGCGACGGACACGCGGTTCGCGGCACCGAGGAAGATCACGGACGCGAACCCGCAGCTGGCGGACTATGCCTGGGGCAGCAAGGTCCTCATCGACTACACGAACAGCCGGGGCAAGAAGTTGCAGGGCACGCTGACGCTGCCGGCCGGGTACGAGCCGGGCAGGAAGTATCCGATGCTCGTGTATATCTACGAAATCATGTCGAACACCCATCACCAGTTCTCGATGCCGGTGTACGACGACCGCCCTCACATGAGCACCTACGCCAGCGACGGCTACCTCGTCTTCCAGCCAGACATCGTCTATGAAATCGGCAAGCCGGGCACGTCGGCGTTGGACTGTGTGACCGCGGCGGTGAAGAAGGTGATCGAACTGGGGTACGCGGACCCGGCGCATATCGGGCTTCAGGGCCACAGCTGGGGCGGCTACGAGTCGTCGTTCATCGTGACGCAGACGAACATGTTTGCGGCGGTCGTGACCGGCGCGCCGCTGACAAACCTGATCAGCATGTACGACATCCTCTACAAACAGTCCGGTAACTGGAACGGCGGCATTCTGGAGACGAGCCAGGGCCGTATGGGCGCCAACGTGACGCCCTCGAATGCCCACGACATCTACGAACGCGAGTCGCCGATCTTCCATGTCACGAAGATTCAGACGCCGTTCCTCATCATGCAGGGCACCGCCGACGGCGCGGTGGACTGGAACCAGGGGCTGGAGTACTACACGTCGGCGCGCCGCAACGGGAAGAACGTCATCTTCCTCTCGTATCCCGATGAACCGCATCACCTGGCGAAGCGAGCGAACCAGGAGGACTTCCAGACTCGGATGAAGCAGTACTTCGATCACTACCTCAAGGGCGCGCCGATGCCGGACTGGATGAAGAACGGTTTGCCCCAGACGAAGAAGGGCGGCGCCATCCGATAGGAGCGCCCTGACCTCCATCGACGCGACATATGCGATCGCCAGACGAGAACGACCTGAACGCCTCGGGATCCCGCCGCCAGAATGAGCACGTCCGGACGGTGACGGGACTCCTGATCTTTGTCGTCGCCATCGTGCTCCTGTACACGCAGATCTTCCACTTCCTCATGGCCAGTGAAGGCCGGCACTTCAGCTGGTTCACCGGCGTGTACTGGACGCTGGAAACGATGACCACGCTGGGATACGGGGACTTGACCTTCGCCTCCGATCTCGGGATGGCGTTTGCGGTTCTCGTGCTGATGACCGGCGTCATCCTGCTGTTCGTCCTCCTGCCGTTCACCCTGATCCAGTTCGTCTACGCACCCTGGCTGGAGCGGCGAAATGCGGCACGTACGCCGAGGGCACTTGGCGCCGATACCCGCGGTCACGTGATTCTGACGGCCTATGGACCGATTGAGGCCGCGCTGATTCAGCGCCTGAATCAGTACGCCATGCCGTACGCGGTAATCGTTCCGGATTCGGCGCGAGCGCTGGAAATGCACGACCAGGGTGTCGAGGTGATGGTCGGGCAGATTGACGACGCCCGCACCTACCTCCGGGCGGGCATCGATCGGGCCGCGCTGGTCGCCACGACGCTCAGCGATGCCGTCAACGCAAACGTCGCGCTGACCGTCCGCGAGTGCAACGGGACGATCCCGATCATCGCCACGTCGGCGTCAGAAGCCTCTGTCGACCTGTTGAGACGCGCCGGCTGCAGGAACGTCATCCAGTTGGGGGAACTGCTGGGCCGGGCGATGGCGGGCCGCATCGCCAGTCATGGAGGGCGCACGCACGTCATCGGCCATCTGGACGGCCTGGTCATCGCGGAAGCGGCCGTGGTCGGCACAGCGCTTCTGGGACAGACCGTGCACGAGGCCGGGCTGGGTGAACGACTGAACGTGAACATCGTGGGCATCTGGGAGCGAGGCGAGTATTCTCCCGGCTCGGCCGATATGAGGCTGACCGAGGAAATGACACTCCTGCTCTCGGGCACACAGGAAGCCCTGGATGCCTACGACCAGCATGTCAACAAGGCGCCGAGGCCTCCGGTATCGGCTCTCATCATTGGCGGCGGCCGCGTGGGACGCGCCACCTCCTGGCACCTGACGGACGCGGGCATCGACCACCGCGTCGTGGAAAAGACCGACTCGAATGCTGCCAGCCTGAACCACTTCGTCATCGGAGATGCCACAGCCCCCGGCGTGCTCCTGTCGGCCGGATTGGTCACCGCCTCCAGCGTGGCCATCACGACCCACGACGATGACCTGAACGTGTATCTGACGCTGTACTGTCGAGCCGTGCGGCCGGATGTGACCATTCTCAGCCGCGCCACGCTTCAGCACAATGTCGCCACGCTGCGCGGCGCCGGCGCGAACTTTGTCATGTCGTACGTGCCCATGGAAGCCAATGCCATCTTCGACGTCGTCCGGCACGGCACCGTGTTGTCGCTGGCTGAAGGGCTCGAGGTCTTCACCGTCCGGGTGCCCGCGGAACTGGTGGGCCGGACCATCGCCGAGTGTGACCTCCGGCGCGATACCGGGTGCAACGTGCTCGCCGTGAGACCAGCCGGCGGCGCGGCGGCACCGCCGGACATCCAGAAGCCCCTGCCTGCCGATTCCGAACTCGTGCTCATCGGCGACCGCCGGGACGAGCAGCTCTTCCTCGAGCGCTACGGAAGAGGCTCCAGGGTCAGGTCCTGAGATCGTCGGGCCGGTCCACGTCCCGATGCACACCGGGATCAGCAACGTCGACGGAGAGAAACGGTTCACGTGACCGTTCCTGGCTGAGAATCGCGTCGGCAGGAGCCCTGAGAATTCGATCGCGCAGAGACGAAGACAGGACGAGGGGATGTCCGCGATGGCCTGCATGGCTGGCTCCAACGGTCGAGCCGGTGCGCCGGGCCTCCGCCAGCAACGTCGCCACGGTCGGTGGCTGCACGTACGGCATGTCCGCCGGCAACAGGACGCACTCGTCGGCCGCGCGCAGCTCCGAGACGCCACACTGAATCGACGAAAACATGCCTCGCGACGGATCGGGATTGACGACCACCGTCACCGGCAGGTCTTCCAGAACCGCCCGCACCTGCGCTTCGCCATCGGCGGACACCACCACCACACACTGCTCCACCCCGCCGTCAAGCAGGACCGTGACGGTCCGCCGCACCATCGGCACGCCCTCAACGGGTGTCAGGAGTTTGAGCGGTGCACCGGGGGCTGCGGCGGCGAATCGGGTTCCCTGACCCGCTGCGGGCACGACACCGACAACGGCCATCAGCGCGAGGCGATCCAGCGCTCGATCTTCTCGCGCAGGGCCCAGAGCGGCAGGGAACCGTCTTCGAGCACGGCATCGTGAAACGCACGAACATCGAACGTCGCGCCAAGTGCGCCTTCGGCCTCCGTGCGAAGCCGGCGGATCTCGAGGTTGCCCAGCATGTAGGACGTCGCCTGGCCGGGCACGGCGATGTAGCGGTCGATTTCAGCCTCCGCGCGACTTGGCGTTTCGGTGGTGTTCGCCAGCACGTAGTCAATCGCCTGCTGGCGGGTCCAGCCCAGCGCATGCATCCCGGAGTCGACGACGAGTCTTGCGGCGCGAAGAGCCTCATTGGACAGCAAGCCGAGCCGGTCGACATCTGAGGAGAAGAGTCCCATCTCGTCAGCCAGCCTTTCGGTGTAGAGCGCCCACCCTTCCCCGAACCCGGAGAGAAAAAAGTAACGGGAGATCGGATGCAGTCCTTCACGCTCCAGCGCCAGTGCCACTTGCAGATGGTGACCCGGATAGGCCTCATGGAACGCCGTGGACTCCAGACCGGCCCGGCTCTGCTCGGTCGCCTTGTAGGCGTTGATCATGTACTTGCCCGGCCCACCGCCGGCCGGCGGCGCCATGGACTGTCCACCGGGAGCCGACTTCTCGAGGAACGCCGGATAGGGCTCAACAATGACCGGAGCCTTGGGGAGTCGGCCGAAGAATTCCGGGAGCGCCTGGCGGGCCCGCTCAACGGCAGCCTCGGCGTAGGCAATGAGTTCCGCCCGGCTGGCAAACCGGTACTTGGGATCGCTCTTGACAAGGTTCAACGCGCGCGCGGGGTCTGAGGTGCCGAAACTCCGTTCTCCGATGGTGGCCATCTCTGCCCGGATGGCCTCCATCTGCGCCAGACCGATGTCGTGAATCTCCTGCGCGCTGAGGGCGACGGTCGCGTGGTACTTGACGGCGGCGGCATAACACGCCGCGCCGTCGGGATTGGCCGCCACGGCGATCTCGGCTCGCGCAGCGGGCAGGTACTCATCACGTAGGTAATCGCGATACCGGATGATGGCGGGACGAATGCCGGCTGTCTCCAGCGCTTCGAGCTGCGCCCGAAACGCTGCCTGTCCCGGCCTGGCCATCTGCACGAATGCTGATTCGTCCACCGGCGCGCCGAGTAGCGCGTCCATCTGGGCGATGACCGACCGCACGTTGTTCTGAGGAGCCGAGTATCCAAGCTTCATGCCCTCACGCAGGTTCGTGATCTCGGTCTCGAGATACGCGGGCAATTGCGACCAGCGCGCCAGGGCCTGCGCCTGTTCCTCGGCGCTGCCCACGGCCTGAATGCCGGTCACCAGCGGCAACTCTCCCTGCCAGCCGGTCCACGTGGGACTCACATTCCACAACTCCATGCGGCACACCCGGAAGTCGCGTGCGGCCTCGAGCTGATTCTGCAGGAAGATATGCGTGACGCCGGCCGCGGTACCCTCAAGAGGTGCCCGATCGATGGCCAGCAGCTCCGAGAGCAGCTGGTCTTCGCGATCCTGCCATCGCTGGAGCCGTGCGAGCGAGTGGTCCGCGAGCTGGTCCGGATGCACCTCTGGCGCCCCGAGGACGAGCGCCTGATAGGGAAACGCCTCCAGATAGTCCGCGACGTAGGCGTCCGCCAGGGCGTTCACGTGGGCCGGGGGGGCGAGGGGCGCTTCACCACAGGCGACCGAGGCCGCGAGCCCGCACAAGAGGGCGGCACGACGTAACACCTGGAATCGCAGAGACGTAATCATTGGGGGATGGTATCTGAAATGAATGAACGAATGCTGATTCGCAGCTTTGGCGCAGCCCTGGCCTTTTTCGCATTTTTCCTCCTGGGAGGCGACACGCGGGCGCAGGAGAACGCCGGACAATTCTGGCCCCAGTGGCGCGGCCCGTTTGCCACCGGAGTCTCACGAACCGCCACGCCGCCGCTCGAGTGGAGCGAGACCAGCAACATCAGGTGGAAAGTGCCAGTCCCTGGCCGCAGTTCGTCAACACCTGTCATCTGGGGCGATCGGATCTTCCTGCTGACATCCGTTTCCGTCGACCCCGCGACCGACGCCGGCCTGGCGCCCCATGCCGCCGTCCCTCCCCGCACGCCCCGCAAGTTCATCGTGATGGCCCTGGACCGCAAGACGGGCAAGACGCTCTGGGAGGACGTCGCGCGGGAGGCAACGCCCCACGAGAGCCACCAGCAGAACGGCTCCTGGGCCTCGTCGTCGGCTGTCACGGACGGCGAAATCGTCATTGCGACGTTTGAGTCACTCGGCCTTCATGCCTATGACATGAACGGAAAGAAGGTCTGGGAAAAGGACCTCGGCGACAAGCGCATGCGAAGCCAGTTCGGGGAAGGAAGCACGCCGGCGCTCTCCGGCCGCTTCCTCGTCTACGTCTGGGATCATCAGGGTGATTCGTTCATCACCGCCCTCGACAAGCGCACGGGCGAAGAAATCTGGCGGCAACCCCGCAACGAGATCGACACGTGGGCCACGCCGCTGATCGTGACCGTGAATGGCAAGGCGCAGGTGGTGACGGGGGCCATGAATCAGATTCAGGCCTACGACCTCGAGACGGGCACTCCGATCTGGCACACGGCCGGGCTGACCATGAACCCCATTCCGTCGCCAGTGGCCGAGGACGGCGTCGCGATTCTGATGAGCGGCTACCGGGGCAACAGCCTCAAGGCCATCAATCTGGCGGAGGCCACCGGCGACATCACCGGCACTTCAGCCATCGCATGGACGTACGGACGTGACACGCCCTATGTGCCGTCGCCCCTGCTGTACGACGGGATTCTGTACTTCCTGAAGACCAACAACGGGATCCTGTCGGTCTTCGACGCAAAGACCGGGACGCCGCATTACACCCAGCAACGCCTGGATGCCACGCCGAACGTGTTCGCCTCTCCCGTTGGCGCGGACGGCCGTGTCTACATTGCCGGCCGCGACGGCGCCACGGTCGTCCTCAAACATGGCTCGGCATTCGAAATCCTGGCGACCAACACGCTCGACGACGGGTTTGACGCGTCGCCGGCGCTGGTGGGCAACGAAATCTACCTGAAGGGGTACCGATTCCTGTACAGCATCGCTGAGCGCTGAAACACTCCCAGCGGGCGAAACGTACTAAGGTACGAGGGATCCCGGCCGTACCAGATCGATGGTCTCCTCCCCATCGGTGCCGGCCGGGGTCCTTCAGCCTTCACACAATGCAGAAATGGCCACGATGGCCGCCTGAACTCAGGTGTCCCGGCGCGCCAGGGTCCGGGCGATGGATATCGTCCGATAGACGGCCGTTCCCATGGACCCGGCGGCAATCAGGGCCACGGCGGCTGTCAGGACGCTGCCCGGAGGCCAGTGCCATCGCGTCGTCAGGGCCGCGTCGGAGAGTCCGCCCAGCGCCAGCGTCACCAGCCGTTCGGCGCGCTGCATGACGCCGCCGGTCCCGGTGACGCCAACGGCCTCCCCGCGGGCACGCGTGTAACTGACCAGGAGCGACCCGCTGATCGCCAGCACGGTCAGGGACGCTCCCCACGGCGTGGCGGACAGATACCAGGCGACGCCGACAAACGACAGGCTTTCAGCGAATCGGTCCAGCGTCGAGTCCATGAACGCGCCGTAGCTGTTGGTCAGGCCTCGGGCCCTGGCAATGCGGCCATCAAACACGTCCGCCAGCCCACCAAGCAGGATGGCCAGGCCGGCCACTGAGAGCGCGCCCGTGGCGAAGGCGACGCCCGCACAGGCTCCGAACGCCACGCCGAGGTAGTTGAAGACGTCTGGCGACACGCGCGCCCGCACCAGCGCCCGCTCCAGCGGCGCAATCAGCCACATCAGCCAGTCGCGAATCCAGTATCCGAGCAGGACCGTCGCCGGACGGCGGGCGACATCCGCGTCCGGCGGTCGCGATCGCGTCGTCAGGGCAAACACCGGCATCGTGGCGACGGCCGCGAGCAGGATGATCAACGGAATGCTGTCAATCAGCGTCACGTGGCCTCCGCCGCTGGGGACGGCTTCGCAAATAGCGGAAGAATCTGGGCCACAGGAACACCAGCGGCCACCGTTGTTCGCGACGCGTCAGGACGATGGGGGTGTCGCCGCTGCGTTCGACTTTCCGTACGATGTAGTCCAGCCATCCTTCGTAAAGTATGACGTGTTTGAGCAAGCGCTCCGTCGCCCGCAGTTTGCTGCGCTGAAAGTACAGGGACACACGCATCCGGTCCAACCGGGTTGGACCGACGCGCAGACGATAGGTGGTGGTGGCCGGGTCGACCGGCCCGTGGGCGGCCTCAGCCACCAGCGCGCCCTCGGCAACCAGATGTGTCAGCAACGGGGCGTAGATGGCGCGCAGGGCATCCTGTTGGGCGGCCACGAGCGTCCGGGCGTGGTCGCCCACTTCCGGCCGGATCTCGCCCGCAAGTGAACGCGCCAGCAGTATGCGCGCGTAGTCATCCACGGTGAATCGGTCCGGAAGCGAGGGCCGGCCCCAGGCGAACGTCCCGGCTCGCGCGTTGGCGATCGCCCGGCGGATCGCGTCTCCGGATTCAGCGTTGCGCATCCACGAGATCAAGACCCATTGGAACAGCCTCCCCTGAGTGAAGTGATCACGCCGGCGCGGGGAACAGGCGCGCTGGAAATCGCCGAGTGAGATCACACAGCATTTGGCCCGCAGTTCGGCGCCATTCCGGCTGGTCACGGAGATCACATTCGGCGCCAGCACGTGGGCCAGCGCCGTGGCGACCCGTGGGGAATAGGAGGTGCCAACCGTGGCGGCAAGGGAGTCGTAGGCGTCCCGGTACCGATCGACCACGACGAAGAAGTCGAACGCGCTGTCGGCGCGCGGCTGACGGCCCTGGGCCCTGGAGCCATAGTGGATGACGGCGACGCTCCCCGATCCGAAGGCGCGGGCCAGAAACTCCGACAGGAAACGGGCATCATCGGCCACCGGATCGTCCAGGCCCCAGGCAAGGGCGGCGTCCAGGTCGGGATGCGGCGAAGATTCGTGGCTCAATGGCATCACATGAGCGGCCGGGCCGGCCGCGGGCTCACGCCTGTCCGGATGTCGTGCAAGGTCTCGATCATCCGGTCCCGGAGGAGGGACAGGAACTCCGGAATCTCGGATTCCTCGGCGGGCGGCTGAAAGGGGCCGATAATGCGAACATGGACGCTCGATCCGGCCACCCGGCGGGCCGTGTCAGCGAGTGTCCGGACCTGCCACATGCCGTCGGCCACAATGCAATACACCGGCAATGGCGCACGGGACAGCACGATTCGCAGGCCGCGGGTCATAAACGGGAGAATAGTGCCATCTTTGGTGCGATGGCCTTCCGGAAAGATGAGCAGGGAGACCTCTTTTCGACGACATCGTTCTGCGGCTTCCTCCAAAACCGCCAGGTCAGCCCTGATACTCTTGCGTGTCTGCGAAATCAGGGGATAGCGGGCCAGGCGGACGAACATGGAGATGCCGGGGATTCCCCAGGCGTAGCGGCGGCGGGTGGGAATAAGGGTAAGGTTGCCGGGGCTGGCGCGGATGCCGATGATGATGTCCATCAGCGACTGATGGTTCATGATGACAAGCCGGTTTTCCGGGCCGATCGCGCCATCGACCAGCACCTGGACGCCGGCGATGAGTCGGAGCAAGTGGAGAGGAACCCGGGACTGGAGCCGGCTCCAGGGGCCCATCAAGCCGGCAATGTAAGCTGGAAATCCGAATGCCAGAGGAACTAGGATGAAACGTTGAATAAATCCCATGAAGAACACGAGATACGTCAGATAGACGAGCACGAAGACGGCACTCCTGGCGACGCGCGTGGCGCGGAGCAGTCGAGAACCGTCTAGCGCCGTTCGGAGATCAGCCATGGCACACCAATCGGACTCGGACACAGGACTGGAAGACCAACGCGACGCCGGCACAGCGTCGGGGGTCTCGAACAGTGACTACGACTACAGCAATTTCTACTACTCATCCAGCGACGACCTCTTCGCGATCTTCGGTCCCTACGACGACTGGTGGTACGGCACTGCGCGAAAGAACGGTTATTACCTTTTCTCGCAGCCCATGTCGACGCCGCCAGGCGCTCAGATCAATCTCGAGGAACAGCTTAACCACCAGCCGGTCGAGTTGCTCAATCTGGCCTCGTACAATTACCTCGGCCTGTCGCACCACCCCGAGGTCATCGCTGCCGCGAAACAGGCCCTGGACCACTACGGCCTGGGAGCGGCCGGATCCCCCATCCTGAGCGGCACGATGGACGTGCACCTGACGCTGGAGAAGGAACTGGCCGCCTTCAAGAAGAAAGAAGCGGTCATGGTGTTCCCCACCGGCTACAGCACGAACGTGGGGCTGCTGTCGGCGCTTCTCCGCCCGGGCGACTGGGTCATTCTGGACCAGAACGTCCACGCGAGTATTGTCGATGGCGCCATCCTCGCCAAGGCACAGGTGCGTTTCTTCCGGCACAATCAGCCCGCGGACCTGGAAAAGAAGCTGCGCGGGACCACCGGAAAGCGGCTGGTCGTCGTGGAAGGCGTCTACTCCATGGACGGCGACATGGTCTGTCTGCCGGAGATGGTCGAGGTGTCCAAGCGGCACGGCGCCAAGATCATGATTGACGAGGCGCACTCGACGTTCATGTATGGCAAAGAGGGCCGCGGCGTTGCCGAGCACTTTGGCCTCGAAGACGAAGTGGACATCCATGTTGGCACCTTTTCGAAGGCGCTCGGGGGTCAGGGGGGCTTCGTGGCGGGCTCGCAGAGCCTCTACAACTATCTGATGGGGTTTGCCCGATCCCGGGTGTTTTCCTGTGCCCTGGCGCCGGCCGTGACCGCGGGCGTCCTCCAGGCGCTGCGGATTACGAAGCGGGAGCCTCAGTTACGCGCGACCCTGTGGTCCAACGTGGCGCATTTCCGCGGGCTGATGAGCGCGGGCGGCGTCGATGTGGGTGATTCGACGTCCCAGATCATTCCGATCATGATTCGCAACGACAGGCGGATTCTTGCCATCGCCCAGAAACTGCAGCAGGCGGGACTGTATCTGCAGCCCATCATTTTTCCGGCGGTTGCCAAACATCGGTCGCGGTTCCGAGTGTCGATCTCGGCCACGCACACCACGGCGCAGCTCGATCAGGCCGCTGCCATTTTGATCAACACATTGCGCGAGGAGGGGATCCTGTGAATCGTTTGAAGCCAGGGGAAGTGCAGTATCAGTACCGTCATGCCATCGGAGGGTTTTTTGAATTTCCGATTGAGCACGCGCGCAAGCTCTTGCCGTCCTCCATGTCGCCAATCGAGATGCATCATGGCCAGGGCATCCTCTCCGTCATGATGTTTGACTTCAGCGGGAGCCAGGTGGGCGAATACGGCGAACTCGTCCTCTCCGTGCCCGTCGCGCCCCGGCTGGTTCCGGGCCGCCCCATGCCGCGAGCCTCGTTCTTCCCCTTCCTGGTCGGCACGACCACGCAGGCCTCGCGCGAACACGCGATTGAATTGTGGCACCTGCCGCACTTCATGGAAGACATCCAGATCGAGTTCACCGTTGAGGAGCACGATATCCGGGCCGCGGCATCGCAGGACGGAAAGAAGATCCTGAACATGCATATCACCGACTACGAGTGGGAGCCGGTGGAACACCACTATCAGGCCTTTGAACGCGACGCGACGGGCACGTATATGGCCACGATGGCCATGAACGCGCAGTTCAGCGAGAACGAAGAAGAACGGGGATCGATTGAGATCCATCAGCACCCATTCACGGCCGGCATCAGCGCCGCCGGCGTGAACACGACGCCGTTTCGTGAGTTGTGGATGCGCGATGGGTTCCAGACCTTCCAGCCGCTCGAGAAGATTGGCGCCGGCGCGGCCTGATGCCCGGACGAGTCTGCGTCATCGTCAATCCGGCAGCAGGCCGGGGACGGGGCGCGCGCGCACTTCCAGGAGTCACTGCCGCGTTCAAGGCGGTCGGGATCACGGATATCCGCACGACTCAGGCCCGCGAAGATGAACATCTCGTCGCCCAGAAGGCAATAGACGGCGGCGCCACGACGCTGGTGGCCGTTGGGGGCGATGGCACCTGGAGCAACGTGGCCAATGCCATCCTGGCCGCCGGTGCCGGCGACCGTGTCCGCCTGGCCCTGGTCGCGGCAGGCACGGGCAACGATTTCGCGAAGACGGCGGGAGCGCCGGCGAGCGATTTCGAGACGACCGCGCGCCTGGTGAGCGAGGGCGCTGAACGGCGGGTGGATGTCGGGCGCATCGAGGACCACTACTTCCTGAACATTGCCGGCTTCGGTTTTGACGTGGCCGTGCTTGAAGCGGTGTCGTCAGTCCGGTGGTTGCGCGGCAATGCGGTCTATTTGTATTCCGCGCTGCGCCAACTCACGTCCTATCCGGGCGTTGACATCGATCTGGCGTCACACGCCAACCGCCGCGACACGGCCCGGCACCTGATGTTGATCATCGCCAACGCCCGTAACTTCGGCGGGGCCTTCCGCATCGCGCCCGGCGCCTCCCTGACCGATGGCTGCCTGGACGCCGTCGCCATTCTCGACGCTTCGGCCTGGCGGCGACTGAAGCTGTTTGGAGCCGTGGCTCGCGGCACTCACGTCGGGCTCACGGATGTGGTCACCGAACAGGCGCCGGCCTTCACGGTCGGCTTCGCCGAACCGCCTGCCTACGAGACCGACGGCGAGTACCGGCGCGCGAAGACCGCTGACCTGGAGATCACCTGCGTGCCGCAGGCACTCGGGATTGTCGCGCCATGAAGGCCATGGCCTTCGCCGCCCCGATTCCCAGGTACGCCGCCACGCGCCTGGCGGGCGCGGTGTCGGATTCGTGGCTGGTCGGCCCTCACGCCTGCACGCGCTACACCGACGTCGCCGTGCCAGACCTGCCCGCCGAAGACTGGGTGCGTATTCACACCCGCCTGGGGGGAATTTGCGGAAGCGACCTGGGCATCATCGCGCTGCATGCCAGTCCATCAGCGTCTCCGTTTTCCTCGTTCCCGTTTGTCATCGGCCACGAGAGCGTCGGCACCATCGAGGCCTGCGGACGTCAGGTCCGCGACTTCGGTCCCGGCGACAGGGTCACGGTCAATCCTCTGTTGTGTTGTGAACCCAGGGCGATCTCGCCGCCCTGCGCCGCGTGTGCCGCGGGCCGGCACTCCCGTTGCTCGCACTTCACCACCGCCGGTGCGGTGCCGCCGGGGATGTTCATCGGCACGACGCGTGGACTGGGTGGCAGCTGGGGCGAGCAGTTTGTCGCGCACCAGTCGCAACTGGTGCGCGTTCCGGACACGATGAGCGACACGGGCGCCGTCCTGACCGAGCCATTCGCGTGTTGCGTCCATGCGGTCCGCGGCGCGATGCCGGAGCCCGGGGAGCGCGTCCTGGTGATCGGGGCCGGGACGATGGGACTGCTGATGGTGGCGGCGTTGAGGGCCGTGGCGCCGGACCCGAAGATCACGATACTGGCCCGGCATCCTTTTCAGGCGAAGCACGCCGAGAACCTGGGTGCCGACAAGAGCGTCCTGGCCCGCGGCGACTACCTGGCGGAACTGGCCGAGGCGGGCGGCACCCGGCTCCTCAAGCCGATCATCGGGCGGCCCATCGGCGTCGGCGGCTTTGACACGGTGTACGTCTGCATCAGCAGCGCGCGAGGCGTGGAAGACGCGATGCGGTTCGCCCGCGCCGGGGCGACCATCGTGCTGCTCGGCAATGCCAGCACGCTGCGTGGCCTGGATTGGACGCCGCTGTGGCTCAAGGAGTTGACGTTCAAGGGCACGCTCGCCTACGGCGGCCATGCGCACGGTGGTGCCACCACGAATGCGTTCATCGAGGCCGCCACGCTGATTGCAGACGGCCGCGCGCCCGTTGACGGCCTGGTGACTCACCAGTTCGCCCTGCCGGAACACCAGGCGGCGCTTCAGGCAGCCCGCGCGAAAGGCACCGGCGAAAGCGTCAAGGTCGTCTTCCGATTCCAGTGAAGGGCTTCGGCTGCCGGGTCGTCTCAGGCCGGCTGCAACGCGCCGCGCCCGACAATTTCGCCGCCGGTGCCGGTCATTTCAGACGAGAGGCGGCGGCCATCCTCCAGCTTCAGGATCAGGTTGTCCGGCCCTGACAGCACCGTTACCTCCCCAATACCTCCAATAGCTACGGTCCCCCTGATGCCGACGCTGGGCGCATTGTCCCCGCCCTGCCGGCCCTCATCGGACCAGCACTCCAGCTCGTATGCCACGGCCTTGCGCAGGAGTGACTCGCCCGAGTAGATATCTCCCACACCTGAGAACTTCTCAGTGAGGTGTCTCGTCATTGTTGTGCTCCCTTGTCGAACGGAATTATCCAGCCCGGCCCGATCGAGCCAGGGCTGCATGAGACCGGAGCCATCAGTCCCGAGGTCGCCACCCGCTCATGCGGGCATGCGCTGCTTGGTCCCCCAGCTGTCCCTGAGCGTCACCGTGCGGTTATACACCGGCCGCGCGGCGCTGCTGTCCCGGTCCGCGCAGAAGTACCCCAGCCGTTCGAACTGGTATCTTGCGCCGGCGGCGGCGTCAGCGAGCGACGGCTCCAGTTTGCAGCCCGTCAGCACTTCGAGCGCCCGTGGATTGATCTGGCTGAGAAAGTCGGTTTGCGATGCGCCGGGCGTCTCTTCGGTGAAGAGCCGATCGTACAACCGCACTTCGGCGTCCGCCGCGTGTGCGGCCGACACCCAGTGCAGCGTCGCCTTCACCTTCCGCCCGTCCGGAGCATCGCCGCCCCGCGTGGGGGGATCGTAGGTGCATCGCAGTTCGACGACGTCACCGTCGTTGTTCTTGATGACCTCGCGGCATGTGATGAGATACGCCCCCCGCAGCCGCACTTCGCGGCCGGGCGCCATCCGGAAGAACTTTTTCGGCGGGTCCTCCAGGAAGTCATCACGTTCGATGAACAGCTCGCGGCCAAACGGCACCTGGCGCGTTCCCATTGACGCGTCTGACGGATGGTTCGCGACTTCGAAGGTCTCGACCTGCCCCTCCGGGTAATTCTCCAGGACCACCTTCAGCGGACGCAGCACGGCCATCGCGCGTGGCGCCCTGGCGTTCAGATCCTCACGCACGCAAAACTCCAGCAACCCGACGTCGATCTGGTTCTCGCGCTTGGCCACGCCGATTTCGTCACAGAAGCGCCGAATGGCCTCCGGCGTGAATCCGCGGCGGCGCAAACCGGAAATGGTCGGCATGCGCGGATCGTCCCAGCCGTGCACGTGCTTTTCGGTCACCAGTTGGTTGAGCTTGCGCTTGCTCATGACCGTGTACGTCAGGTTCAGGCGCGCGAACTCAATCTGCCTGGGCCGTGCGGGCAGGTCCGTCACGTTGGCGATCAGCCAGTCGTACAGCGGCCGGTGTTCTTCGAACTCCAGCGTGCACAACGAGTGCGTGATGGCCTCGAACGCGTCTGACAGCGGATGCGCGTAGTCGTACATCGGGTACAGGCACCACGCGTCACCGGTCCGGTGATGATGCGCGCGACGCACGCGGTACAGCACCGGGTCGCGCATGTTGATGTTGGGCGACGCCATGTCGATCTTGGCGCGCAGCACATGGGCACCGTCCGGCACCTCGCCGGCCCGCATCTTCGCGAAGAGGTCCAGATTCTCAGCCACGGCACGGTCCCTGAATGGGCTGTCACGGCCGGGCTCGCGGAGGGTTCCCCGGTATTCCCGGATGTCGTCGGCACTGAGGCTGTCGACGTAGGCTTTGCCATCGCGGAGGAGCTGAATCGCGCAGGCATACAGCCGCTCGAAGTAGTCCGAGGCATAGAACAGGCGGTCCTGCCAGTCGAAACCGAGCCACCGGACATCCTCCTGGATGGAGTCCACATATTCGGTGTCTTCGGTGACCGGATTCGTGTCGTCGAATCTGAGGTTGCAGACGCCGCCAAAATCGTCGGCCACGCCGAAGTTCAGGCAGATGGACTTGGCGTGTCCAATGTGCAGGTAGCCGTTGGGTTCAGGCGGAAACCGGGTCGCCACTCTGCCGCGATTGGTGCCGGCCGCCTGATCGGCGGCCACGATGTCTCGAATGAAGTCGAGGCGTGGCGCCTCGGCGGGGTCCGTCATGTAGTGATTGTAGAATAGCGCGACCTCATCCACACATGCGCCCCCGTCCCCTTCGCCTTCTCGACCGAATCGTCATCCTCCGTCCAGGAGAGGCGACGACGGCCTGGCTGATGTTCGCCTATTCCTTCCTGGTGATGACGGCCTACAACATCGTCAAACCCATCACGAGGTCGAAGGCCATCATTGCAGTCGGGGCGGACAACCTGCCGTACGCGCTTGCCGCGGCAGCCGTCGTCATTGGCTCCCTGATGCACGTCTATGGCTGGGGCGCCGGCAAAATGCCTCGGCGCCTGGTCGCCCCGGTGACGCAGACCGGCCTGGCACTTGTGCTCGTCGGATTCCGGGTGTTGTTTCAGACGGACGCCGCCTGGGTATCGGTTGCGTTCTTTGTGTTCGGCCTCGTCTTCGGCCTGCTGCTCGTCAGCCAGTTCTGGACACTCGCCAACGACCTGTACGACTCGCGCCAGGCTCGGCGGTTGTTCGGATTCATCGGCGGCGGCGCAGGTCTTGGCGGCGTCACCGGCGCGGCCGTCACGGCCTACACCGTGAATCTGGTCGGCTCCGACAACCTCACGCTGGTGAGTGCCGGCGTGCTGATGCTGTGCGCGGCCACCGTCTTCGCGATCGGACGCCAACAGCCGGTCACGGCCCCGCAGGCCGCGGCCTGCGACCAGCCGGAACCCGGCGGCGACGCGTTCCGCCTGCTGCTCGGCTCGCGACACCTCCAGCTCATCGCCCTCATCGTCGGCGTGGCCGCCCTGGGAGCCGTCGTCGTCGAGCAGCAGCTCAATATGGCGGTGGGTGAGAACGTCGGGTCGACCGATGCCATCACCCAGTACCTCGGCAAGGTCACGATGTATCTGTCGATGGCCGGCTTCGCGGTACAGGTCGGACTGACGAGCCGGCTGCACCGGTCCGTCGGCCTGGCCGCGGCGCTGCTGCTCCTGCCGGTCGTCCTTGGCGCCAGCAGCCTCGTAATTCTCGCAACCGGAGCGGTGTGGGCGTCGGCCCTGGCGCGAGTGCTCGATACCTCGCTGCGATACACGATTGACCGCACGACACGCGAGGTGTTGTTCCTGCCGCTTGCCCCGGAACTCACCCAGCGGGCCAAGCCCTTTGTCGACGTGACCGTGGATCGCTTCGTCAAGGGAATCGGCGCCATCGTGTTGTTGGTGCTGATCAAGCCGTGGGGCCTCGGCCTGACGTGGCAGCAACTGAGCTACGCCAACCTCGGTATTGTCGCGGTATGGGTAGGACTGGCGCTGGCGGCGCACCGCGAATATCTCGAGACATTTCGACGCAACCTGCACGCGCGCGCGATGGAGCCGGCAGCCGTGAGGCTGGACGTCGCCGACACTCGGACAATTGCGTTGCTCGTCAACGAACTCTCCAGTCCGGACGAGGCATCGGTGCTGTACGCCATCGACATGCTCGAAAGGGCGGGCCACGCCGAACAGTTGCCGCAGGAGCTCTTCGCCCACGAATCCGGCCAGGTCCGCGCGCGGGCACTCCTGGCGTTCGAGCAAAGTCATCCCCCAGACTCGGACTGGCAGCTTCCAACGATCCGGCGACTGCTGACCGACCCGGATGCCCAGGTGCGCGCTGCGGCCGTTCGCACACTCGCCGCCCTCTATCACGACGCCGAACACACCTACGTCCGGCCTCATCTGGAAGACCCGTCACCGCGCGTGGCTTCAGCTGCCGCGGTGGAACTGGCTGACTCTGGAAGGCCTGACGATCAGGCGGCTGCCGAGGCTGCGCTGGCGCGCCTGATTGGGGCTGCAGACGATGCGGAAGGGCGACGAGACGCGGCGGCCGCCCTGGCCCATATCCGCAACCCGGCGTTCTGGCCTCTCCTGGTGCCCCTGATTTATGACGCGGATGTGCGTGTCGCCCGAGAGGCCATCAAGAGTGCGGCTGCGGTGGGCGCGGTCGATGCGCTTCTGGTGCCCGCGCTGGTCTCCCGGCTGGGCCATCGCCTTCTGAAGGAGCCGGCCCGCGAGGCGCTGGCTGGATCGGGGACAGCGATGGTTCCCGTCCTCGCCCACGTGATGGCCGACCCGCACGAAAACGTCTGGGTCAGACGCCACATTCCGGCAACGCTGGTGGCGATTCCCTGCCAGGAGTCTGTCGCCGCCCTGGTTACAGCGCTCGACGATCCGGACAGCTTTCTTCGATTCAAGAGCCTGGTGGCCCTCGAACGACTGAATCGTACGCATCCGGAGTTGCGGCCGCCTGGCAGCGTCATCGAGGCGCAGCTCATGTCGGAGACCGGGCGCTATTGTGAATTGCTGAGCTTGAGGCACAACCTCGTCGAGCGCGATCCGGGCTGTGGCGACACCCTGCTGCTGCGCGCACTGGATGGCAAACTCGATCGCAGCATCGACCGTGTCTTCCGTCTCCTCGGCCTGCTTCACTCTGGACCTGATGTCGCCGCCGCGCGCTACGCGCGCGACCACGGCGACGCGCGCCAGCGCGCCGGAGCGCTTGAATACCTGGATCAGGTGATGAGCAGCGCCATCCGCAAACGGGTCATGCCGATCGTCGACGAAATTCCCATGTCGGAACGTGTGCACCATGCCAACAGCGTGGCGAGGACCCACCCTCGTGACATTCCTGAAACACTGGTGAGGCTCTTTCACGACAGTGACCCGGTCGTGGCTGCGGCGGCCGTCCACTTCGCCGGCGAGCGCGGGTGGCGCGCCACGCTGGCCGACGACATCGACTTTCTGGCGGCGCGGGAGGCGACGCAGGCTCTGGTGCGCCAGGCCGCGGTATGGGTCCTGGCGCTGTCGGCTGACGTTGACGTGTCCCTGGTCGAACTGGTGGACCGGTTGCGGACGATACCAGTGTTCGCCCAGGTTTCGGTGGACGAACTCTTCCGCATC
>JAHEFO010000050.1 GCA_024640135.1 Acidobacteriota bacterium
GCTTCCGGATACATGGGAATGATCGCGCCGGCGCGCACGAACATCGGCAGCTTGTCGAGTGGTGCGGCGTAGCCGTTCAGCGTCATCGATCCGTTCAGTTCGGTGCCGTCCCAGTAGTCGATCCACTTGCCGGCCGGCAGGTAGATGTCGTTGCGAATGGGTGAGTCTTCGTACACCGGTGCCACCAGCAGCGACGGGCCCGACATGAACTGGTACTGCGTGCGTTTGGTCCAGGTCGTCGGATCGTCGGGGAATTCCAGGACCATTGCGCGCACCGTGGGAACGCCGGTGTCGTACGCCTCGCGCGACGCGGTGTACAAGTACGGTGTCAGCCGCATCTTCAACTTCATGTACTTGCGGTTGATCGTGGTGTAGGGCTCACCGAAGATCCACGGCTGTTTCATGAGGTTGGTCTGCTTCGACCAGCCGCTGATGATCATCCACGCCGGCGTAAGCGCCTTCCACTGCAGATCGCGGACGTACGTCTGCGCGCCGCCGCCAAAGATGCCGTCCACGTCTCCGGTGGCCGCGTTGAATCCGGAGAGTCCGGCGCCGATGACGGTGGGAATGTGAAAGCGGATGTACTCCCAGCTGCCGGCCTGGTCGCCCGACCAGATCGTGGCGTAACGCTGGCCTCCAGCCCAGGCGCACGTGGTCCACACGAACCCGCGGCTGTCCGCGTTGTCTTCGATGCCGTTGTACGCGTCGCGCATGCCGTTCATCGCGAACTGATAGCCGCGACCGACCCAGGCCACATCGAGTTTCATGACACGGGATCCGTAGTCGCGGACTTCCGTGGCAATACGTTCGAGACCATTTTCCGTCCAGAGCCCCGTCTTGAATCCCAGCGGCTCGAGCGCCGCAATGGTGTCGGGCAGGTCGCGATACCCGCAACCGTATCCGTCGTTCGGCAGAATCCATCCCGCCGGCAGATCGTTGTCGCGATACTTCTTCGCCACCCGATCCACCACATCCATCGTCACGCCGGTCTTGTTGTAGCAGTCAGCGTCGCCGAACTCGAGACCCCACCGGGGCATCATGAACGGACGGCCCGTGATGAGGGTGTAGTCGTTGAGGATGGTCTTCAGGGACGGGCCGAAGAAGTAGTACGCGTCGAACCGCGACTCGTCGTGCGACAGGGCGAGAGGCGAGAGGAAGCTGTACGCGCCCGGCTGGATGGTGTTGCGGAAGACCCCGTACCCGGCGGTGCTCATGTAGAACGGCGCAGGATTCGGCGTGGCGCCGTCGTTCCAGTTGCGGATGTTCAGGCGGATGTTCACCGTCGTGTCCCGATGCGAGAAGTAGCCGTTCTGCATCCCGCCGCCGTAAAAATGTTCGTTGTCGCCGCGACGAAGGGTCTGGACCGTGGACGGCCCGTACGTGAGCGGCTTGGTCTCCTGCCAGATGACCGTCGTGTTGGTCTTGTCGAACATCGCGAACCGGAGTGGGCGTTTGTAGACGCGAAGGACCAGGGACGCGCTCTCGATGCGGTAATACTCGCCGGCGTCACGGGAGGCCACGGCGATGGGAGCTCCCGAGAACACCACCATCTGCGCGTCACCTGGATCCGGCTGCGCGTCGGTGAATTCGCCGTCGGGGCCCAGCCAGAGGCGGAAGATGTCGTCGCGGTAGAACATCACGCGAACCTGGTCCGCGCCCGCACTCACCGTGGCGACGTTGTTGGCGACGTCAAACGCCGTGACATCGCCGAGCGTGATGCTGCGGGCCCGCGGCGGTGCGGCGCCGCGTCCGCGCCCTCCCCGGCCCTGCCCAAGGAGGCTGTCGGCGGAAACCACCGCCAGAGATACGACTGATGCGAGAACCAGGACTGTGGAGAACGCGCGCCTGCTCATACGGAAGAGCTTACATCGGTGGAAGGCCCAGGGATCTGACCCGCACGTTCCGGAACATGACAGGGTCACTGTGGCCGGCAAAACCGAAAAACCCCTCGGTGCGCGTGACTCCGGGATGCCTGTTCCCGCCCATGTACGACGCGGGATCCACCGTCGACACGTCAGTGTCCAGGATCACCGTGCCATTGAGTTCCACCCGGATTGTGGAGCCCTTGATCGTCACATCCTGCAGGTTCCACTCGCCAATCGGATGCTGGTACCCGCGCGCGGCGGCCACCATGCCGTAGGCGGACCCGTGGGCTTGACGCCTGTCGATCGGCCCCCGCACCTGTTCGTAGTTGTCATCGAGCACCTGAAGTTCGGTCATCCCGACGTACGCGGTGTCTCCAGTACCGGGATAGCGAATGGCCAACCCGTTGTTGCCGCCGGCCGGCAGCTTGAATTCGACTCGCGCCTGAAAGTCCGTGAGCGTCTGGTCCCAGTAGATCGTTCCGCCCTGCCCGGGTTTGCAGACGATGCTGCCGTCGCGCACTTCGTAACTCGCCAGGGCGCCGGCCCAGCCGGAGAGGTCACGGCCGTTGAAGATGTCGGTGAATCCCTCCGCGCCGTGCGATCGGAGGATGTCATTGGCTTCTTCCGATCCAATCTCCCGAACAAAGATGTTGCGCCAGCGAATCTCACCGCCATGCGTCTGAAGCTGGATGGGCCCACGGGCCGGCACGGGCATCTTGCGGTCGTAGTAGTTCTCCATGATGGCGTGATCAACCACCAGAGCCTCGTTCAGCCAGACACTGACGCGCGATCCAACCATGCGGATCCGCAGACTGTTCCATTCACCGAATGGCTTGTCAGCCAGCACCAGCGGATCCTTGCCCGGCGCGCCGGCACTGTTGTTCCACAGGCCACCCGATCCCTTGTTGGAGCCGATTGAAAACTTCGCCTCCTCCGTGTAGTCCCAGATCTGGACTTGAGGCACGCCACGCAGATAGATGCCCGAATCAGCCCTGGCCACGGTCCTGTAGTCCACCAGGAGTTCGATGTCGCCATAGTCCTTTTCGGTCGTGGCATAGGCGCCCAGGCCGTCGTTCACCAGTTCCTCGCCCTGGGCGCTCCAATGCTCGCGCATCGTGGCATTCCACTTGGCGACCTGGGCCGCGCGCTCCTGCTCCGCCATCGCCAGGAACTTGCGGTGATCCACCGTGTCACCGCCGCGCCAGCCGGTGAGGTCCTTGCCGTTGTAGAGCGCGGTGAAACCCGGCGGAGGAGTGGACGAGTGGTATTGAGGCTCCTGGCCACTGGTGGAGGCGACGAGGCAACAGGCCAGTGCCGCAGACCCTGCGAGGGCCCAGCCTGGCGATGGCATCCTGATCGTGAACATGGCCAGATGATACCAGCACGAAATCGGCGTGCGGGTCCCGGTTGGGGCCGACGCCGCCAGCGTCACGGGTTTGATCATGCGGCGCGTCGTCCATCTTCCTCGCCGTTTCCGTCTGCGCGTGCGCAGTGCCCGTGGCGCGCGCCCTCCGGGTCGATCCGCTGGTCGCCCTGCGGATCGAGTAGGACGACGCGGGTCAGGGCGAGATCCAGTAGCTGGCCTTGATGACGAAGACATTGTCGGGCTTGGCGCGGAAGAGCGCCCGGCGATCCCGGCCGAAGTCGAAGTCTCCTGTGCCGGCCGCGAAGTCGGACCGGGCCTGCTGCCAGGCCACGTAGAGAGTGGAGCCGGGCCGGTACTCCCAGCGCAAGACCGCGGTGCTCCGGAGGGAGCGGTAGTTGAAGTCGGGGTTCCCCGTCTGGCCGGTCCATGGCGCGAAGGTGAAGCCCTTGGCCGCGTCCAGCGCGCCCACCCCTCCGTAGTCGCCGCTGGAGATAAAGGGCTGGGCGTAGAGTTCGAACGAGAGCTTGGGCGTGAACGTCACATCCAGGCGGGTCTCCATCGCCAGGGTCTGTTGCGTGATTGGCGCGAACAGATAATACGCACCGTAGGTGTTCGCCGCGTCGGCACTGGCCACGGTGCCCACGTACTGGGCCGGGTTCGATTCCTTGGAGAAGGACGGCCCAATCTGGAGGTTCCAACGCTCGGAAGGCCGGATGATGGTGGTGACCTCCACGCCTCCCGCCCAGAAGCCGTAGTCTCCCTTGCCGCCGTCGATCGTGGTGAACACCGAAACCTTCTTGCGGCTGTCGGAGCCGACGTGGATGAACCCGGTGGTCTTGGCGGGCCGTTCCATGAGCGGGCCTCCCCGGGTGTTCCGATCATCGTTGGCCCGGAAGAACCGTGTCACCGCGATGGCGCCGCCCCAGAAGTTCAGTGTTCGGAAGTTGAACTGCAGGCCCCCGATGCCCAGGATGCGCTCCCAGTTGTAGTTGTGTTCGAAACGGAGCGTGGATTTGATTGTGTAGTTCCGAAGGAACGACCCCGGCGTATTCTCCACGTAGCTCAGACCGACGGCGATGTCGCGCCGGTCCGTGCGGTTCTGGTAGCCCAGGTCGTTCGCTTCGAAGGTCGGCGACGTGGCCGCGACGGCCAGGTCGCCCCGCCAGTGGGTGCCGCCCTGTCGAGCGACCGAGGCGCCAATGGAGTACCCGCTCATGGACGTGGCTTCCTCATCCACGTTCAGGTAATCGGCATCCGGGCGCTGGAAGAAATGGTTTCCGGCCCTCTGCACCCGGACCATGGATTTGGGCGACCCGGCGACTCTGGAAAACGCGGCGGACCCCTGGAACACCCAGGCCCGGCTTGACGTTTCGGCACGGAAGTCCACGCCTCCCGTGTAGGCGGAGGAACGGAGGGCGTCCCTCAGAGGCTCGGTCGCCAGATCCCGATTGACGGCCGTGACAATGCCTCCCACGGACGTGCGCCCCTGATTCGAGTCCTTGCGGGCCCGAGCCACCAGGTAGTTGCTCAGCGGTTCCACTGCGAAGAGATCCTTGTTGCCCGACGAGGTCAGGTAGCGGGCATTTTCCCGGCCCGTAACGGCCTCGATGACCCCCAGCGACCACCCCGAGGCGGTCTTGCCGCTCACCTTGGCCGCACCAAGGATTGTGGTGACCTCGGGCACATCTGCCGCGTTGGTGGGAGGTCGCAACTGCGGACTCCGTCCGATGCGCCGGGTGTAGAACAAACGCCCGCCCGACGTGTTGCGTCCGAAGTCGAAGATCTCGCTCCCTTCGATGAAGAAGGGGCGTTTCTCCTCGAAGAACGTCTCGTAGACCGTGAGGTTCACCACGGCCGGATCCGCCTCGACCTGCCCGAAGTCCGGGTTGATGCTGGCATTCACGGCGAAGTCGTTGGTGACCCGATAGAGGAGGTCCACCCCTCCAGAGCCGGAGAACTCCGAATCCGTGCGGAAGGGATTGGAGCCAGGGTCCACCCGCTCCGAGCGGGCCACGCCGTAGGGAAGCACTTCCAGCCGCTGGCCGGCCGCAATGTTCTGGAGGCCGACCAGATGTCCGAACGTGGGGATTCCCCCCGGCTCACTCTTGGGTGTGAATGCAAGCACCGCGTATTCCCGGCGCCGCCCGATCACGCGCTCGAGCTGAATCCCCCATGTCTGGTCCGGCGCGTTCCCGAAGCGAAGTTGGCTGAAGGGAATCCGGTACTCCGCCGTCCAGCCCCCTTCGTCAACGGTGGCCCTGGCCTCCCACACCGCGTCCCAGGAAAGGTCGTCCTGCTCCTGCCCGCCTGGGCCCATGGACTTCACGGCATCGCGTTGTACGCCGGCGGGATTCAGATCCATGGAGAAGGCGGTGCGGTGGTCGTGATACGAGTCGATGACCACGCCCAGCCAGTCCGAGTCCATCAGGTCCATGTCCCGCCGCCCCAGGCGCTGGGACGGCCGCTGACGGTCGTGCAGGCGAACCCCGATATAGAGGGCCTCGTTGTCGTAGAGGATTCGCGCCTCGGTCGCCTCGCTTACCGGCATCCCTTCCTCAGGATCCACCTGGGTGAACCCGGTCGCCGGCTCCGCCGTTGCCCACGACGCTTCGTCCAGACGACCATCGATGTGGATGGGGCCTGTGGCCCGGGCGGCCTTCACTTCCGGCCGCGCTTGTCTGCCAGGGGTCCCCGCGGTCTGTGCCGCCGAGACCGATGCCGCCGACAAGGCGATTGCGATGATGAGTCCGGTGATCCGCATATTCAGGTGTCCAATCTCTTAGCCGCCATTTCGAATCGTAACTTTGCCGCTGGTTCCTCGATACGAAGCCGGCCAGGAAAAGTTGGCTGTTCTTCCATCGTTGAGCGCGGCACGCCGCGCGTCCCATCCATGGTCGCAGTTGGAGCCAACCAATGGCAGTCGATTTGCGTCAAATGCACAGATGCCAAATATATTGATAATCTACTTATTAAAATCCGTCTGTTGACCTATGGCCCCTGATAGCACAAAAACACTTTCTTTCCTGCCACTTACAGCTTTTGCCTACCAGGTCCTGTTGGCCTTGGCCGACCAGGACCGGCACGGTTACGGCATCCTCAAGGAGGTCGAAAGGCGGTCTGGAGGCGCACTCAAGCTCCGTACAGGCACGCTCTACACGTTGCTCCAGCGGTTGCTCCAGGAAGATCTCGTTGCTGAGGCCCAATCGGGGCTGAAGGCAGCCACAGACCCGCGGTCGACGGACCGGCCCAACTCCCGTCGCCGCACGTACCGCCTGAGTGCGCTGGGCGAAGCCGTCCTGCGTGCGGAGGGGCAACGGCTTGAAACGCTGGCTGTCGAAGCCCGGCGCACGCATGTTCTCGGCGACGCTCGGAGGTGCAGGCCATGAGCGAGGGACCGGTGACCAGCCTGCCGTATCGCACCATCGGCATGGTGGCCCGCTGTCTGATGCGACTGGCGCCACCCGGGGAACGTCTCTTCTGGGCTCAGGAGGCTGAGCACACGCTGAGAGAAGTGTGTGCCGAGGCCTATCGTCGCGAAGGCGGCGTGGGCCTGGTCGCCACGGCGTTCGCTGAGTGCCTTGATCTGGCCCGTGCCGCACTCAGGGCCCGGTTGGGCCGCGCGACCCCGATCACCGCGGGCCATCCCTCCAGACCTCCGCGCCAGAAAGGCCGGAAAGGCATGCAGATCCTCATTCATGACATCCGTCTCGGCATCCGCAGTCTGCGGACCAGTCCCACGGCGTCACTCGTCGCCATCCTGACGCTGTCACTGGGGATTGGGATCAACACAGCCGTCTTCAGTGTGCTGGACTCGCTCCTGATCCGGCCGGCGCCGTTCCAGCAGCCTGAGCGGCTGGTGGAAGTCTGGAACTCGGCCGAGCAGTCGAAGGTGCGGTACCCGCGGTTCAAGCGCGCCCTCTACCAGGCCTGGCGCTCTCAGACCGATTTGTTCGATCGGGTTGAAGGCTACGAAGTCGAATCGGCGATCTACGCGGGCCCGGAGGGCGCGCAATCGGTCGGGGCGTCCTTCGTGACCCCGCGCCTGCTGTCGATGCTGGGGGTCGCCCCTCTCGCCGGACGCGTGTTTCACGACGGGGACGGTCGCGAGGGGACGGCCGCGCAGGTGGTGATCAGTGAACGATTCCGTCGCGAACAACTCGGTTCCCTGGTGGACGTCCTGGGATCCACGCTGACACTGAACGGCCGGCCGCACACGATTGTGGGCATCATGCCGGCGTCGTTTCATTTCCCGAACCGGTCGCAGGAATTGTGGTTGCCCCTTGATGTGGACGACCCGCCGGCCGCATTGCGCGATTCGAGGATCGTGGCGTACGCCAGACTCGCGCCGGGCGTCGGCCTGGCTCAGGCGGCCGAGTCCGTCGGGGAACGCGGCAGCCGTCTCAGCACGAGTGCGGGCGGGCCCGCGAGCGTGTCAGCGGCGCTGATGCCTGTCTCTCAGCGCGGCGATTCTGGTTCACGGCAGTCGCTGATCGTGCTTGGCGGCGCCGTAATGTTCCTCCTGCTGATCGTGTGCGCCAATCTCGCGAATCTTTCACTGTCGCGCACACTGGCCAGAGGCCGCGACTTTGCGGTGCGGTCTGCGTTGGGCGCGACCCGGCGCGATCTCATTCGGGAAACAGTCGTCGAGAACCTTCTCGTCGGGGTCTTTGGGGTTGCCGGAGGACTGGTGCTGGCCACGGTGGTGCTCCAGACCACCACCGGCCTTATTCCGGACCAGATGCTGTTCCAGAGTCTGAACCGAATCGATCTGGACCTGCGTGCCCTGACGTTCACGATCGTCGCAGGGCTGCTGACGTCGCTGACGTTCGGTCTTCCGCCCGCGTTGCTCGGATCGCGACCCAATATCGTGGGTGTCCTCCGCCATGAGTCGCGAAGCTCGACCGGCTCATCCGCCTCCCGTCGCCTTCGTTCCGGGCTTGTCGTGGGCGAGGTTACGGTGGCGATTGTGTTATTGGTGGGCGCCGCGCTCATGGTCCGCAGTTTCCTGAAGTTGCACGCGCTCGAACCCGGCTTCCAGAGCGAGGGACTTGTGAGCGTTCGCGTGGGATTTCCCTCAGAGCCCTACGCAGAGCCCCAGGTTCGCGACCGTTTCAGCGCAGACGCGCTCGCCGAGCTTCGCCGGCTGCCCGGCATCAGGAGCGCCACGGTGGGAACCGTGCCGCCCGACGCCGGCAGCATCAGGTTCTCGCAACTGGAGTTCGCCGGGAAGCCCGGCGAACTCACGGAGCAGCTGATTGTGCCCACGTACAACGTGTGGCCCGACTATTTCGCGGTGCTCCGCCTGCCAATGGTGGACGGACGGACGTTCACTGATGACGAGCCCGCATCCTCAATCATTGTCAGCCAGAGCTTCGCGCGGAACTACTGGCCCGGGCAGAGTGCCGTTGGGCAGCAGTTCCGGTCGGAAGGCTCAAAGACCTGGCTGACGGTGGTGGGTGTCGCGACTGAAGTGCGGCAACTCAGCCTTGACGACTCCATCGGATCGTTCGAATGGTATCAACCACAGAAGACAGCGCCCGGCGCGGCGGCGCCCGTCAGAAGCGCCTCGCCGTCGCCCACGATCGAGTACCGGACATTCGTCGTGCGTGCCGACGATCCCGTCGCCGCCATGCCTCTGCTGAAGCAGGCGATTCACCGCGTCGACAGCCGCATGGTGTTGTGGAAGACGAGCGTGGTTGACGACCTGTTCACCGAAGCCATCGCCAGACCCCGGGTCGTGCTGGTGCTGCTTCTGGTGTTCTCAGGCGTCGGTCTCGTGCTGGCTGCGGCCGGCATCTATGGCGTGTTGTCGTACCTCGTGTCACAGCGGCTGAGGGAAATCGGCATCCGCCTCGCGCTTGGCGCCAGTCCCGAGGGAATGTTCAAGCAGATCATCTGGAGTGGCATGTCCTTTACGTTGGCAGGGCTGATCACCGGCCTGGTCGCGTCCTACTTTCTCGTTCGCGTGATGCGTTCGATTCTGTTCGAAGTCGAGCCTTCCGACCCCATCGCAGTCGGAGCCGTGTCATTGCTGCTCCTCATGACGGCGGTGGCCGCCTGCTGGCGGCCGGCCCGGCGCGCGATGTCGGTCGATCCCGTCACCCTGCTGCGGGACCAGTAGAGGCCGTGTGTACGATAGAGTTTTTGCTCACGACAACCTCAAGATGGGAGCAAATAATGAAGTTTCTTGTGACGTGGAGTCTGCATAAGGAGAAGAGAAACGACGTTCTCAGCGCCTGGTCCTCGTTGACGCCGGCTCAGCGCGCTGACGTGGGCCCCGGTCTGAAGCTGATCGGTCGCTGGCACAGCCTGGCCGAGGGCCGTGGCGCCGCCGTGTTCGAGGCCTCGGATCTGTCGGCCCTTGAACGCTATTCAGGCCAGTGGAGCCCCATGATGGATCTCCGCGTGGTTCCGGTTCTGGACGATGAGGAGTCGGCGGCGGCGGCCAAGGACATCGTCGCGGCCCGCGGTTAGTGGCCGACCGCTGCCTGTCCGAAAAAGAACAATCAAGGTCGAAACGGCGACGCCGGTCCGCAGGACCGACGTCGCCGTTTTGCGACTAGAAGCACAGCGTTGCGGCCAGGCAACATCTTCTGCTGTCCTCTCGTCTCATCGGGTAACTGCCGGCGACCGGGCCATTGGTGTGGCCGTTGGGGGACACAACCGAAAGTGAGAGGATACTGATGGCCAGCCTCAAGTTCGCGCTGCGAACACTCTTCAGAACTCCGTTTGTCACGACGATTGCGATCACATCCCTGGCCCTTGGGATTGGTGCGAACACCGCGATCTTCTCCCTCTTCAACCAACTGCTGCTGGCGCCACTGCCGGTCTCGGCCCCTGAACAGCTCGTCAATCTGGCCGCGCCCGGGCCCAAGCCGGGCTCCACCTCGTGCAACCAGGCCGGCGACTGCGAAACGGTTTTCAGCTATGCGATGTTCCGTGATCTCGAGGCGTCGTCAGACGTCCTCTCAGGTCTGGCCGCGCATCGCCTGTTCCAGACAAACCTGTCGTACGAGGGACAGACGCTCAACGGCCGGAGCCTGCTGGTGTCAGGTGGCTATTTCCCGACGCTTGGCCTGGTGCCGGCGCTGGGACGACTCCTGAGCCGCGACGATGACCTGGTCGTCGGACAGTCGCCGGTCGTGGTGCTGGGGTACGACTACTGGAAGACGCGGTTCGGCGCCGATGCCTCCGTGCTCAACAAGACCCTCAAGGTGAACGGTCAATCCATGACCATCGTCGGTGTGGCACCGGATGGCTTCCGGGGAACCACCATGGGGGCAAACCCTCAGGTGTACGCGCCACTCACGATGGCCGGTGTCCTGGAAAGCCATTACTCGTTCGAGGACCGGACCAGCTACTGGGCCTATGTGTTCGGCCGCCTCGCGCCAGGTGTGACACTCGAGACCGCGAGCGCCGACCTGGGTGCTCGCTATCGCGCCATCATCCAGGGTGTTGAGGCTCCGCTGCAGAAGGGCATGAGTGATGCGACGATGGAGCGGTTCAAGAACAAGCCGCTGGTGATCACGGCTGGGGTGATGGGGCAGAGCTCAGTCCATGAGCAAGCGTCCACTCCGTTGAGCCTGCTCTTCGTCGTTACCGGTGTGGTGCTCCTGATCGCGTGCGCGAACATTGCCAACCTGTTGCTCGCCCGGTCGGCGGCTCGGGCCAGTGAAATGGCGATTCGACTCTCGATTGGCGCAAGCCGCATGCGACTGGTCGGTCAACTGCTTCTGGAGTCGTGCCTCCTCGCGGTGTTTGGCGGTCTTGGAGGCCTGCTGGTCGCCGGCTGGACGCTGAAGATCATCGCGACAATGCTGCCCGCGGACGCCTCTGACTTCCTGGCATTTCAGCTCGACTGGCCGGTGATGGCGTTTGCCGCCGTGCTGTCGCTGGTGACCGGTGTTCTCTTCGGGCTGTTCCCGGCGCTCCACAGCACGCGTCCCGATTTGGCGACGACGCTCAAGGGGACGGCTGGTCAGTCGTCCGGCGCGCGATTTGCGTCGAGATTCCGGACGGGACTCGTCGTTGGACAGATGGCCCTGTCGATGGCATTGCTGGCCTCAGCGGGCCTTTTCACCAAGAGCCTCTTCAATGTCAGCCGTGTTGACCTCGGCATTGAGGTCGATCACCTGGTTACCTTCGCCATTTCGCCGCAACTCAACGGGTATGCGCCGGAGCGATCGAAGGCCATTTTCGAGCAGGTTGAAACGGATATTGCGGCGCTGCCGGGTGTGACCATGGTCACCGCTTCGATGGTGCCCATGCTGGGCGGAAGCAGCTGGGGCGGGAGCGTGAACGTGGAGGGGTTTGAGGCCGGTCCCGACACCGACAGGTCGTCCCGGCTCAACGCCGTGGGCCCTGGTTACTTCAGTACGCTCGGGATTCCGCTCGTGTCCGGTCGCGAATTCGAGGCGGCCGATCGTCTGGGTGCACCGAAGGTGGCGGTCGTCAACGAGACGTTCGCGAAGAAGTTCGGCCTTGGCCGCAACGCCGTCGGCGCGCTGATGAGGCCCGGGGGGCTCAGCGGTGCCCTTGATATCGAAATCATCGGACTCGTGAAAGATGCCAAGTACAGCGAGGTCAAAGGGGCCGCCCCGCCGCTCTACTTCACGCCGTACCGCCAGGCGGAGAGCATCGGTGCCATGTCCTTCTACGTCCGGACGGCGATCGATCCGGAGCAGTTTCTCAGGTCCGTCCAGGGGGTCATTTCGCGAATCGACGCGGATCTGCCGGTGGAAGATCTGCGGACCATGCCGCAGCAGGTGCGCGAGAACGTCTTCATCGATCGGTTCATCAGCACGATGTCTGCGGCCTTCGGCGTGCTGGCCACGCTGCTGGCTGCCATCGGGCTCTACGGCGTGCTGGCGTTTACCGTCGCTCAGCGGACAAGGGAGTTCGGTTTGCGGATGGCGTTGGGTGCAAACGCCGCCCGCGTGCGTGTCCTGGTGCTCCGCCAGGTGGGAGTGATGGCGTTGGTCGGGGGGCTGCTCGGCCTCGCGCTGGGGTGGGTCATCGGCGATGGGGCCCAGTCGATCCTCTTCGAGATGGAGGGCGCCGACCCGCTCGTCTTTGCCGCCGCGTTTGTGACGCTTGGGGTGGTCGCGCTCGGCGCCGGGCTGGTCCCCGCGATTCGTGCGTCCCGGGTCGACCCGATGAAGGCCCTTCGGTGGGAATGACTCCGTCGCGCGCGACGCACGCACCTCGGGTAACATGCCGGTCATGCACGAAGAGACCCGCTTTGGTGCCGCTGTTGCCGCTGTAGTCGTACTGGCGTCAGGAGGGGCGATGCAGAGCCAGCAGAGCTCCCGTCCTCCGACGATGGCTGGGCGTTCGGCCGTCTATGCGCCGAACGCCGCGATCGCGACGAGTCAGCCACTGGCCACTTCCGCCGGGCTGGCGATCCTGGAGCAAGGCGGCAATGCCGTTGATGCCGCCGTGGCCGCGGCGGCAGTGCTGACGGTGGTCGAACCCAACATGACCGGCGTCGGCGGTGACCTCTTTGCCATGGTGTGGTCGGCGAAGGACCAGACACTGCACGGCTTGAACGCCAGTGGCCGCAGCGGCGCCCTGATGACCCGCGAGACCCTGCTGGAGCGAGGGCGAACGCGCGTGGCGCAGGGCATCGAGGCCGTCACGGTTCCGGGCGCGCTCTCCGGCTGGTCCACGCTGCTGGAGAAATTCGGGACGCTCACCTTGGCCGAGGCACTGGCGCCCGCGATCCGGATCGCGCAGGAGGGGTTTCCAGTCACACCCATCATCGCGAGCCAGTGGGCCGCCGAGGAGCGGCTGTTGCAGCGCGATGAGGGGGCCCGCGCGACGCTGCTGGTGGAGAGCGCCCGAGCCCCGAAGGCCGGCGAGTGGTTTCGCAATCCGGATCTGGCCCGCACCTACGGAGAACTGGCCGCGAGGGGACCGGAATACCTGTACGGGGGACCGCTGGGCGAACGGATTGCCGCCTTCACGCAGTCAAAGGGCGGGTTTCTGACCTCGCAGGATTTTGCCAGGCACACGGCCGAGTGGGTGCAACCCATCAGCGTCCCGTTCAAGGGCTATCGCCTCTGGGAACTGCCGCCGAACAGCCAGGGCGTGGCCGCGCTCGAAATGCTGCGCCTACTGGAGCCGTTCGATCTGGCCGCGATGGGGCACAACTCGACGGCCTACCTGCATCACCTGATCGAGGCCAAGAAGCTGGCGTACGCAGACATCGAATACTACGTCGGCGACCCGGCGTACATGAAGACGCCCGTGGACCACTTCCTGTCTGATGAGTACATTCGCCAGCGGCGCCTTCTGGTGGATCCGTCTCGGGCGATGGAGCGGGCCGAGCCCGGGGGAGCGGCGACCGCCAGCGACACGATCTATCTTGCGGTTGGTGACGCCGAAGGGAACATGGTGTCGTTCATCAACTCGGTCTACGACTACTTCGGCAGCGGCATTGTCGTGCCCGGCACCGGCATCCTCCTGCACGACCGGGGTGTCGGGTTCACGATGGACGAAGGCCGCGCGAACACCGTCGCGCCGAACAAGCGTCCGTTCCACACCATCATTCCGGCGTTTGTGACCAGAACCAGCCGTCCCGCCGGGATCACGCGCGAGGCAGACGGAGAAGAGCCGTTTCTGGCCTTCGGCGTCATGGGAGGCGCCATGCAGCCGCAGGGACACGTGCAGGTCCTGCTGAACATCCTGCTCTTTGGCATGGACGTTCAGGAGGCCTCCGATGCCGCGCGGTTCCGTCATATGTCCGGCCGCCGCGTCGCGATTGAGTCGCCGGTGTCAGACGAGGTCCGCGCGGCGCTGACGGCGATGGGACACGAGATCATCGACGAACAGCGCGTGGCGTTTGGCGGCGCGCAACTGGTGATGAAGCTGCCCCGGGGCTGGGTGGCCGGGTCGGACTCGCGCAAAGACGGACACGCGGCAGGCAGATAGCGCAGCCTCCGGCCTCCGGCGCTGCGTGGCGCTACCGCCCGGCTTTCACCGGCCTCGGCCGGAGCACCGCCAGCCGCACACTGGAACCCGATTCACCTTCCATCCGGTACAACTCGTACTTGGCGTCGTCCAGGAAATGGACCGACGCCATCAGGTATCCGAAGCCCATGCGCGTGACCAGATCGAGCCAGGGGCCCTGGGCCGTTTCGTCCATCGCCTCGGTGCTGCCCGAGAACGCTGTCGGTCGAATCGTGGATGCGGCGGATGCGATGGAGACGCCGCTGCCAGTCCGCCGATTGTAGATGGCCGTGTCGTTGTAAATCTCCAGGTTGTACAGATGCGGCTGCCATCGAGTAGTCCACCGGTTGTAGCGGTCGTAGATCCGCAGGTTGGTCGCCTTGGACTCCGGATCGCGCGACACTTCTTCCGAGATGTAGTCGAGCATGGCGTCGGCCGTGTCGGCGTAGGCCTTGAGGCGCGGGTCTTCAATGGCGCGGACTGTCGTGTACCAACCCCGTGGAATCCAGTAGGACCTGAATCCTTTCGGGTTGTAGTTCGCGAACTGATGCACCCACTCGTGCGACGGATATCCGTGCGGGTTGAGCGACACATCGGGCACCCACAGCCGGTCGACATCGCGCATCACCAGCGCCTCGGTCAGCAGCGTATTCTCGACATTGGCCTGGCCGGGCACGTCCGGCCCCAGCGCGCTGTAACGGCCGGCGTGGAGGCAATGCAGGGGCGTCAGTTTCTGCAGCTCGAAGGCCAGCGCCGCGCCGTCCGGATTCACGACGGGCTGAATGACGACGTTCATCTTCTTGAGGTACTGGGCGTACTGGGGATCGGTCGCCAGCAGTTCTGCGAGCCGCAGAATGTGCGAGGTGGATGACACTTCGTTGGCGTGTTGCCGGCCCACGATTGAAAGCACCGGCTTCCACACGTTGAGTTTGGCCTGCGAAACGAGTTCGGCCTCCATGGGCAGCCGGATCTCCATCACCGACACCGGTCGGCCCTGATACGAGTGGCCGGCGACGTACGTCGTGACGTTCGGCAGTGTCCCCAGCGTGTGCGCGATCTGTTCGCTCTCGTCCGGACCGATGACGTGATCCCACGCGACCATCGACGGGCCGGAATACGGGGTGGCCGCCGTCTGGACACGCGCGGGGATGGAGACACGGTACGTGCGTGTCGTGATCGCCCCGGGGGCCTCCAACCGAATCGACACGTTCCTGACGCCGGACAGGGCAAACGCATCCAGAAAGAGTCCGTCACCCTGCAGGCGCGCCAGGTTGTCCAGCAGCGTCGCGAGTCGCGGCAGCGGATCGGGATTCGGAACGGTCAGGAGCAATCCGAGTCTCGAGAGCGCATCGGCGCCGGCTGTCGCTTCCGCCAGATAGACGTACGGCACCGGCACCTGCACGGGTTGCAGCGTTCGAGTGACGGTCGTGGGGTCCTTTTCCTTGCTGTCCTTCTCCCGATACTTGATGACGATCTTCGGGTCCTTCGACGCAAACGCCGAGTAGGTCAGCTTCACCCGTGGCGCCTGGCCCCGACGCTCGGGAAGAATCCACGGCAGGACATTGCCGGCCGCCAGGGCCCGGCCCGGCGGCGGATCCCCGCCGGCGGCCACCTCGGCCACCTGGCTGAAGAAATCGAGCGTGTCGAAGTAGATGTCGTCGTGGAGCGACTCGAGCACCGAAATGTGCTCCTGGTCGATCCCGATCTGATAATCGGGTTCCGACGCTTCAATCTCTACCCGCAGCGTGTGGAAGTAGGGCGCCTTGTCTCGTGTCGGCCGGTTGCCCGTGGTCTGCTTCACGTGGTCGTACACGGCCTTGAGTGTGGTGGTCTGGTAGTAATCCCAGATGAGATCGGAGTCAGTCGCCAGGCGCTCGTCGATGACGATGGCATCACCCACCGTGGCACGCAACCATCCCGTGGCGACGGTGACGGTGGCGTAGTCTTCGAACGCTTCGAAGTACGGCCGCTCGTAATACGCCGGCGAGAACCGGTCCTCCAGAAGCACTCGGCCCCTGGCGTCTTTCGCCGTCACCGTGTAGACCGGCCGCTCTCCGAACGGCGACACGGCAACGTGCGGTTTCGGCGCCGGAGGCTGCGCGCGCTCGGCAGCGCCGCCGGCACGGCCGCGTCCGGCGCCGGCAGTCTCGGTGGCCGCGGGTGCAGCGGCAGGAGGCGGCACGGCCGCCGGCGCCTCGGGTGGTGCCGCAGGGTCGGCATCCATCATGTAGAAGGAAATCGCCGTCAGCGGCACCTTCAACTGAGCTGCCAGCACATCGTCAGCCGGATACAACTCGTTGAGCCAGCGGGCAGGCTCGTTCTGAAACCGTTGTTCGGTCTTCATCAGGACCGGGAAGGGCTTCCAGCCAATCTCCACACTGGCCGGTTTCTGGTTCTGCAACGCGAGCGCCACCTTGTCAGTGAGCCAGGACAGACCCTGCTTGTACGCCGACAGGACGAGGATGTCGCCGGCTGTGCCGCCCGCCTGCGCAATCTCGGCCCTGATCTGCGTTTCCAGCTCGCGACGCAGTTCCGGGGCCTCGCTGACGCGCACTTCCATCGACACAACGGCGCCTGCCGTGATCTTCGGCACAACCGTCTCGCGGAACGCCTTCCAGAACGCATCCACCTCCCAGACCAGTTCCGGCGTCTGCTCGAACACCTGCACCGGCGCCATGCGTTCGTGGCTGGTGACCTCGATCGTTGGCGTGGTCTCCGTGGTCTCAGCTGCCTCGGTGGTCTCAGTGGTGCGCTTTTTCTCGGCCAGGCGGCGACCGATCTCGGTGCGGACCCAGTCAGTGAATTCAGGTGACGCCTGCTCGAAGTAGGTGTCGATCGACAGGGACTCCAGGTCCTTGTCCGCCAGATCGTCCAGAACGTCTTCCAGTTCCTTGACGGCCAACGCCGCCTGCGCCGCGGTCGTCCGGCCCCCCAATGCCTTCCTCACCACGTCCTTCGCGTCGTCAAGCGTGGGTTCGCCACGTCCGATGGTCCAGAGGTACGGGGCGCGGCGCGCGAGATAGTCTGCCGCCGCCTCTTCGCCTGGGCCATCGGCGCCGGTCACGACGACCGCGGAGTTGGCGTGATACGCATCCGGCACCATTTCAACGCGGCCGACGCCAGGTGTGCTCGCCGGCTCCCGGATCTTGCCAATCGCGGTCAGGTCCTTGACCAGGCGGTTGTTGCGTCCGACGAGGACCAGCGGCCGGCCTTCTTCTTCTGGTTTTTCGAGCTCTGTGTCGAAACCCAGCAGCGGCAGACTCAACCCTGTGGATTCCAGGCCGACTCGGGCCGCGAAATGCGCGGTGCCGATTGAGGGGTACTCGCCGGGCTGCGCGGACTTCGCCGGGAAGACGATCATCATGTCCGAGTCGTCTGACACGCCATCGCTGTCATCGTCTGCCACCAGTCCGTCACCAGCGCTGAAGAGCTGGGACAGGTCGAAGGTGCGACCGCGTGCGCCGCGGCCGCCAGTCGCTGCAGCAGTGCCGCCGCCACCTCCACCGCGCGCGCCACCGCCGGCGCCTGCCCGGCCGCCAGCCGTGTCACGTTGCCCCTGGAAGCGCGTGGGCTCCTGCCGAGGAGGGTTCAGATACCGTGACGGCAAGCCGACGCGCGGGACCGGGACTTCGAATGTGTCGCGGGTATCACTTACGCGGTAGACCACTTCGGCCACGCTCGCGTAGTTGAGCGTGTCGGTCGATCGTCCATGCCGGTGTCCCTCGGCGATCGCGATCAGCCGATCTCGCGCGCGCGCGGCGCGGCCGGCCTGAACTGACGCCGTTACCGTGGCGCGGACCATCTCGCGCGTGTCCTTGTCGTACAGGAACTCCTCGAATGACAGGGAGGAGACCGTGGTGCCGTCAACCTGCAAGACCTCGGCTGCATCGTCAGTGATACGCCTGAAGGTGTCGCCCTCGCCTCGACCGATGATGTTCCAGAGGTACGGGCTGCGGGCGGCAAACGCCTCGCCGGCAGCCTGCGTGCCCGCCGCGTCACGGCCGGCAATTGAGATCACATCGCCGGTCAGCGTCGCAATGCCCTGACCAGGCGGCAGGTCCGCAATGCGCGCCGCCACGGCTGGCGGGAGGTGCGGATTACCGGCGCCGATGACAACCGTGGGTACGGCCTCCGATTTTCCCGTGACCTCCGAGGCGCTCCAGACCAGCGGCAAGCTGAGGCCCGAGGACTCCAGGCCCAGCCTGGCGGCCACGGCTGCGGCGGCGGCCACATCGCCGGGCGCCGGGTGGTCTGGCAGGATGATGCGAACGGAGACGAAGTCCACTTGATCATCGCCGTTGCGGTCCTGCAGGAGCAGGCCCGGCTCGAAGACCGCGGCCAGGCCCGTGGCCGGGATCTCGGCGCGGGGGGCAGGCGACGGCGAGAAACTGGATACCGCGCCCGGCGCGAAGATGACGCCGAGCAGGACAACGACGAGGGGAGTGAGTCGGGATTTCACGGGGCGATTATGGTGCCGATGGACGCAAACGTCCAAACGTCCAAACGTCCAGCTACGAGAGTATGAGACGCTGGACACATGTGGCATCGTCGAGCGTCGCAGGTCCTCACGGCCGTTCTCGTGATGGTGAGCCTGGCCGCTGTCATGGGGCAGCGGGGCGGATTTCGATTCCGGTCGGGCGTCACGTTTGGCCACGTCAATCCTGAGTACGACGGCCGGTTTACATTCACTCGCGTGCGGTTTGGCGGCGGCCGCGGCGGGTGGGACCACGACTACCCGCAGGCCGACCGGCATCTGCCCCTGATCCTCAATGAAGTCACCGCGCTTCGCCCCAATCTCGACGGCACCAACGTACTGGACCTGGAGGACCCGGCAATCTTTCTGAATCCGATCTTGTACATCTGGGAGCCTGGGTACTGGCAGATCTCAGCCGAAGGCGCGAAGAACCTTCGCGACTACATGATCAAGGGCGGCTTCGTGATCTTCGATGACTTCGAAGCGAACCAGTGGATCAATTTCGAGGCCCAGTTCCGTGTCGCCATGCCCGAGGCGGTCTTCTTCCCGCTCGATCTGTCGCACCCCGTCTACCATTCGTTCTTCGACATGGACTCGCTGACTTTGCCGCATCCCAGCGTCAACGTCGTGCCCGGGTACTACGCGGTGCATGAGGACAACGATCCGTCAAGACGGGTCATGGCCCTCGTCAATCACAATGCTGATATTGCCGAGTATTGGGAGTGGTCCGACCGCGGCCGCTTCGCGATCGACACCACCAACGACGCCTACAAACTCGGCGTCAACTACATCATCTACGCGCTGACACACTGACACAGGCACCCAGCACTGAGCACCCAGCACCCAGCACCCAGCACTGAGCACCC
>JAHEFO010000274.1 GCA_024640135.1 Acidobacteriota bacterium
CGAAGTTCTTCGCCTTCGTCAGCGTACGCTGCAGCTTTTCGTTGGGATAGGTGAGGAAATTCGACAGGTCGCAACGTGCGTACCTGGGAGGGATACGCGCGTCGTGCATCCGGCGCGACGAGGCCGCGGCGCGCCGGCAGTCACAGCGCTCAACGCGGTGCACCAGACCGTCGTCGATCGGCTTCCAGCCTGTTCCGTTGCAGATCGAACATTCAGACACGGGAGAAACAGAGTAGCAGCAATTGGGTCATTACGGAATGACCGACGCACCAAACACTCAGTCGCGCTCGGCGTCGCTGTCGGCTCTGACGTCCTGGCTCGCCGTCGGCACCAGCGCGGTGTTCAGCCGTTGCTCCCAGTCATCAAGGCCACGCGCCAGTTCCTTCTTGACGTAGACCATGAACTCGTTGACCTCGCTTTGCATCCGCTCCATCTTCTGGCGCATGTTCAGAATGATTTCGACGCCCGCCAGGTTCACGCCGAGTTCGCGGGTCAACGCCAGAATGGTCTCAAGGCGCTGCAGGTCGTCGTCCGAGTAGACGCGCGTGTTGCCCTCCGTCCGTGAGGGAGCCAGCAGGCCTTCACGCTCATAGAGGCGCAGCGTCTGCGGGTGGATATCGTATTTGGTCGCCACCGCGCTGATCATGTAGTACCCCTTGCCGGTACTTGTGCGTCTGGTCATGCTCCCATGCCTTTCGTTCTAATGTTCAAACAAGTGTGCGCGCACATCGACGGGGTTCAGTTGTGCGAACTCGCGCAACAGCGCCTTTGACCGCTCATCCCTGACGGGCGGCAACACGAGTTGAATCTCCAGTATCAAGTCCCCGGAACTCTCGCGATCGTGCGGATCAGGCACCCCATGCCCGCGGATCCTCAGACGTGTCCCCGTCGCGGTGCCCGGGGGAACCCGCGCGGTGATCGGCCCCGCGAGTGTCGGAACTTCGATGCGCCCGCCGAGCGCCGCCTCATGGATACCCACCGGCACCGTCAGGAGCAGATCGCGGCCGTCGCGCCGGAAGACCTTGTGATCCGCCACGTCAATCGTGACGTACAGATCGCCGGCTGGCGCACCGCGCTCCCCGGCATGCCCCCGACCGGGGACGACGAGACGCGCCTGCGACTCGATCCCTGCCGGCACGTGGACAGTCACCACCTCACTGCGAGTCTGCACGCCGCTGCTGGCACACGCCCCGCACGCAGCCCAGGTCAATCGGCCGGATCCGCCGCAGGGCTCGCACGCCTTCGTAAACACCATGTGGCCGCGGACCCACCGGACGGCGCCCCGCCCTCCACAGGCCTCGCACTCGAGCGACTCCAGCGCCACGACCCCGGCCCCTCCACACGCCGGGCAGCGGTCCCGGCGCACCACTGAGACGGGAACCGCGCCTCCGCGCATCGCCTCCTCGAAGGAGATCTGCATGGTGAGTTCAAGAGAGGTCCCCTGGTCTGCCGCGACCGCCCGGCGGGCCGCATCCTGGAAGACATCGGCGAACAGTTCTGAGAACGTCGCCGCCTCGGCCCCTTGCGCCATCGCGGAGAAATCAAAGCCGTCAAATTCGACCGACGCCTCGATGGACGCCGCCGGGCGGCGGTGCCGCCCGGCGTCGTACTGATCGCGCCGCCCCGGGTCGCCCAGGACCTCGTACGCCTGCTGCACTTGCCGGAAGCGCTCGGCTCCGAGACGGTCACCCGGATTAATCCCCGGGTGATACCGCCGCGCGAGCCGGAGATACGCGCGCTCGATGTCGGCCGACGTCGCCGCCGGCGTCAAGTCGAGGACGCCGTACAGATCCATTACTTCGTCTCTTCGGCTTTCTCGTCTTCAATCACTTCGGCATCAATCACATCACCGCCGCCAGACGCCTCGCCCGCCGAGGCACCCGCGTCGCCGGCCCCAGGCGCGGCGTCAGCACCAGCCTGCTTGTAGAGTTCCTGGGCAGCCTTGCCTTGCGCCTGCATCAGGGCTTCAAGCGTCCGATTGATCGCGGCGGCATCGTTGGACTCCAGCGCCTGTTTGACATCGTTGACCGCCGACTCCACGGCCATCCGATCCGACGCCGCCACCTTGTCGCCCGACTCCTTCAGGAAGGCCGACGCCGCATGCACCGCCTGATCGGCACGGTTGCGCGTGTCCACTTCCTCCCTGCGCTTCTTGTCCTCCTCGGCGTGCGCCTCGGCATCCTTCACCATGCGATCGACTTCATCCTTCGACAGACCGCTGGACGCCGTGATCGTGATCTTCTGCTCCTTGCCCGTGCCCTTGTCCTTCGCCGACACGTTCACGATGCCGTTCGCGTCGATGTCAAAGGTGACTTCCACCTGCGGCACCCCCCGCGGCGCGGCTGGAATGCCGTCGAGGTGGAACTTGCCGAGCGGCCGGTTGTCGCGAGCCATCTGCCGCTCGCCCTGCAGGACGTGTACTTCCACGCTCGTCTGCCCGTCGGCAGCCGTCGAGAACACTTCGCTCTTGCGCGTGGGAATGGTCGTATTCCGCGTGATGAGGGTCGTCATCACCCCACCGAGCGTTTCGATGCCCAGCGACAACGGCGTCACGTCGAGGAGGAGCAGGTCCTTCACATCACCGGAGAGCACTCCGGCCTGCAGGGCCGCCCCAATCGCGACCACCTCGTCCGGATTGACGCCCTTGTGCGGGTCGGTCCCGAACTGTTCCTTGACCAACTGCTGCACCCGCGGAATGCGCGTGGAGCCGCCGACCATCACCACTTCATCGATGTCCTTCGCCGAAACGCCCGCATCCTGCAAGGCCTGACGACACGGCCCCATGGTCTTCTGCAGCAAGTCCTCGACGAGCGACTCGAACTTGGCGCGGGTGAGTTTCATCGCCAGGTGCTTGGGGCCCGTCGCGTCTGCCGTGACAAACGGCAGGTTCACCTCGGTCTCAACCAGGGTCGACAGTTCCATCTTGGCTTTTTCTGCCGCTTCCTTCAGGCGCTGCAGGGCCATCCGATCCTTGGACAGATCGATGCCCTCCTGCTTCTTGAATTCCGCCACAATCCAGTCGATCACCCGCTGGTCAAGGTTGTCGCCGCCCAGGTGGGTATCACCGTTCGTGGACTTGACTTCAACCACGCCCTCGCCGACTTCCAGAATCGACACGTCAAACGTGCCACCTCCGAAGTCATACACGACGATCGTCTCGTCCTTCTTCTTGTCGAGCCCGTAGGCCAGCGCGGCCGCCGTCGGTTCGTTCACGATGCGCATCACCTCAAGGCCGGCAATCCTGCCCGCGTCCTTGGTCGCCTGGCGCTGCGCGTCATTGAAGTACGCAGGCACGGTGATGACCGCCTTGGTCACCGGCTGGCCCAGATAGTCCTCAGCCGACTGCTTGAGCTTGCCCAGCACCATCGCGGAGATCTGCGGAGGCGTCAAGGGCTTCTCCTGGCCAGCAATCTGCACAGCCACGTGCCCGCCTTCTGCCGTCACGTGATACGGCACCATCTTCAGTTCCTCTGAGACCTCGTCAAACCGGCGGCCCATGAACCGCTTGATGGAGTACACGGTGTTCTCAGGGTTGGTCACGGCCTGGCGTTTTGCCACCTGCCCAACCAGACGCTCGCCCGACTTCGCGAATCCAACCACCGACGGGGTCAGCCGACCGCCTTCAGAGTTGGTGATCACAACCGGTTCGCCCCCTTCCATGACGGCGACGACGGAGTTGGTGGTACCCAAGTCAATTCCAATAATCTTGCTCATGATCTCTCTAGCTCCTCTGCCCCTGATGGGTAGGAAAATTGCCAAACCTTAGTCTTCTTCATTATAAAAACCTTAGTCCTTAATTGTCAATACAAGATCGAGACAAAGCCTCATGCGGCGCCCTTGATTGGAATTCAAGCAGTTCTGCTACACTGAATCTGCCAGTCCCCTGTCTGACTCTGGAGGTCCGCATGACCTTTGCACGCCCAGTCAGGCTTCTTCTCACGTTCGTCTTTGCTGCCGGCCTCGTTGCCGGGCAGTCCTCCCTCCGTGCGCAAAGTCCAGGCGACGCGGGACAGTATGTCCCTGGGCGCGACACCAGCGTGCCGATGTACGCCGGCGGCAACGAGAGCGACTGGCTGGCCGTACCCGCGTATGTGTCGGCCGTTGATGGCAGCGCGCGACTCCAGCGCGCAGGCGACATCGTCCGGGACTTCGAACAGGTCCCCCTTGAAGTCGGAGATCAGCTCAGTACGGATCGCGGCCGAGTCGAGGTGCTGTTCTCCGATGGCAGCGTCCTTGCGCTGGACGAATACACGGACATCACGATCGATGCCGAAAGTTCATGGCTGCTGCACGGCGGCCGCGTGAAGATCGTCTTGCGGTCAGGCGTATTCGACGTGAATGCAGCACCGGCAGGCGTGGCCCGGTTGCACGACAGCGGGACCTACAGGGTGACACTCACCACCAACCGGCGAGGTGAGCCCGAGGTCGAACTGGCTGTGGCGCGCGGCTCAGCCGAACTCGAGAATGTACTCGGTCGCACGTTGGTGCGTGCCGGCACACGGGCGCTGACGACCGCCTACTACGCGCCATCGGTTCCGTACGGTTACGCGACGCCCCGCGATGACTTTGAGCGTTGGACGGAGTCGCTCGAGACCGATCGGTATGGCGTGGTCTCTGCGCGGTATCTGCCGATCGAGTTGCGTGCCTACGGCGGCACCTTTGACCGGTATGGCTCCTGGGCTCGCTACGGCTCCTATGGCTGGGTGTGGTATCCGCGAGTGTCGATTGGGTGGCAGCCGTTTCGGAGTGGCCGATGGTCGTTCATCGTGGACTTCGGCTACAGCTGGATCGGCAACTCGCGCTGGGAATGGCCCACCCACCACTACGGGCGGTGGGACCGCGCGGGCTCGCGGTGGTTCTGGGTGCCACTGCGCCCCGTGCAGACCAGGCGCATCGGTTATGCGATTCCGCGGCGATCGGTCAACGTCTCAGTGGCGTACTACACGCGACCAGCCGGGACCCGTCCGCCGGTGCCGGTCTTGCGTGGCTCCAGCAGCGGTTCCAGTCGAGCGACTGCCGGGCCGCGACCCCCGGTGGCGGCTCAACAGCGAGCAGTGCCCCGGAACCCGACGGCGACCCCCTCGTCCACCAGATCCGGCTCGTCAGCAGTGAGGCCGTCCACCGGCGGGCTCGGGTCGGCATCCCCGGGCCAGCGTCCTGCGCCAACGCGTCAGACACCGGCGGCTTCGCGACAGGCGCCATCAACGGTGCGCCAGGCGCCGCCCCAGGCACGGCAGACCCCTTCCAGAGCCCCCACGACGACGCGCCAGGTCCCGCCGCAAGCCCGGCAGGCACCGTCAACAACACGGCAGGCACCGTCGGCAACACGACAGGCGCCGTCCGGCACGCGACAGGC
>JAHEFO010000275.1 GCA_024640135.1 Acidobacteriota bacterium
TGCTCAAAGTTCCATGCAAAGGCCGCCAGTTGCCCCTCCCGAGCGCGGAGACCCAGATGCATGTCAAGACCGACGCGTCGGGGAACAGGGTTGCCAGCGTGCTGCTGCTCAAGGGCAGCAACGTCGAGCACGTCTTCTAGCTCGCTCGCCAGCTTGTTTCGGGCGTCGCGGACACGCGACGTGTCAGTTCGCCGGTTTGCTCCGGAGAATACCGATCTGGATCAGCAGGCCCGTGAAGTCGTACATCCGGCGCTCGTGTTGCACCAGGCCGTCGACCATGGTGAAGAGCCGGACGCCCTGAATCTTGAACCGCCGGTTCGTGCCGGCCAGGCCCATGAACATGCCCACATGAGTGGCGCCCGCGGAAAACGGCTGTGCCACGCGGTCGCCGTCAATCAGAAGCTCTTCGCCCTGGAAATCCCAGTCCGGGAACGTGGTGAACAGGGCCCGGTAGGAATCGCCGATTGCCTTTCGACCGTCCCGATGCCCGAACATCGGACTCTCGATGGCGCCGTTCTCGGCGTGCCCCGCAGCCAGCCCGTCGGCGTTCCGCGCAGTCCACGCCTCCTGGCGCTCCTCGAAGAACGCAATGACCTCCTGCCGCTTCATGAGCCCTCCTGAATTGCTGTTTTGGGGAGCATAGTCGGAATAGCCGGTCAATGCCACTGCGCAGCGGTCCTCCCGTAGAATGGCGTCGGAGCACAAGGGAATGCGCACAGTGGTGTGGGTGGGTTGGCTCAGTGGCCTGGCAATTGTCCTCAATTCGCCCGTGTTGCAGCCTCTCGGAGAGCCGCCCAATGCCGCCGCCACCGTGACGAACACGGCCGATCGCGTGTCGCTCACGTACGAGGGCCGCCGCGTCGTTGACGGCACGGTCGGCGGGGCCGCGGGCGTGACAGCCGAACGGCGGGCCGTGACCAGCGAGTCCGGCGGCACCGTCACGCAGGTGCTCAAGTGGACGGCCGTCGGCCGCGGCTCCCTGACGTTTGATCTCGCGGTCTCAGCCAGCACCGATGCGCTGGCGGTCGAAGTCGATCGTCCGGACGGGACGCTGCCGGTTGTCCGTACGAGCATCGGTCCGAGCCACAACCTCCGCAATCGCGCCGTCTACGATCGGACGCGCGACTGGGTGGTGTCGATCGACGCGGGTGCCGCCCTGGTGGTCACGCCCGGCGCTGTCACCGCCACGGGGACGACCTTTCAGCTGCGCGGGTCCGGATCAGAGGTCGTGTTGCGCTTCCGGCCGCGGTTCTACCAGAAGCACCGTGGCCTGTCGTACTACCAGCCATGGACCTACCAGGCCTGGAACGAGTCGGTCACAGGCTGGACCTCCTGGTACGCGTTCCGTGACCGCGTGACGCAGGCCGACATCACAGAGACAGCCGAGGTCGTGGCCGAGACGCTGGCGCCGTTCGGCTACGAGTACATCCAGATTGACGATGGGTTTCAGCAGACGCCGATTGGTGTGCCCGACCACTGGCTGACGCCCAACGCGAAGTTCCCCGAGGGCCTGGATGGACTTCGGGATTCGATCGTGACACAGGGGCTCAAGCCCGGGCTGTGGACGAACGTGTCGTTCGCGCAGCGCGACTACGCGCTGGCACACCCTGACTACTTCGTGCAGGACGCGGCGGGCAGTCCGGTGCGCGGCAATTGGGTGGGCTTTGTCATGGACGGGTCGAATCCCTTGACGCTGACGGACCTGGTGGCGCCCGTCTATCGCACCCTCAAGGCATCGGGCTGGAAGTACTTCAAAGTGGACGCCCTCCGGCACCTGAAGTACGAGGGCTATAACAGCTACGCGGACCATTTCGCGCGAAAGCAGATGGATCGTGAAGCCGTCTATCGCCAGTTTGCCGAGGCCATCACCTCCGAGCTCGGTCCCGAGGTCTTCAAGCTGATGTGCTGGGGTGTCCGCCCGGAACTGATTGGACTGTTCGACGGATGCCGGCTGGGCAACGACGGCTTCGGGTACGGCGGTTTCTCCGAATACAACTCCTTCAACAACATCGTCTGGCGCAACGACCCGGACCACATCGAACTCAAGCAGCCGGATGCCTACCGCGCCACGACAATCACGTCACTGACAGGATCGATCCTGATGCTGACCGATCCGCCGGCGATGTACCGCACCGATCGGGTGGAAGCCGCCAGGCGCGCGTCACCGGTGTTGTTCGCGCTGCCGGGGCAGATCTATGACGTCGAACCCTCGCGGTCCGACGCCATCAGTCGCGCGGCCGTCGAGATGTCAGGCAGCGGGCCGCGCACGTTCGACGCGACGCAGGCGCTCTCGACGCATTACCTCTATGCCGTGGATGTGAACCGGCCGTACGAGCAATGGATGGTGCTGGCTCGGACCGGCGGCGACGCATCGGCTATTCACCTGGCGGAACTCGGTCTGGCGCCTGACCGCGAATATCTGGCGTTCGAGTTCTGGACCAGGGAGTTCCTTGGCGCGTTTCAGGGGACGCTGACGCCCGGACCGGTCGATCCGCATTTCGGCGTGCAGGCCCTGTGCCTGCGTGAGCGGCTCGATCATCCGCAGCTCATGGCCACCAACCGCCATGTCTCGTGTGGTGCCGTGGATGTCGCCGACGTCACGTGGTCCGGCGATGCGCTGGAAGGCGCCAGCGATGTCGTGGCGAACGACACGTATGAGATCTACCTGACCGAGCCGGCAGGGTATTCGTTTGTCGAGGCCCAGGTGAATGGCGCCGACGTCATTGCCAATCAGAAGGCGGGCGTGCTGCGCGTGATTCGCCTGCGATCGGCTCGAGGCGGCCGCGTGCGCTGGCACGTGGCATACGGGCGGACCAACGCTTCCCGATGATCTGCCCCTGCTTCATCTCAGTGACGATCTCCCGGCCGTCCACCGGGTCCAGCATCCGCATCGGGCCATCGACTGTGGCCACCACCCTGTAAGCGACGATCCTTCCGCCGCGCCTTTCGGCGCTGACTTTGAACCCGCCTTCCGCGCGAAGGTTGGAGAAGCTGACGTCCTGCCACGCCGAGCTGACCGCGGGAAACAGGCGAATGAGGCCGCCCTGGCTCTGCAGCAACATGTTGTGGATGGCGTCCATTGCCAGGAAGTTGCCTTCGAGCGTGAACGGCCGGTAATGGTAGTTGGAGAGTCCCTCGCGCGTCTGTTCTCCGTTGACGTGGAACCCGTTTCGCAAGGTGAACGACCGCTCGTAGTGTGTCAGGTAGTGGAGCGCCTCATCAGCGCGGCCGGCGCTCGCCAGCATCGAGGCAAACCAGCTGAAGCTGTATCCCACCCACTGCGCAGTGCCCGTGCGCGCGATGGTGTCGATCGTGCCGTTGATCACCCGGGCATCATCGGCCCGCCGCACGTCGTACTGGCCGAGCGGATGGATCGCCATGGCGTGCGAGAAGTGCCGGTGCGATCGGTCCAGCGGCAGGCCTTCGGCGACCATCAGGCTGTGGGTCGCGGGATCCACGATGTCCTGTGGCAGCTTCGCGAGCAGGTCCGTCCAGGTCCTGGCCTCGGCAGGCTGGCCGCGGGCCGTTTCCAGTTCAGCCATGTCGGCAAACGCGCTCCGCACGAGTGCGAGGTCGTAGCTCGACATCGGCGGCAGCCAGGCGCGCATCGAGTTGTCGAAGATCTCGGGGCTGGTGGACAGCGGCAGCCGCAGCAGTCCGTCGGCGCCCGGACGGAGCAACTGCGCCAGCGCGGTCGCGACGGCGTGGCAGAACGGGTACGCGACTTCTGTCAGGAACTGCGCATCCCGCGAGTATCGCCAGTGCCGGGCGAACAACTGTGAGACCCATGCCCCGTTGGTGGGCGAGAGTGAGTACTGGCCCCAGCCTCCCATCGCTTCTCCGGTGAGCGTCATCACGCCGGGCACCACGGCGCCGTCAACGCCGTAGAAGGTTCTGGCGAATGTCCTGAACTGCGGCAGGAGGCCGCTCATGAAGCGGAGGAAGCTCTCGCCGGCGTCAAGGAGTCCGGCAGTCTGATACGCGAGATAGCTCATCTGCGTATTCAGGTCGTTGTGGTAGTCGCCCTTCCAGGGCGGAAGCCTGCCGTCGTCGGCCGTCCACACCCCCTGCAGCGGCATGGGCGGCGCGCCTGGGCGCGAGGCAGCGCCGTAGAAGTACCTGGCCAGATCGTAGTGACGCTGCAGCCGCTCATCCGGGATCGTGACTGATGAGATGGACCAGAACGCCTTCCACCAACTCGTATGCGCGTCATAGAGCGAGTCGTAGCCAGTGTCCAGTGCCTGGCGGAGCAGGAGCCTGGCCGCCGGAAGGGGATCGCTTCCGTCTTTCGAGGCAAACACCGTCATGGCGACGACCGATCGGACATCGCGTGTGTCAACACGCGCCAGGACCCCGTATCGCAGGCCCAGCACGCCTTCCTGAAAGTAGCCGGTGAAGCCGTCTTCATCGATTTGCGTCGCTGCCGCGTAGCCGAGCGTCGACACCGCGGCCGGCGCGGCAATCGACAGCGTGAAGTCGGTCCCCGGGATCGACATCAGCACGACGGGCGACTCGGCCGCCACAAATGCGGTCAGCGCGGATCCATTCGAGAAACTCGCGCGACTCGCGGCCCACCCGAGATCGAGGCTGAATTCCTGAGCCTCGAATTCCGGCGGCAGGGTGACTTCGACTCTGCCTGCCGGCAACTTCGTGGGATACGGGATCGACTCGTACGGCGTGTCGAACAGCCGATTCATATCGTCCTGATTGCCGTCGGCCTTCAACCGCTGCATGGTCTGGTAGTTCCAGTCGGGCTGGCTGAAGATCTCAGGCCGCCGGAGATCCCACAAGTCGCCGCGGTCCAGCGAGAGACGGATCACGTTGTCGTGACCCCAGAGCAGCGCGCCCAGAAGGCCGTTCCCGAGCGGGATGGCTTCGTCCCACGTGTCGATGGGGGCCGCCAATGTCAGGATCCCCGGTCCGCGGGTTGCCGCGACCTCGGACGTGAGGACCTGCGTGGAGCTGTGACCGGTTCCCGCGATCGCGAGGATGACGCCGGCGAACAACGCGCGCATCACTGAGTGGTCCTACATCCCGATGGTGACGGCAAATCCGGTTGCCAGGCGCTGAGGCGCGATCTTCACGTGCAGCACGCCGCCCCTGTCGCCGGCGTCGAAGAACCACCCCTCAGTGGCCGCCTCGAAGTCCGCGCGGACCTTGGCGAGTGCCGCGCGTCCGGTGCCCGCTGCCTCGAACGAAGGCAACACTTGCGTGCCGACCTTCACGCTCGCGGGTCTCCTGGCCACGTGCGCATCAACGACGTACGCGCGCGTCGCCGGCATGCCTGTGTAGGTTCCGCGGGCCGGGCCGACCCTGACGATGATCTCGTCGCCGGGGGAGTCAGGGGTGATG
>JAHEFO010000051.1:0-1860 GCA_024640135.1 Acidobacteriota bacterium
ATGACGCGCAAGACTACCGCAACGTCACACCAATGGCGTCACTGACGGCGCGGGGACCTGTGGAGTCGGAGGGATGGTTGACGACCTGGTCCCGCACGACCATCGTGCTGGAGCCGCCGCCGTCGAGGTTGAGTGCGTCGGTCAATTCGAGCCGATCGGCCAGGACCTGCAGCTCGCTGAACGACATCCCGACACTGGCCGCCTGCCGCCCATCGACCACCGCCAGCCACACGTATCCCGACCGGTCCACGCCCACCATCGTCCTGGGATGCCGTGCCTCCACGAAGTTGGCGACGCTGAACTTCTCCACATCCCAACTGGTCAGGGCCACGCCGCCGCGCCGCAGCAATCCCGCACCGTTGACGACGTGATCCGCCGACTCAAGGCGATCGCTGCCGAGACCGTGCACGGCCGTCCACGTCCGGCGCAACTCGAGTGTGACGCCGGGCACGAGGTGACGGAGTGCTTCCGGAAGTTCGAGCCCCCCGTACGACAACACCAGTCCATCCGCCGGAATCGGCGTGCGGCCGGCGTCGCGCCGCACACTGGTCACTGTCAGCGGTTTCCCGCTCAGCACCCACTCCACGCCGTTGGCCGCGGTGTCGGTGTGCTCGTGATACTTCGGCGAATACAGCATCAACTTGCCGCGCGCACGCGTCGTGTCAACGCCATCCACCGGCACGATGACCGTCTCACCACCGCTGAGCACATACAAGCTGACCTTGACGCTGACCTGATCGAATGCGAGCGTCGTGCGGCCATCCGTCGGCGACCAGATGGCGACGGCGCCCCGGGGCAGCGTCGTGTCGCTCACCAATTCGCCGTCCACTTTCAGCAATCCGACGGGTTCACCATTATCGACGTTGAAGAATCCGGCATTGACCGCGGCCAGCACATTCGAGCGCACCGCCATGTCCCGAACGGCCTCGGCGTACATCACCTCGTCGTTGGACAACAGACTTGCGAGCCTGACCCGCGCTGGATCGAGCCGCAGCAGGGAGACGGAAATGGGTCCCGCGGGATCGACTAATGACTGATCTGTTGACGTGAAGAACTCGACGCCCTTCGCCACCTGATCGGGTGCGCTGAGCCAGGCGCCATACGGCGCCGGGTTCTGCAGGGCTCCACAGGCCAGCGTCAGAAGCACGAACAGGATGGGGACGCGACGCATCATGGTGATCGGAGCTATTCTTTCACGCGTGATGAACAGGCGCACATTCCTCCTCGCTTCCGCCACGCCTCTGCTGGCGGCCGGCCCGTACGGCCGACGTCCAGGTACTCCTGGGACCGTGGGACCCTGGAAACAGGGCGTGCCCACGCTCAAACCCGCGCGACTGATGCCGGGTGACACGGTGGGTCTGGTGGCGCCGGCGTCAGCCACATATCAGCAGGTGGAACTCGAGATCGCGCGCGAGTCCCTCGAAGGCCTCGGACTCAGGGTCAAGGTTGGCGATCACATCATGGATCGCCACGGGTCGCTGGGCGGAGAAGACAGAGACCGGGCCGCGGATATCAATCGATTCTTCGCGGACCCCACGGTCAAGGCAATCTTCCCGACGCGCGGTGGCTGGGGCACCTCAAGACTGCTGCCGCTGCTCGATTACGACACGATTCGGCGCAACCCGAAAATCCTGCTGGGGTACAGCGACCTCACTGCGCTGCTCAATGGCATCCATGCGCGGACAGGGCTTGTCACGTTCCACGGGCCGAACGCCGGCGGTCACTGGGATGAGTACTCGGTGGATCTCGCCAAGCGAGTGCTCTTCGACGCCGAGGCCGTCACGTTCGACAATCCCAGGGGCACGAGCGCCAGCAACATCCTCACCCAGACGGTGAATCGCATTCGCACCATCACACCGG
>JAHEFO010000051.1:1870-19265 GCA_024640135.1 Acidobacteriota bacterium
CCTACGTACCGGATTTCTCTGGCGCCATCCTGTTCCTGGAGGATGTGGACGAAGACTGGTACCGGATTGACCGGATGATGACGTCGCTCGCGCTGGCGGGTGTGCTTGGAAAGGTGCGCGGCGTCATTTTCGGCACGTGCAGCGAATGCGGGCCCGGCGAAGGCTTCGCGTCGTTCACGCCAGAGGAGATCTTTGCCGATCACCTTGCGCCGCTCGGTGTGCCGGCCTGGCAGGGCGCCATGATCGGGCATGGCCAACCGCAATGGACGCTCCCGGTCGGCGCACTGGTGACGATTGATGCCACGCTCGGAACGGTGACGATGACCGAGGGCGCGGTTCGGTAGGGGGACGGGTGTCGATCGGTGGAAAACGCCGGGCGGCCAGTCCCAAGCTCAGGGCCCAGCGTTTTCCACCGATCGACACCCGTCCCCTGCGGTATCGTGTGCCTATGCGCGTAGCTTCTCTTGTTCTGTGCCTGCTGATTGCCGCCTGCTCCGGCTCCTCGAACCCGGCCGACGCTCCAGAGCCCAAGGCCCCGGCATCGCCGCCAGGAGCCGAGGACATCGGTTTTGCACCGGTTGCTCCAATTCGTGTTGACGCGGCAGAGCATCTTGACGGCGCAGTGGATGCGCTCATCGAAACACTCCAGACGCTGGTGTCGAAGCAGACGGACCCCGCCAAGTGGCAGGAGGACGCCGCGATTCACTTCTGGCGTCTCCAGAACCGGCTGGAGCGCAGAGTACTCTCGTCCGAACAAGAAGCGACCGTCACCGCCGCGATGGACGCGTTGGCCGTCGCGCATCCGGAGGCACGGGAGTACATCGAGCACCGCAAGTGGATGGTCCAGAATCTCGGCATCGGGAAAGTGGCGCCGGAGATTGTCGGCAAGGATTTCGACAACGTCGAGTTCAAGCTCAGCGATTCGCGCGGCAAAGTGACGGTGGTCGTGTTCACCGGTGAGTGGTGTGGCCCGTGCCGCAGCGAATACCCGTATCAGCGCCTCATGCTCGAGCTATACCAGGACAAACCGTTTGCCCTGCTGGGCGTCAACAGCGATGCGGATCTCGATGTGGCAAAGACGGGCAAGATCGACAGCCGGCTTCCATACCGGTCCTGGTGGGACGGCTACGCCGAAAAGAACACGAGCGGTCCGATCGCCACCGCATGGGGCGTGACCGGATGGCCCACCATGTACCTGCTCGACAAGGCTGGTGTCATTCGCTTCGCCGGCCTGCGCCACGAAGATCTGCTCAAGGCCGTCTCGCAATTGATGGCCGAAAAAGATCCCGCGTAGCGCAACAGGATCCGGCGGAGAACGGCGACCGGAGCCCCTTCACCTATTCCGACCCGTCAGCGCGGCCGACGTCCACGGCCCGTCCCTCCTCGTCTCCACTCACAGTGACACGCCACGGGTTGCAACACACTTCGCAGTCCTGCACGAAGCTGCCGCGCACGTCGGGCTCGACATACAGTTCGACGGCCTCGCCGCAGAATGGACAAGTCACCAGAAAGAACTCGTCCATCAGGACTCAGGACTTCGGGCTCTTCGGCACGAGCTTGATCGAACCGGAGGCTTCGCGAGCCCGCAGGACAGCCATCACGGTCTCGATCGGCAGCGGCGTGAATTCGCCTGAGAGGAAGTCGCGAATCTCGAGCACGGTCATTCCTCGTCCGAGCAGGCCGCTGAATTCCGCGTTGAATTCCGTCGGCAAGCTCGGCCCGGCGTTGCCGCGCCCGCCACGCCCACCGCCGCCACCGCGCCCGCCGGCGGCAGGGACCACTTCGACCACAAGGCCGGCCGCCTCCTGCTCCGCCACGCTCAGCACGGGTTCGCCCAGCGACGCCGGCAGCGTGACGCCGCGCTGCGACGCCTGAAGACGGTACGCCGCGGCGACCTCGTCAAGCAACGACGTGGACCGGCGGTCGATGAGCGGCGAGAACACCGCTGTCTTCGCCTTGCCCGCCTCGACGTTCGTGTAGAGCACGCTCGCCGAATTCACGACGGCCTTCTCGATCTCCGCCTGGTGCTTGATGGCAACGCGCGCCTCGCGATAGGCCGTGGCCAGCGACGCGGCGTCAAGAGCATCGGCCAGATACCCAAGGCCTTTGGTGTGTGACTCGCCCATCCGCGCAAGGCCGCGACCCAGGTTCTCGTTCACGATGCGCGCGGCCATGGTGTCCGTGCCCTCGGACAACGCGGCCAGGGACCCGAGGCCGACAGCTGCAGCCCGCTTGTACTGCGTCGTGTCCTGCTTGTCAGGCGTGTCTTCCGAGGAGTGGTACCACATGTCCGGCCACGTGATGAACATCACTGCCGGGATGCCGTGCTGCATGTAGGTGACGTGATCCGAGGATCCGTAGTGCTTGTCGATCTTGATATAGAACGCGTCCTTGCTGCCGCGCGCCGACTCCACGGTCTGCGACGGCAGATAGCCGTTACCGCGGAACCGCACCCGCTCTCGCGAAATGTCCGCGATGTACTCCATGTTGCTCTGCGCGATGTCGTTGATGTACGACGGGAACGTGTCGGGCGTGCGCTGCAGGACCCAGTAGCTCCGGCTCTGCGACACGCGAAGCCCTTCCATGTCGAAATTCAGGTCGCCGATAATACGCGCCGCCTTCTCAGGGTGCGCATTGAGCCAGTAGTTCGTCCCGCTGATTTCCGCCAGCCACTGGAAGTTGATCGTCCGCTTCGGGCGCGGCAGCTTTCCCTCCTTGATGAGCTTGATGTACGCGCGGCCGATCTCCAGCGTCAGCGCACAGCCCGAGTTGTCGTCGTTGGCGCCCTGCTTGATCACCCCTTCATACAGGTGGCCGCCGATGGCGACCTCCTGCGTCGTGCTGCCATCGCCCAGAATCTCGGCATGCACCACTTCGCTGCGCGTGGGCACCTGCACGGTCTTGTTGATCGAGCGGATCGTGATCTTGTCTCCACGAGCGAGCAACGCCTGCAGCTCGCGGGCCACGCGGGGCGACGCGTTCCACGCCGGCTTGCCGTCCTGCGCGTTCACGTTGGTCGACACGATCTGGTCTGGATAGTCGAGCGCCCGCTGGGCGCCAATGGCGCTGATGCCGATGATGCCGACCGCGCCGCGCTGAATGGCCTGCGAATACAGGCCGCTCAACCCTGACACCGACTGCGCCGACAACACGAACTTGCCCGTCAAGTCCTGGGCGTCGAAATCCGCCGGCCGGCCCGCGCCGATATCGACCAACTCGCCCGAGAAGTCACCGTTGGCATTCAACGACGCGAGCGACAGCGCCACGTCATGCACGTCATACAACTTCACGGATTTCGGGGTCGTCATCCACAGCTCGCCCTGTGTGGGCTGCCAGGCCGTGCCCTCGTTGAAACTCTCGATGGTGACGTTGTCGAAGCCATACTCCCTGGCGAAGTTGGCCATGACTTCGCTCTCCTGGAAGTGGCCCTCGTACTCGACGGGATTCCGGACGCGCTGATACGGCACCAGTTCGAGAATGTGGTGCATGGCGCGCTCGCCGGAGACTTCGTTGATGATCGCCGTCATCTGGTCGTGCGAAAGAAGCGTCCGGTCCTCGCGTTCCTGGGCCACTACGCCGACAGCTATCGCCGCGACAAAAAGGCCGGCCAGGCCGGTAAGCAGAGATGAATGTTTCATGAAATCCCTCCGGGAAATTCTGACGGGGTCATCTTACGGCACGGCGGGCCCAATGTCTCGCCCTCGAGCCCGCTTCCTTACTGCAAACCGGCGGCCATCGCCTCGATTCTGGCGGCAAACGACGCCGATGGCGAAACGGTGATCAGCCGGGCAACGCTGCGCACGGCTTCGGCCGACCATTTTTTCCAGGCAGCCAGCGCGTCTGCATGGTCCGCCATCGCGGCCCCGGCGCGCTGCTCGATCGCCACACGGGCGCGCCCTGCCGACGCCACCAATTCCGCCACCTGCAACGCTGTCGCCTCATCGGCCGACGCCATGATCCAGGCCGACGCAGCCATCGCCACGCCAACGTTGCGCATCTCCGACGCGCTCACCTTGTCTGCCGTGTCCAGGCTCGAGTGATAGTAGCGGTCCGTGAAGTGCCAGTTGAGCAGCGAAGGCACTCCTTCGCTGCCAAACACCGTATGGTCACTGCCGCCCTCGTACGGGTTCGTCTTGACGACCCACGTCGTCCTGGTGGCCACCAACTCACACACGGACAGGTGCAGGTCGTTGATCAGATCGCCCTTCAGTGTCTCCGCGCGCACGCGGCCCGCGCCCCACTCGGAGTGCGGATCCCACGGGCGCGCCCAGACGGCACCGGGATCCGGCCAGCGTTCAACCAGGAAGTCGCCGCCGGTCTTCGTGATGTCCTCGCCGGTCATGTCCATCGAAAACATGTAGCGCACACCAGGCATCGCGTCCGGATGTCTGGCCATCCACGCCCGGCTGCCGCTGATCTCGTTGAGCCACAGGAACGTGATCGTCCGCGCCGGGGCCGGAATACGGCCTGCCGCCACACCGGTGCCCAGGGACCGGGCCAGTTCCATGAGCGTCGCCACTCCGCTGGCATTGTCCCCGGCGCCAGGTTCCTGAACGTGCGCGGCCATCACGATGCGCTCATCGGGCCGCGTGCGGCCGGGAATTTCGTAGACGAGCGTGCGCTCAGGCTTGTTGGCAAACGTGCTCACCACTTCGACGCGGACGCGCTGCGGGCCGTCCTTCAACGCGGTCCGCAGCGTCTCAGCCGCGCGCCGCGACGCCTTGAAGCCGAAGGTGTTTCTGGTCTCGTCGTACGGAATGCTGCCCCATTGGAGCACGTCCGGATCGTCGGCGATGTAGCTGGCGATCGATGTCGAGATCACGCCCAGCGCGCCTCGGTCGGTCACTGCGGCCCGGAACAGGCCGCCCAGGCTGCCGTCGCCAAGGACGACGGCACCTTGGACGTCCTTGCCTTCGAAATCACCCGCCTGCCCCCGGCCGACGTCGACCAGCGGCGCGTCTATCCTGCCGTTGGTCGACATGGAGTTGATCGCGAGCGCCACTCGTTCCTTTTCCTTCGAGAGAACCACCAGGTCCGGCTGTCCCTCCCGGACAAGCGCAAGGGTTCCCACGCTGTGATCCCACCCGCGGCTGGGCTCGGTGGCTGTTTCGACCTCGATGTTCTTCAGGCCGGCCGCCATCAACCGGTCTCGGACACGGTCGAGCGTGGCGTCGTACCCTTCATTGCCGGCCAGACGCCAGTACCGGGCGGCGAACTCGACCTGTGCCAACGCCGCAGCGGGATCGAATCCGGTCCACGCCTGGTCGACTACCGGCGTGAGTCGGGCGACCATCGCAGCCGGCATCTGCCGCGCTGCCGTGAGTTCGGCCCTGATCTCCGGCTCCGAATCCTGTTGAGCGCCAAGCACTGGTCGACTCGCGTGAAACGGATGCTCCATCACGACCGGCCAGAGCACGAGAGCCACACACCACGTGAGCACCAGAGTACGCTTCTTCATCGCTGACTCCATCCCAACATCTGTTTCTCGAGACTCAACGGGTAGCTGATCGCGACATCGACAATGTCGCCACTCTCGTCATGGACAGGGGTGAGTTCTGCCTGGACGAACCCGGTGTAGGACGGCAATTTCAGGTGGTCGACCCGGGCGACGATCTCATCACGCAGGGCCGTCTTGAAGTGAATGCCATACGTCTCGAACAGCACCCTGGCCGCGGCGTAGTCCCCGGTCGACTTGATGCGCTGCACCTCGGCCAGCAACCGGCCGACACCATCATGGAACGCCTGGACGTCCACCATCACGTAGTACGTCTTGCCGTCGCGCTGCCTGACCTCAATCGCAGAGGTATGCGCCATCAGCCAGTGCACAATCATTTGCCGATTGCGCATGTGATCTTCCTCGATTTGTGTGCCTTCGCGCACCCGGCGCAACTGCACGAGCGCGTTCCGGGCATACCCCTCGTATTCGGCCAGCACGATTGCTTCCTGATCCCCGGCAGGCAGCATGCCCAGTTCCGCGATCTTCGGATCGCCGACGAAATACAAGGCCACCAGATCAGCACGGGACTCCTCGAGTGCGGCGTACTGCTCCTTGAGGGCCAGTTCCGGCCGGCCTTCGAGGCGGGCGTCGACCAACCCGCTGCCGTGCCCGAGCACCTCGTGAATCGCCGTGGTCACCTCACTGGCCAGCGCGCCCCACTGCTCGGCCCGCGCCACTTCTTCAGGCGACCAGCAGAACTCCTGACGGTACGCTTTCGGCAGCGACTTGTCGTAGGCTTCCGACACATTGGCGAGCGTGACGGACTTGCTGCCGTGTTGCTCGCGAATCAACTGGTCATTGGGCAAGTTGATCCCAATGGGCGAGACCGGCCCTGAGTCACCAGTCTCCATGACGACGTCGATCGCGCGGGCGGTGACCCCCTTCACGTTCGCGCGCCGCCATCTGGCTTCCCACGGCATGCGGTCCTCGAACCACTGGGCCGCCTCCGCAAGCCGGCGTATCCCGGCCGTCTTGCCGGGATTGACGTAGAACACCAGGGCCTCCCACGCGCCCTTCACGCCGCGCGCATCCATGTAGGTTTCGATGAAACCGTTGATGGTGTCGACCGGAGACGCCTTGTCTTCCACCCACGCCGTGTCGTACGCCACACGATCCGCATCCTTGCCAGAGTGATAGAAACGGATCAGTGCCTCCAATGCCTTCCGCATCGCAGGCGTGGCATACGGCAGCGCCGCGGTGAGGTGCCGGCAAATGGCTGTGATCTCGGCGCTGTACTTGCCGCCGACACGATAGACCTCTTCGACCAGCCCGGCCTCGGTCTTCACCATGCGCGAGTTCAAGCCGTAGTGTTCGGGCGCTCCAGCCAGATCGGCCATCGTGGCGCCTGAATACAGATTGTTCGCGCTGTCCTGCAGGATGTCGCCACCGTCGCCCGGTGTCTTGTTCGTCACGAGGGGCTCGTACGACGCGTCAAAGAAGGCCGGGCGCAGCCGTTCCAGGGCCTCGCCCACCGTGCCGCTGTCGATCGAAATGGCTCCAGCCCGCTCTGCCAGTGACGCAGCGGCCGAGAATTCGTCAAAGGTACAACGCAACACGAACTTGCGAGCCGTCAGGTTGTTGTACGGCCCACAATTGACCCAGAACACCTTCGTGTACCGGCGAATCTCATTCGCCACGGCCGGTGGAACACCCGCCCCGCCAGCACTGTTCATCATGCGGACGATACCCTCGAGAATCGCCCGCATCTCCAGTCCATGCCGATACCGCTGGTCGTAGTAGATGTCACGTCCCGCGAGCGCGGCCTGAGACAAGTGCCAGATCAGGATTTTGTGTGCGGTTGGCAATGCCGGGAAGCCGTCGGCATACAACTGCACCACGGCAACATCGTCAATTTGTTCGAGCAGATACTGTCGGTCCATACGCTGACGCTCAGATGTCGATGTGATCCCGGTGATGCGGCACGAAGACGTTCCATTGCAGCTCGCGTTCCACGCGGGCTTTCAGTGCGTCCATGGGGTCAGGTTCACCATGGACGAGGCACAAGGTGGACGGCGCCCGTTTGAAGCTCTTGAGCCATCGCATGATCTCGTTGCTGTCGGCATGTGCCGATACTGAATCGAGCGAATCGATTTGCGCTTTCACGACGATTTCCTCGCCATGGATGCGGGTGAATTGCGCACCCTCCTTGAGCTTCCGGCCGCGAGTTCCGACGGCCTGATAGCCGGCAAACAGCACGGTGTTGCGCGCATCCGGCAGGATCCGCTTCAAGTGATGCAACACGCGGCCGCCAGTCGCCATGCCGCTCGACGAAATCACGATGCTGGGAAAGGTCTGCTCCTGCACCTTGCGCGACTCAGGCACCGAGGCCACCACGCGCAAGCGCGCGGTGAGGAAGTTGCGGAGGCCCGGATCGAGCTCGTGCATGCGGTCGCGATACTCCTCCAACGCCTCAACGGCCATCGGGCTGTCGACGTAGACGGGCAGTTCGGGAATGGCCTTGCGCTCCTCGAGGTGCCGCACCCAGAAGAGCAGCTCTTCAACGCGACCGAGCGCGAACGATGGGATGACGATCTTTCCCCCTCGCTCGACGGTCTCATTGATCACGGCCGCCAGATGTTTCCCATGGTCATCGGCTTCGTGCACGCGGTCGCCATAGGTGGACTCCACCAGAACCACGTCCGCGTCAGGCGGAGGTGTGGGATCCGGCAGCACCGGCCGCCCGTACCGGCCCAGGTCACCGCCAAACAGAACGGTCTTGCCCTCCGCCGCAACGGTAATGCGCGCGTAGGCCGATCCCAGCAGATGGCCGGCGTTGAGGAACTCCAGCTCAATCCCAGGTGCGATAGGCATCGGCCGGTCGTACCCGATGGGTTGCAGCTGGAGCACGGCGGCCGCCGCGTCGTTCTTCGTGAACAGGGCCAGTGCCGGTTTGTGTTTGGTGTAGCCCTTCCGGTTCGCCCGCTCCGCGTCTTCTTCCTGCAGATACGCGGCGTCCGCGAGGACAATCTTCGCCAGTTCGGCGGTGCCGCCCGTGCAGAAGATCCGCCCGTTGAAACCCTGTGCCACCAACCGCGGAAGCATCCCGCAATGATCGAGGTGGGCATGCGTCAGGACGACAACGTCGATCGAATTGGCGGGCACCGCGAACGGCTCCCAATTGCGCTCACGAAGCGCCTTGAGCCCCTGGAACATGCCGCAGTCCACCAGCACCCGGATGCTGCCCACCTGCAGCAGGTGCTTGGATCCGGTCACCGTGCGCGCCGCGCCCAGAAATGTCAGTTTCATGCAAACAACCCCGTCTGGCCGCCAGTGTGCCAGAACAGCACGGTCTCGGCGGCTGAAAACTCGCCTCCTCTGATGCGCCCGATCAACCCGGCCATTGCCTTCGCGGTATACACCGGGTCCAACACAATCCCCTCGTGCCTGGCCACCATCGTCAAGGCTTCGCGCGAGCCTTCTGTTGGCACGCCATAGCCTTCCCCAATGAAGCGATCGTCCACCACCACGTCCCGATTGGCGCCGAGCGCCGCCCGCGACCCGCCCAGGCGTTCAGCCATTTCCTCGACCAGACCACGAACGATGGCGGCCAACGCGTCCGATGGCTCATCGGCGCTGATCCCCACCACCCGGGCCTTGAGTCCGTACAACGCGCAGCCGGCAATCAGGCCGGCCTGCGTGCCTCCAGATGAAGACGCGTGAACGATGACGTCAGGCCGGAGGCCGGGTGCCAGAATCTCCTCAACGCCCCGGGCGAATCCCGCGGCACCGACAGGCGTCGACGCGCCCAGCGGGATGACGAAAGGCCGACATCCGGTGGAGACCAGTTCCTGCGCCACCGTCTCCATCATCGAGGCGCGTTCGTCCGGAGACGATGCGTAGCGGACCTGGGCGCCGAAGAGCTCGTCGAGCAACGCGTTGCCGGTGGGTCGATCCTGCCGGACCCCGTTGACGACCAGGACGACCCGCATTCCAAGCGCCGCACCGGCGGCGGCCGTGGCGCGACAATGGTTCGACTGCAGCCCGCCACACGTGATGAGTGTGTCCGCGCCGGAGGCGATGGCCTCAGCCAGGACGGTCTGCAATTTGCGAATCTTGTTGCCGCCCATGCCGAACGACAGCAGATCATCGCGCTTCATGTAGAGCGCGGGACAGGCCGGCCCGAGCGCCGAACGGAGTCGAGCGAGCGAGTCGATCGGTGTCGGATGAGGCGCCAGCGTGACACGGGCCAGTGATGTCAGCGACGCAAGTGCGGTGGCCACTGCTGCAGTTTATACTGCGAATGAATGACGAATCCGTTGATTGAGGCGCTCGAGAGGACGCCGAACGTGTTGTCGGTTGAACTTCGTCCGCCTCGAGCCGAACTGGATTCCTCGGCAGGGATGGACGCGTGGATCGACACGTATCATGCGGTTCGCGGTCTTGTGCGCGATGAAATGTTCGTGTTTCTGACCGACAGCGCCGTGGGCGCCAAGGAGGAGAACAACCTGCGGCACCTGGTCATCAATCTGGGCACCGACGTGCCCCGCAGTCACGTCATTCCGTTCCTGACGACCAAGCACACGCGGGAGTACTGCCTCTCATACGCGGAAAGCGCGCTGCATCAGGGATTTCCGACCATGGTCGTGCTTGGTGGAGACAAGTCCGTGGGGCCGCCGCGCTGTGTGGCGCATGGCTGGCAGTTGCGCGAAGACATCCGCGCACACGTGCCCGGTCTGGCGCTGGGCGGTTGGGCCAACCCCCACCAGACGGCAGCGACGCAGGTCGGGTACCTCACCGACCCGCGGTTCACCGGGGAGCTCTATCTCACCCAGGTGGTGTCGCACTACGACCTCCCGAAAGTGGAGGCGTTCCTCACCGAACAGCAGCGAGCAGGCTTCACGACACAGGGGATCTTCGGCGTCTTCTACTACCGCAGCGCCAATCCCAGGACCATGGCCATCCTGCAGCAATTTCTCTCAGTCCCTGCCGAGGCCCTGACGAAGGAATTCGAGTCAGGCCAGAGCGCGGAAGCGATCTGCGCGCGGTCCATCCGCGAACTCCGGCGCGCCGGCGTCCGGCACATCTATCTGTCGAACCTGCCGACTCAGGGCACGCGACAGACCCTGGAACGAATCCTCGCGCTGGTCTGAAGTGAGCTGGTAGCTCATTGGCGTCGGGTATACTCCGCGCGTGATGCGGTGCCCCGCCTGTGGACAAACCCAGCCGTCGTCGCAGCGGTTCTGCGGCCACTGCGGCGCGTCCCTCACCCCGAGCAGCGAGACGATGACGAGTCCGGCGCCGCCGGACATCACGGCACGGGCATCCTCGTCAGATCGCCGGGCCAGTGACGGGGGACGCTTCCTGCCCGGCACGATCCTGGATGGTCGCTACCGGATGGTCGGCCTGCTCGGCCGCGGCGGCATGGGCGAGGTGTACCGGGCGGACGACCTGAAGCTGGGCCAGCCAGTCGCGCTGAAGTTTCTGCCCCGTGACGTCGAGCAGGATCCGGATCGGCTCGAGCGCTTCCTGACCGAAGTGCGGATGTCGCTGAAGGTCACGCATCCCAACGTCTGTCGCGTCCACGACATCGGCCAGGCCGACGGCCGGCACTTCCTCTCGATGGAGTACGTGGACGGCGAAGACCTTGCGTCGCTCCTTCGCCGCATCGGACGACTCCCCGAAGACAAGGCGGTTGAGATCTCGCGGCAGTTGTGCGCCGGTCTCCAGGCTGCCCATGACGAAGGCGTGCTGCACCGCGACCTCAAGCCGGCCAACGTCATGCTCGACGGCCGAGGGCGGGCGAAGATCACGGACTTTGGCCTGGCCGGCGCCACTGAGGGCATTACCGGACTGGAGGCACGGGCCGGCACACCCCAGTACATGGCGCCCGAACAAGTCACCGGCGGCGCCTTGACGAAGCAGACGGACATCTACTCGATGGGCCTCGTCCTGTACGAGCTGTTCACGGGCAAGCGCGCCTTCGAGGCCCGGAACCTCAACGACCCGGCCAGCCTGAGTTCGACGCCGACGAGCCCGTCGGCACACGTGTCCGGGCTGGACCCGGTGGTCGAACGCGCGATTCTCCGATGCGTCGATCCTGATCCCGCCAAGCGCCCCGCGTCGGCGGCCGCGCTGGCCGCGTCATTGCCTGGCGGCGATCCGCTGGCGATGGCCGTGGCGGCGGGCGAGACGCCATCACCCGAGATGGTGGCGCAAGCGGAAGGGAAGGGCGCCCTGCGTCCCGCAGTGGCCGCGGCCTGCCTCGTCACGATTCTGGTGGGCCTGGCCGGCGTCTGGTTCGTGCTATCGGCGGTGACGCTCACGCGATATGTGCCGCTTCCGCTGTCGCCGGTCGAACTCACGGTTGCCGCCAGATCCGCGCTCGCCGAGCTGGGCTACACCGAGCCACCGCTCGACACCGCGTATGGCTTCCAAGGGGGCACCGGCCACCTCGCCGCGCTCGAACGCGAAGACACCTCCGCGGATCGGTGGGAGCACCTGGCCACCGTCAAGCCGTCGGTGGTCTGGTTCTGGTACCGCGAGAGCCCGGTGATGCTGCTGCCCATGAACGGCATCGGTTGGGTTGACGCCGTCGATCCGCCGCAGATCCGACCGGGCATGAAATACATCTCCCTCGATCCGGAGGGCCACCTGAGCCATTTTCATGCGGTTCCGCCCGATCTCCCAGCCGCTCCCGGACCGTGGCCTGAGCCGGACTGGCCCGGACTGCTCGAACTGGCGGGCCTCGACCCGGCGACATTCGAGCTCACGGAGTCGGAGTGGGCGCCGCCGGTCGCGAGTGACGCACGCCGGACCTGGAACCGGGACGACCTCCGGATTGAGGCGGCTGCGTTTCGTGGACGGTTGGTCTGGTTCGAGATGTTTGCGCCCTACGAGCAGCCGGAGAACGGCACCGCCACGCCCCGGACCATCGGGGCTCTGGCTCAGCAGTTGCTGGCCGTGGTCTTCGTACTCACCGTGATGGTGGTTGCCGGTCTGCTGGCGCGGCGCAACGTGCGGCTCGGCCGAAGCGACACACGGGGCGCGACCCGCCTGGCGGCGTTTCTGGCCGCCGTGGGTTTTGCCAGCTATGTGTTGCGCTCGTCGAGTCTGACCCTGTTTCTGAGCGGCTGGGGCCCGAACCTGGCCCTCAGTCTGTTCATTGCGGCCATGGTCTGGATTGCCTACCTGGCGATCGAGCCCTACGTTCGGCGTCTCTGGCCGGATACGCTCATCACCTGGAGCCGGATGCTCGACGGCCGGCTCCGTGACCCGCTCATCGGCAGCCACCTGCTCATCGGCGGCGTGGGTGGCATTGTCGCCAGCGGCATCTTCTTTCTGCCGATGGCCGCGCCCTGGTTCGGTTTGCCGTCCCCAACGCCGCCGTTCAATGGGATGGCCGCCTTACACGGGTTCTCGTGGACACTCGCCGCCTATCTCGAGCTGGTCCGCTCGGCGTTCTCCGTCCCAGTCATTGTGCTGCTCCTGGTTTTGATCTTTCGCGTGATCTTCCGCCGGCCGTGGCTCGCGTATCTGGCCTTCTTCGGCGCCGTAGCGGCGTTCGCTCTGCTGACGTCACCGTCGCTGCTCGAGGCATGCGCGTTCTTTGGCATCCCGGTGCTGGCGGTCCTGCTGCTGACGCGGTTCGGCCTTTTCACGATGCTGGTGACCGTCGCCTTCTCGTCGTGGAACTTCGTGCCGCTCACGTTGGATCCCGGCTCATGGTACTTCCCACTTTCGGTGGTGGCGATGCTGCTGTTCGCGGCGGTGGCGATCTACGGCTTCGTCATCTCGCTCGGCGGCCGGCTGAAGTTCACGGATCCCGTGCTGGACTGAAACAGCGCTCGTCGCTGATTGGGTGTGTCCGAGGGGGAGTGAGTTCACCCTCGGCGATCCGGTTGCGCTCTTCGGCGGCCGCGCGAGGGCACGTTCAATTGGACTCGGAGCTCATTGTCGTGTCCCACGTCCCGTCGAATACAAAGTCGGCAATCGGGCGCCGGCGGCGAGGGGTGACCTCGGCCGCGCGGTGTTTTTCGACCGTCAACGTCTCAGGCGACCCAAGGTAGCCGGCGGCGATCACGACGACGGGCTCGAATGCGTCTGGAATGCGGCACACCCGGCGAGCGGCCGCGTGGTCGAAGCCTTCCATCTGGCGGATCCCCAGACCTTGTGACTGGGCCTGGAGTGTGAGGAAGGCGACAGCCTGGCCCGCGTCGTAGTACGCCAGCCGGTTCGTTTCGCCCGTCTCTTCCACGGTGAACTGCACCGCCGCCAGGATGAGCACGGGTGCCGCGCTGGCCCAGGTCTGATTGAAAGGCCCGAGCGCGCCAACGAGCGCCTCGTGTGCCTCAGGTGAGTGATTCCGGTCCGCCACCACAAAGCGCCACGGTTGTTCGTTCCGCGACGAGGGCGCCCAGCGTGCGGCTTCGAAAAGCCGCCAGATCTCCGCCCGCGACACGGGCCTGGTGGCGTCAAAGGCCCGGGGGCTCCACCGCTTGCGAATGAGGTCCAGAACATCGTGGTCTGCGGCGGCATGCTTGGGGTGCGTCATGTCTCTTCTGTATCATCTTATGGATGGCTCAGTTCCTCGACAACGTACCCTTCTCCGGCATCGTTCGCATCCGCGACATGATGTATTCAGTCGACAAGCCGTTCCGGCTCGATCAAGGCGACGTCAGTTTTGACGCGCCAGACTCCGTCAAGGAGGCGCTTCGGAAGGGCATCGCCGACAACCGCACCCACTATGTGCAGACGACGGGCATTCCGCCGCTGCTCGATCTGCTGGTGGAGAAGATGCGGACCAAGAACGACATTCCCATCGGGGGCGCCGGCGAGGTCATGGTGACCAACGGCGGCATCCATGGGCAGTACATCGCGTGCCTCGCGTTGCTCGAACCTGGCGACGAGGTGCTGGTGCCCAATCCCTGTTGGCCGCCAACAATCAGCAACATCCTGGCGGCGCAGGCCGTGCCTGTCGGCTTTCCAGTGTACGAAGCCAACGGGTGGCGGCCGGACATGGACGAACTGGCACGCCTCATCACGCCAAAGACCAAGGCCATTGTCGTCAACACGCCCAGTAATCCGACGGGCGGCGTGTTCACACGCGAGGATCTGGATGCGCTTGCCGCGCTGGTCACGGAGCGCAATCTCTGGGTCTTTTCCGACGAGGCGTATGAGGACGTGTTGTTCGACGGCCGGAAGCATCTGAGCATCGCGTCATGGCCGGGTCTGTATGACCGGACCATCCCGCTCTACACATTCAGCAAGACCTACGCGATGACCGGGCTGCGGCTCGGGTACCTGGCTATCAAGGATCCGAAGACGCGCGAACGCGCGCGCAAGGTGATCTTCTGCACCACCTCCAACGTCTCGTCGCTGATTCAGTACGGCGCGGTCGGTGCGCTGCAGGGCTCTCAGGACGTGGTGGAGCAGTTTCGGACGGAGTTGCTCGCCCGGCGTGACCTGTTCTGCCAGAAACTGCCGGCCGCCTCGAAAGGCGTGCTGACCGTCGAGCCTCCCGCCGGCGCGTTCTACGCCTTTGTGAAGATCGACCCCGCATGGAAGTCACCGCTCCCGGACGCCTCGGAATCGTTATCCTGGGCGATGGCCGAGTTTCTCATCAAGCGTGCGCGGATCGGCTGCGTTCCCGGCGTGGACTTCGGTTCTCGCGGGGAAGGCTATCTCCGCTTGTGCTTTGCGCGCGACCGCAAGGAACTCGAGGGCGCGCTCGAATCGATGGCAGCGAATCTGTAGAAGCGGAGCACTAGTCAATACACGTGCCGTCCGCCATCCACGCGGATGGTTTCGCCCGTGGTGAAGTCCGAATCGATGAGCGCGAGGACGGCCTTGGCGATCTCCCCGGCGCCTCCCCACTTCCCCAGCGGCGTGACATCTTCGACCGCCTTGAGCTGCGCGGCTGAGTAGTCTTCCGGGGCCAGCATCGGGCCGGGCGCAATGGCGTTCACCAGGATATTGTCGGCGGCCAGTTCCAGGGCAAACCCTTCGGTCAGCGCCTTCACACCGGCCTTCGCCACGTAGTACCCGGTGTAGTCCTTGTAGCGAGGACGTCCGCTTGCCGCCGTCCAGTCTGTGAAATTGATGATCCGCCCGCCGCCGGCCGCACGCATGTGGGGAACCACCGCCCGCATGCAGAGGAAGGTCCCGCGCATGTCCACCCCCAGCTGCTGCTCGATCGTCGCCGCGTCGAGGTCGTCATACGGCACGGCCTCATATCTCGATGCCATGACCACCAGCACATCAATGCGACCCAGTTCGGCGGCGACGCGATCGATGGAGGCCTGCACCTGTGCGTCATCCGTCACGTCGCATGGGACGACCGACGCCCGGCGGCCGAGCGCGCGAACAGCGCCGGCCGCCGCGTGGGCCGCGTCAGGTGAACTGCGATATGTCAGAGCCACGTCCGCACCCTGTCCGGCGATCGCCGTGGCGACGGCCATCCCCATGCGCCTGGCTCCCACAAGAAGCGCTACTTTGTTCTGAAGGTTCATGTTGTGGATCCACACGAGGCGTGAAGGAGAAGCCCGGCCCCTTCAGAGAGCCTCAGTGACGTGTGTGAAGGTTCAGAATCTACGGCGAATCCTGGCGCGGCCGGCCCGCCGCTCGGCGCGGCTCGCTTCCCGCCGCCCGTCCACGGACCATTCGCCCGCACCCATGAGCCCGAGACATAACAATGCGCCTATCAGGACCACACTGAACTCCAGTCCCAGACCGCGGCCAGGCGCACTCATCCAGTTGAGGAAGAAGCCGTTGGACCAATGCACCTTCCACATCGCCACACAGATAATCACTGCCAACGCCGACGCGGAAGCCCTTGTAAGAAACCCGATGGCGAGCAGGATGCCGCCAACGGTTTCGATGATCCCGACCAGTACAGCCAGGAGAAACGCCGGCGCGAGACCCGCTGCGGCGAAGGTCTGGGCGGTCAAGTCCAGCCCACCGGCACCGATTCCTGGCCCGGCCCACAGGCCGAACAATATGTTTGTTCCGTGCGCGACGAAAACGACGGCCAAAGCCAGCCGTAGCGCCACCAGACCAAATCCGCTCACCGTGCCCCCTGACTTCTCGCGCATTGTCCCACTTTCAGCGCCATGATTTGCATGAAATTCAGCCCGAAATGAGCGGTTGGCGAGGTGGCCGCAGACGCCTCGATCATGAGCAGGGCTGCGCCTCGTGTCAAAGGCGAAGGCTTCGGATAGGATCGTCGGTATGCCTACACAGGGCCCGGTGCGCGTTGCCTCCCGTATCCACGGCTTCACGTATGCCATCCGCAACGTGGTCGCCGAAGCCAAGAAGGTGGAGGCCACTGGCCGCACCTGCCGGTATCTCAACATCGGCGATCCGATTCCGTTCGGATTCAAGACACCGCCTCACCTCATCGAGGCCGTCGAGCGAGCAATGCGCGACGGGCACAACGGTTACACGGCGTCCGTGGGCATCACACCGGCTCGCGAAGCCGTGGCGGCCGAGTACGAGTCGCGCGGCATGCCGGTGGGGCCCGACCGGGTGCTCCTCACTGCGGGAACCTCGGAGGGCATTGAACTGGCCCTGGGCGCCATGGCCGACGCCGGCGACGAAGTGCTGGTGCCCACGCCAACCTACCCGCTCTACACGGCGGTCCTGGCCAAACTGGGCGCCAAGGCGGTCTACTACCGGACTGATCCTGAGAATGGCTGGCTGCCGGACGTGGACGACATCGCGGGGAAGATTACGCCAGCGACCCGCGCCATCGTCGTCATCGATCCGAACAACCCCACCGGCGCGGTCTACCCGGAAGCGACACGCCGTGCCCTGATCGCGCTCGCCCACTCGTCCGGTGTGCCCATTCTGGCCGACGAAGTGTACGGCGACCTGGGTTTTGACGGGCCCTCGCCGCTGCTCGGCAGTCTCGATCCGGATGCGCCAATTCTGTCGTTTTCGTCGTTGTCGAAGGCCTACGTC
>JAHEFO010000001.1:0-10024 GCA_024640135.1 Acidobacteriota bacterium
TGTCGCCCCCATCGCCTGAACGACCAGCGCATCGACGTCAAGAAGCGCTTCGGCCCGACGCACAGCCTCGAGTGACGCGCGCGTGGCGGGATTCCGGGGCGTGAACAAAGTGCAGCAGTCCTGGTCAGGAATGATGGACGTCCCGTAGGTGCCGAGCCGAATAGCCTGCTGCGTAATGTCTTCCTTGTCAGTGCTCACCAGCGGCCGCAGAATCGGCATCGTTGCCGCATCGTCAATCGCACGGATATTCTCGATCGTCTGAGAAGCGACCTGGCCGATCACGTCGCCGGTGATCAGGGCGTCCGCGTGGACGCGCTCGGCGATTCGCTGCGCAATGCGCACCATGAGCCGTCGGTAGATGACGACCCGCAGTTCCGATGGCACGGTCACGACCACCTGCTGCTGCACACCGGCAAAGGGCACCAGGTACAGGCGGGACATCAGTTGATGGCGAGCCAGGATGGCCGACTGATCGCGCACCTTGTCCTGCGACGTCTCGTTGAGGATCGGATAGCTGTGAAAATGCACCAACTGGACCCTGACGCCCCGGGTCATGATGCGCCACGCGGCCACCGGCGAATCAATCCCGCCGGACAGCAGGCACAACGCCTTGCCGCCGGTGCCGATTGGCAGTCCCCCGGCGCCAGGTTCGCGGTCGAAGATGATAAAGGCATCTCCCGTCAGCACTTCGATACGAACCACTGACTGCGGGTGCGACAGGTCGACGGGCCAGCCCAATTCGTCGTGAACCCGTCCGCCGATGCGGCGTTCGATCTCGGGCGAGGGCAGGGGAAACCGCTTGTCGGCGCGCCGGGCCTTGATTCGAAACGACCGCGGTTCGAGCCCCCGCAACCCGTCCAGTACCGCAGCAGTCATCGCGTCAAGTTCCGCCGGCACGTGGACGGCTCTGGCAAAGTTCGCGATTCCGGGCAGGCGCCTCAGCCTGTCTCGAACCTCCGGCCAGTGATGGCCCGACTCAAATCGCACTTCGATGCGACCTGTGACCGCCACCACGTGCACCATGTCGAGGCCAGACAGCACGGTTCGAATCGTCCGCACCAGCGCACGGATGAACCAGGGCCGGTTGCGGCCCTTGAGCGCCAGTTCCTGATAGTGGACGATGACCGATGTCACAGACCGATCATAGCCGCGTCAGCCGCGCGATGACCGCTGAGCACGCCGCTTTCGACCGTGCCCGGCAACCCGGTGTCGGTCCAGTCACCCGCCAGGAAGAAGCCGGGAATCGGCGTGACCGTGGCCGGTCTGGGCGGAGCGTCGGGGGCCAGAGAGAAGGTGGCCCTGGCCTCACGCACCACCAGCGCCCGCAGGCACACCGCGCCCGCGGCCCCGGGCACACATGCCCGCAACTCACGTTCCGCACGCGCGGCCAGCTCATCATTTCCCAGCCTCAACAGGCTCGAGGCGCCGCTCGCGACAAGCGAATAAAGGCACCCGCTGTCGTTGTCCTGTCTCTCACCCTCGGGACAGCCGACGTCCTTGTTGAACACCCAGTGAAACTCGGTGCCCACCAGACCGATCTGCCGGTGGGTCATCACAGGGCGGTCCAACCAGAGGTTGACCGTGACAATCGGCACCGCGCTCATGCGACTGGCGTTCCCGGCAATCGCCGCCAGTTGTGCCGGAACAGACCCGTTCCACAATCGTCCGAACGCGTGCCACGGCACCGCGCTGATCACCGCCCTGGGCGACAGCATCCGATCTCCGACCGCGACACGATGGCGACCCGACAAGTCCAGTTCCACACGCGCGGTCGTGCGTCGAATCACGCCCCCTCCGCGAGCCTCGACGAAACGTGCGGCCGGTGCCGCGTACAGCTCATCAAGCGGCACGGTCGGCACACCGATGGAAGACGCACCAGGAGACGGGCCGAACAGTTCCCCGACCACCCGGACAAACGGCTGCGCCGCCGCGGCGTTCGGATCCTGATTGAGCGCGGCGATCGCCAGCGGGTTCCACAACCAGTCGCACAGGGAGGCCGGCTGTCCCTGCTGGCGGAGCCACTCGCTGACAGTCAGCCGCGACGACACCCTGGCCGCCGTCCTGGCCGCGCCGTCGCGCCTGACTCTCCACAGCAGGCCCGCCATCCTCGCAGCCGCCACGCGATCGATGACCGGAATGGCTTCCCAGGACAGCAGGCCGCCGATCAGATGGAACGGAGGCCGCCAGTCCGGGCAGGTCAGCGTCGACGTGCGGCCATGTGAATCGGCCATGACCAGGCTCAGGGTGGAGTCAAGCGGCGCGCGCGCCGCCGTGCCGATGGCGCGAAGGAACTCGTAGGTCTCGCGATAACAGCCGAATAGCGCGTGCTGCCCGTTGTCGAGTCGGCGGCCTGACGGGCGGTCGTCGAATGCGGTGGCCCTGCCTCCCAGGCGTGGCGCCTCTTCGATCACCGTGACGCTCTGGCCGCGCGCCGCCAGGCGCACAGCGGCGCTCAACCCGGCGCAGCCTGCGCCGATCACGGCGACGTCACACCTGTCAGTGCTGGGGAATCCGGCCACGGTGAAGCGTCCACCAGGTACGAAGAGCCAGACGCGCCTGCGCCGGGCGCGGCACTCGCACGAGCTGACTGAACACGTCGAAATCCGCCGCCTCAATCCGCTTGAGCAGCTCGAAGTAGATGCCGTGCATGATCTCGGCGGCCACGAATCTCGATGCATCCTGTCTCGGCAGCACGGCCACCGCTCGGGCGAAGTACTCGCGGGCCAGGGCAGCGTGCTGAGTCAGCGCCTGACGGACCTGCGGGGACCGAACCCCCTGCCCGGCCTCAGCCACTTCCCGGCGGATGTCCTCCTCGCTGCAGCCGCACCCGGCGAGGTCCTGCAGCGGCAGGTACAGGCGACCGCGCCGGTAGTCCACTCCGACATCCCGGAGAATGTTCGTCAACTGCAGGGCGACACCAAGGTCGCGCGCGTACGTGAGGACGGCCGCATCCTTGTAACGGAAGATCTCCGCACAGATGAGACCGACCGAGGACGCAACCCTGTGGCAATACGGCTCGAGATCGCCAAACGTCTGGAACCGCATCGGCTCAGCATCCATTCCCACCCCGTCGATCAGCGCGTCGAACTGCTCGCGGGGCAGACGAAATGGCTTCACGAATGGCTGCAGCGCCAAGCCTTCCGCGGTGCGCGGCGCCTCATCGCCGAACACCCGGGCAACCTCTGCCCTCCAGGACTGGAGAGCCGAGACGGCTCTCGCCGGGTCCGACTCCAAATCCACCGCATCATCAATCGCGCGGCACACGTCGAAGACGGCAGTGATGGCTCGGCGCTCGGCGGACGGGAGGACCAGAAAGGAGTAGTAGAAGCTGGTTTTTCGAGTCATGACATCACAGTCATCGCCGCCAGGTCACGATGCCGGCAGCGACCCGCACCGCATCGCGCCAGTCCAGAGACGGTCTGGCGCGGAATACATCGTAGTCCGCCGCGGCCAGCCGGTCGAGAATCCGGCGGCCGCCCAGCCAGGTCGCTCGCAGTTCCAGGCGCAGCCTGCCGCGCACGGCGTCGGCCACGGGCTTGCCGGCGGCGAACAGAGCCCGTGTGCGGTCGCCGGCGTCGTGCAGGGCCCCGCGCCACTCCGGGCTCCAACGGCCGCTGTTGAGGTCGTCAATCCGCGCGCCGTGCGCCTTGACGATGTCGAGGGGCACGTACAACCGGCCGTTCGTCCAGTCGCGCGCCAAATCCTGCCAGAAATTCGTCAGTTGCAGGGCAGTGCAAACCGCATCGGACTGCTGTGCCAGCGCCTCATCGCGGTGCCCCGTCACCAGCAGCACGAGGCGTCCGACCGGATTTGCCGACCGGCGACAGTAGTCGAGCACGTCCTCCCACGTTTCGTAGCGTTTGGTGGTCACGTCCTGCCGAAACGCGCTGAGCAGGTCGCTCAGCAGGGCCTGATCGGCCCCGGATACCCGCAACGTCTCGCACAGCGCGACGAAGACGGCATCATGCGTCGGATTCCCACCGAGTTCCACGCGGCCCTGCGCGGCCGCGTCGAGACGGCTCTGCCAGTCGTCCAGCAACACAAGCCGGTCGCCGGGATCGCGGGTACCTTCATCAGCGAAATCGTCGGCGATTCGTGCGAACGCATAGATGGCGGCGATGTGAGGACGCGCCGCCTTCGGCATCAAGCGCGAGGCGACGGGAAAATTTTCATAGTGTTCACGCGCCAGCCGCTGGCACGTGGCGAAGGCATCGCTTACTACCACTCGGTCTCAGGTACGCCCGCGCTCGCGTTCACCGAACGCGCCATGACAAACAGCAAATCGGACAGGCGATTAAGGAACACCAGTACCGTGCGGTCGACCGCGTCCGGACCGAGGGAGATGATCCGCCTCTCGGCGCGCCGACAGACGGTGCGGGCTAAATGCAGTGCCCCCCCGGCGCGCGTCCCCCCCGCGAGGACGAACCGCCTCAGGGGTGGAAGACCGGCGTCCAGAAGGTCGATCCAGTGTTCCAGCCGCTCGACATCGCCATCCCCGAGCTGCACCTTCTTCACGCGCCCCGCAATCTTGTGTCGGGGATCGGCCAGGGCGGTGCCGACGGCGAACAGATCGCGCTGCAACTGGACGAGCATCCCGCCGATGTCGTCCTCGACGCCCTCGGCGCGCGCCAGACCCAGCCAGGCGTTCACCTCATCCACCTCGCCGTAGGCGTCCACGCGCGGGTCGGCCTTGCTGACTCGGGTGCCGTCGAACAATCCGGTTTCGCCCTGATCGCCGGTCTTGGTGTAAATCTTCATTGGCGTCAGACGATTATAGTGGCCACTGTGAAGAAGTCGCCTGCCCTACCGGTGCCAGCCCGCCGCCAGTGGTTTCGACGCCGATTGCTCGATTGGTATCGCAAGCACGGCCGCGATTTGCCGTGGCGCCACACGCGCGATCCGTACCGCATTCTGGTTTCGGAGGTGATGCTCCAGCAGACTCAGGTGGACCGGGTGCTCCCCAAGTATCACGAATGGCTGGATCAGTACCCCAGCCTGGAAGCACTGGCCGCGGCCCCCGAAGCCGAGGCAGTGGGCACCTGGTATCCGCTGGGCTACAACATCCGTCCGCGACGGCTTCACGCCATCGCCCGCGAGTCCATGGCGCGGCACGGTGGCGAACTGCCGGGCGACGAGGACACCCTGCGTTCTTTCAAGGGCATTGGCGCCTATACCGCAGGGGCGGTGATGAGTTTTGCATTCGGCAAGCGCACCGCCATCCTCGATACCAACGTCGCGCGCGTCCTGTTTCGAGTGTTCATTGCCAGGGATGAGCCCAAGAGCCATGCGATGGTGAAGCGACTCTGGGAGTTCTCGCGCGCGCTCCTCCCGCGCAAACACGTGTTCGACTTCAATCAGGCTCTGATGGACTTCGGCGCGACGGTCTGCACGGCGCGTGCGCCGCGGTGTGCAACCTGCGCGATGAGACGGGGGTGTGCGTCGTACCCGCACGCCCCGAAGGCCCGGAAACGAACGGCACGATGACCCCGGCATCACTCCCGCCCATCGTGGTGCTGGCGGCCGTAATCGAACGTGACGGCCGCTTTCTCCTGACCCGCCGGCTCCAGGGCACACACCTTGCTGGCGCCTGGGAATTTCCGGGCGGCAAATGCGAACCGGACGAAACCCACGAACGGTGCCTGGCTCGAGAACTCCTCGAAGAACTGGGAGTTCGAGCCACGATTGGCGAGGAGATCTTCACGGTGGAGCACAGCTACCCTGAACGCAGCGTTCGGCTCCACTTTCGCCTGACGGCTCTGTTGGATGAGCCGCTCCCCCTGCTGGGCCAGGAGATGCGCTGGGTGCCACGGGCAGACTTGCGACTTCTTGAACTGCCGGAAGCCGATCGGGGACTGGTGGACTTGCTCTCTTCGTAGTGCCGGCCGATTGAATGAGGGCGCCCAGCGCATTCTTCACGTCCTCTTTACAACTTCCGGCTGCTTCGAGCGTCCAACTCAAGGACGGCAATACCTGCCGGGCCAGTCACGGGAGGAAGGATGTCAGCAGTAGAGGGAATCGTCGCCGGGCTCCTCATGGGCGCATGGGCGGCGGGACGACAACGGGTGTTGAGATTCATGTGTTGGGCGCGGGCACAACGCTCGGGATTATCGACGTGCAGCTTGGCGACGAACCGACGCCGAAGATAACCGGCGTCGTCCTGAAGGGCGGGACGGTCAGCGGGCCGTAAAACGGCAGGCGGCGCCCCCTTCTTTCTTGGTAGTCGAGGACAACAGGAAGGCCGTATACTTCCGGACGGCCGCCCCGGAGTCCTTATGACAGCAAACTTCACCGCAGCGATCGCAGCGTTCTCAATGTTTGAAGGCTACACGTCATATGGTCTCGACGTGTTGTTGCAGCGCGGCGTGATTGCCGAGTTGTCAAAAGGAGAGCCGCTCTACAAGGAAGGCGACCCGGCCGACTTCGTGGCGCTGGTCATCTCCGGCAAGGTCGACCTGTATGTCGAGAGTGAGAGTGGCGAGCAGGCATTGCCATCCGCCGGACCGAGCCGACTCCTGGGCGAGCTGGCGGTACTCGCCGGCGCCAATCGGGTGATGTCGGCCCGTGCGGCCGAGCCGACAGTTGTCCTCAAGTGGAACGCCGACGCATTTCGCCGGCTCCTGGGCAACGATGCGGAACTGTCGCAGCGCATGTTCCGCGAGACTTTCCGTTCGATCGTCGAGGAACGTCAGTCCCTGGTGTCGTCCCTGGTAGCTCTGCGGAACAGCGCGAAGATCTGAGACTCCCCCGTATCCCGTGAATCAATCGGCCCGCAGGGCCGAAATGGGGTTCACGCGTGTCGCGCGCCACGCGGGAATCAGGCACGCGAGTGTCGCGACGACCACCAACAGAGCCGCGTTACCCCCGAACGAGAGCGGGTCGTAGGCGGTCACGCCGAAGAGCATGCTGTTCAGCAGGCGCGACAGCAGGAAAGCTCCCGTCAGTCCCAGGACCACCCCGAGGGCGACCAGTTTGAGCCCCCCGCCAAGAACCAGCGTGAGCACGTTTCGCCGCGACGCACCAATGGCCAGTCTGATGCCAAGTTCCTGTGTGCGCTGGACGACCGAGTTGGCGATCACGCCGTACAGGCCGATCGCCGCCAGCGTCAACGCCAGCGCGGAGAAGACGCCAAGCAACTGCGTGGTCAGCAGGCGGGGCGCCATGGCGTTGTCGATCAGCGTCTCCAGTTCGTAGAACTCGCCGTTCGGCAGGCCCGGATCATAGAGCGCGAGCGTGGCGCGCACCTCGGGTGCCAGCGAAGCGGTCGTCCGGGAACTGCGCACCACCATCTCCATTCCTGACCAGTCACCGGTCTGGTGGTAGTTGAAGTACATCTCGTTCCCGCCGGCCTCCTCGAGCGACCCATGCCTGACATTTCCCACAACGCCCACGACGATGGTGCCGCCGTTCTGAGTGATCATCCGGCCCACGGCGTCGCGATCGGGCCACAGCGCGCGGGCGAGGTTCTCGTTGATGATCACGGCGGGATTCGCATCGCCGGTATCACGGGAATCGAAGTACCTGCCGGACACCAGCGGAATCTGCATCGCCTGGAGATACGAGTGGTCCACAATCCGGGGAAACGCCGAGAGGCCAGTGGCCGGTTGACCTGACGTGTCCTGCGCACGGACGCCCCACGTGCGATTCCTGCCAAGCGGTAACACGTCAGAGAGGCCGACCGCGTCGACGCCAGGCAGCGCGGCCACCTGCGCCACGAGATCGTCCAGATACCGGTTTGCGTCTGCTGCGCTGTCGAAACTGCGGGAGGGATCGACCCGCCAGGCGACCGCATGTTGCGGTTCGAACCCCAAATCCACCTTCAGCAGCGCGTTGAAGCTCTGCAGGAGCAACCCCGCGCCAATCAGCAACGTACAGGCGAGGGCGACTTCGGCCACGACCAGCCCGCTGCGAACAAGTGCCGACGCGCGGCCGGCGCTGCGCTGGTGGGTCGCCTGCTCAACGCTGGCGGTGCGGGCGAGGTGCCACGCGGGCAGGAGGCCGCAGGCGATGCCGGCGATCGTTGTGAGCCCGATGGTGACAACCAGCGCCAGTGGATCGACGCTCGTATCCTGCAGGAGCGGCACTCCGAACGTCTGCAAACCCGCCAGGGCGGCCGTGGCCCAGATGGCCAGCGGGATACCGATAATCGCCCCGGCCACAGCCAGAAGCAGGCTCTCCGTCAACGCCTGGGCGACCAGATGGCGCTTCCGGGCTCCCAGCGCTGCACGAACGGCAAACTCCTGCCGGCGTGCGTTCGTGCGTCCCAGAAGAAGATTGGACAGATTGACGCAGGCGATCAGCAGGACGCAGATCACGGCACCCGTCAGGACCAGGAAGGCCGGCCGGAAACTCCCGCGGAGCGCGTCGTTGAGTGGACTGATCCTGGCCCCAAGTGTGCCGCCGTAGTTGATTGAGGTCATGAATCGCTGACTGATGGTCTGCAGGTCCTGTTCGGCCTGAGCGACCGTGACGCCGGCCTTGAGTCGGCCGATGCCAAAGACCGTGTTGCCCCACCGCGCCGTCTCTGCAGTCAGCGGGAAGGGAGTCAGCAGATCGACCTCTGTGCCGGGCGAGAAGATCGCGTCGAAGTCGAACGCCGACGGCAGCACCCCGACGATCGTGGTGAGGTTCTGACTGAGCGTCAGGGTCCGTCCAATAACACCGCGGTCGCCATCAAATCTGCGCATCCAGAAAGAATGGCTGAGCAAGGCGACCTGAGGGCCATTGAACAGGCACTCCTCCGCGGTGAAGTTCCGTCCGAGTTCGAGTGGGATCCCCAGCAGGTCCACGAAGTTATCCGAGACCCCGACGGCACGCAGGCGCTCTGGATCCCCTGACCCGGTGATCGTGAGACGACTGAAGTCGAAGAACGCAAAGTAGGCGGCAATGCCCTCGAAGCTGGTGTTCTCGTCCCGCCACGCGTTGAAGGTGTCGGCGCGGGTCGTGCGAGCCGACATGCCGCTTGTGCCGATGTTCTCGATCCAGACGAGCTGGTCGGGCTCGTCAAAGGGCAGCGGCCGCAGCAGGACGGCGTTGATGATGCTGAACATCGCCGTACACGCGCCGATCCCGAGGGCGAGCGTCCCAATCGCGACCAGCGCGAACCCCGGCGCATTGATGAGCCTCCGCACAGGGAGTTTGATCCTGGAGAACATGACACCTTGGACGAAGAGGGCATGCCAGACGTTGGCTGAACCTCAGATCTCGGGATCTCCCGAGCGGCTCTTCCGCTCCCCCATCCAGCCCAGTCTGTACATGATCAACAACGCGCTTGAGGCGGTGATCGCCATGAATCCCAGAACGCCGAAGTAGGCGTACCGCATCTTCAATTCCGGCATGTTCTCGAAGTTCATCCCGTAGACACCGGCCAGGAAACTCAGCGGGACAAAGATCGTGGTGACGATGGTGAGAATCTTGACGATCTTGTTCAGGCGATGCGACGCGAGCGTGATGTAACCATCCATCAGGTCTGACGCGAGTTCGTAATACAACGTCGCGAGGCTCATCGTCCGTTCCAGATGCTCGTAGACATCGGTCACTTCGTGTTGCAGTTCGTCGCGAATACCGGGCGGCATCGACGTCTTGATCGATTCGAAGGCTTTGACGTGATACGTGAACACACGGCGGAGCTTCTTCAAGTTCGTCTTGTATCCCACCAGTTCGGCGAGCAGCCCGTCGGTCGGGCGCACCATCATTTCGTCTTCGAGGTCGTCAAGTCGCTCCTCCAGAGCCAGCAAGATGGGCAAATAGCGGTTCACGATGGTTCTCGCCAGCAGGATCGCCGTCGCATCGGCGCCACGTGCCAGCAATGAGGGATCGGCCTCAACCTTCCCCCAGACCGCCTTGATACTTGGAGACACCCCGGAGTGCCTGGTCAGCAGAAACCTCGGTCCGACGAAGATCGAGATCTGAATGGTCCCGAAGTTGAGATCGTGCGACTTGTCATCGAGCCCCTTGAGCAGCACGAAGGTGTGGTCGCTGAACGCCTCGACTTTCGGCGGATGCCGCTCGCGCTGCGCGTCCTGGA
>JAHEFO010000001.1:10034-61443 GCA_024640135.1 Acidobacteriota bacterium
ACACCTCGATCTGTTCCTGGCCTCCGGCCACGAGACGGCCGGCCTGGGAATGGTAGAGCAGGGAACGAATCACTATCAGCCTCCTTCCTGCTTCAGAAATCTATCTTCCTCATCACGAACCGCGGCAGGCTTCTGATCACCAGCATCACGAACCGCCAGACGCCTGGTGTGTAGACGAGCGGCCGCTTGCGGTCCATCGCGGCAACGATGTCGGCGGCCACGCCGGCGGGCTCGCCCGCAAAGGGCGGCGCCTTCAAGCCCGAGGTCATCGCGGTCTTCACGAACCCCGGTTTGACGCACAGGACCCACAAGCCGCTGGCGCGAAACCTGTGATCGAGCGCCTCCAGGTAGGCCGACAGACCCGCCTTGCTGGCGCCATAGATTGCCACCGGCTTGCGCCCGCGATCACCGGCCACCGAGGACACTGCGGTGAGCCAGCCCCCGCCGCGCGACAACAGCCGGACGCGAACATGTTCGCAGAAGGCCACGGTATTGGCGAAGTTGGCGGTCGTCAGCCGCCGTGCGAGTTCCACGTCCGCCTCCAGTTCGGCCTGGCTTGCGAACATGGCCGCCGTGATGACGACGGCGTCAAAACCGTCGAGCGCCGCGTCGGCCGCATCGAGGGCCGCGGCAAACCCGGTCGGGTCCTCGAGGTCGCACAGCGCCCAGCCGCCCTGCGCCTGCTCGGGATGTCGCGCCGCCAGGTCGGCGGCGCTGCGCCGCAGGCTGGCCTCATCTCGGCCGAGCAGGAATACGGCGTCGCCCCGCGCGGCCAGTTCCTGCGCGACCGCGCGGCCGATGCCCGCCGTGCCGCCAAACACCACGGCCTTCATGCGGCATCCCCGAACAGTCTCCGGGACTGCGCGCTGCGCAACCGCCGTGCGGGATCCCACTTCGCTCTCAGCGCCAGGAATCGAGGCAGCCGCGGTTCCATCGCGCGAAAGTCTTCGGGCCGCGTAAAACGATCCTTCGTCAAGTAGACGCGGCCGCCCACCGAAATGATGAACTGATTCAAACCGTCGACGACGCGCTGAATATGACCCGACACCGGGATATCCACGGCAATGGACGTCCCTTCCATCGGGAACGACAGCACCCCTCGGCCTTCGGGCCCGCAGTCCTTGATCACACACAGCGGCGAGGCCGCGCCGAGTGCGGTCAGTTGTTCCATGAACTTGCGCACCGCGTCCGGCCCGGCCGCGCGCGGCACCACGCACTGATACTGGGTAAACCCACGGGGCCCATACGCTCGATTCCACTCGAGGATGACATCGAGCGGAAAGAAGAATGCTCCCGGCGCCATCATGCCGGCCGCACGTCGCCGCAGGTGACTCCAGTAGTACGCGGCGTTGAACAACCCCGCCGTCGCACGATTGAGCGCCCAGTCCGGCAGCACCACGGGCATGGTGATCTCAGGCCGCGCCCCTGGGTTGCGCGCGGGCGCCTCGTCGGCGCTCGCCCAGCGTCCGGCCATCAGGACCCCTCGTCCCATCTCCTCACCGCGCTTCAGGCAATCGATCCACCCCATGGTCATGGGCCATTCAGGAGCCGCTCTGGAAATGCTCTCGAGGAAGGCGCCGATATCGGGCACGCGCTCGCGCTCCATCCAGATCCACTGCGACGGGATGCGGTGCATGGTGAATTCGACCTCGAGGATATGCCCGAGCAATCCCATCCCGCCAATCGAGCCGTCGAACAGGTCCACGTCGGCCTCGGGCGAACACTCCACCACCCGGTCGTCGGCGAGCCGAATGCGGAGCGCGCGGACATGTGCGCCGAAACAGCCTTCGCGATGGTGGTTCTTGCCATGCACGTCGCTGGCCACCATGCCGCCCAGCGTGACAAATCGAGTGCCGGGAACGACCGGGGGAAACCAGCCTCGCGGCAGCATGAGGCGAACGAGGTCGACCAGAGTGAGTCCGGCCTCGGCGCGCAGGACACCGGTGTGGGGATCAAAGGAGAGAATGCGGTTCGCGAAGCGGGAATTCGCGACCTTGTCGTCCGGACTGGCCGGCAAGGACGAGTCTCCGTACGAGCGGCCCAGCCCGCGTGACAGGACCGCGCCTCGAGTCAGCGTCTCGATGTCCTCGTCAAACAGTTCTCGCCCCGGCTCAGGCAGCCGGCCCCAGCCGGTGAGAGTGTCCATCACTACCGCGTGAAAGACTCCATCAGCGTCCTGGCTTCCGCCGGATGCCGCTTGCACTCGAGCAGCGCACTGAGCATCAGCGGCGCCACAATCGTGGCGTCAGACTCGATGACGAACATCGGGGTGTCGGCGGTCAGCTTGTCCCAGGTGATCTTCTCGTTGGGCGTGGCTCCGGAATACGAGCCATAGGATGTCGTGGAATCGGAAATCTGGCAGAAATAGGCCCACGGTTTGACGGACACCCCGACGTCGTACTTCAGCGACGGCACGACGCAGATCGGAAAATCACCGGCGATCCCGCCGCCGATTTGAAAGAACCCTGCGCCCGGGCCCTCCGACAGCACGGCGTACTGTTTGTACAACGCCGTCATGTACTCAATCCCGGACTTCGCGATGCTGACGTCGCAGTCACCGGCATTCGCACGCGCGGAGAAGAAATTGCCGAAGGTCGAATCTTCGTACCCGGGAACGACGATCGGCAGATTGGCTCTGGCGGCAGCCAACAGCCACGATTCCTCAGGTTTTCCTTCAAAGAGGTCCTCAGGCATGGTGAGAACCAGTTCATAGAAATACTCGTGCCAAAAACGGCGTTCGCCCTTCTCAGTCGCCCGCGCCCACATTGGCAGGACGAACTTTTCAACCACGCGGAACGCCTCATCCTCGGGAATGCTGGTGTCGGTCACCCTGCGCATGCGGTCGTTGAGAATCCTGGTGTCATCCTGTTTCGAGAGGTAGCGATACTCCGGAAAATCCTTGTAGCTGTTGTGCGCGACCAGGCGAAACAACGACTCCTCGAGATTCGCTCCCGTGACAGAGAGGCCGTGAATCAACCCCTCACGAATGGCCGGGGCGAGCGTGATTCCCAGTTGGGCCGACGACATCGCTCCGGCCATGGCCCAGAACATCTGGCCTCCGGCATCAATGTGCTTCCAGTAGGCAATCAGGGCATCACGAGTAGCGCGGGAATTGAAGTTCTTGTAGTTCTTGAGGACGAACTCAAGAATCGGAGTATTCGTCATAAGAAAAACGAGGGTAACACGAAGGACGACTCAGGAGGCCAGCGCCGCGACGGTGGCTGGGGCGCCGGAGCCAAGAGTCACCTCGCGCTCCTCCACCGCGCTGTCGCGGTGCACATACCCAAGGGCCACCACGCGGCCAATGGACGGCCCCCGCGCGGCACTCGTCACGACTCCCACGTCTCGGCCCTGGTCGTACACCGGCGTGCCGGCCGGTGGAACGTCGGTCACTGCAGCATCGGCCAGAAACTGGACCAGCCGTTTCGCCACACGCCCGCCACCCCGGTGCAGGATGCGGACGATCACCTCCTGGCCGACATAACAACCCTTCGTTGTGCTGATGGCGCGCTCGAGGAGACCGGCCTCGAGAGGAATGGTGTCGGTCGTCATGTCGACGCCAAACAGCGGACGCGCCGCCTCAATTCGGAGGGCATCGAACAGTCCTGCTGGCGCCCCAGGTCCTCCCCCCGGCACTTCGACCGCCCCGGCCGCGGAGAGAGCCGCGGTGGCAGGCCCCCACGTCACGGCCGGCATCTGGATGGCAAAGTTCGGCAGCGCCACGTCATCTGTCCGGATGACCCGAAAACCTCCCTCCGTCACATGGCCGAGAATCGGCAGTCCGGCGATGTCAGAGGCCGAAATGCCGGTGGCGGCGCCGACGGCCGCCGCGGCCTGCCCGCCGAACACAACGGCCTCCCGGGTGACGGCACTCTCGTCAACGACCTGCACCTTCTCGGCGAAGATCAGCCCGTCGAACCGGGCGGCCAGAGTGGACGCCAGTCCCTCTGGGACCCCGGCGATGACGCAATCGGGGTCCCTCAGCAGGCGAAGATCGGTGATCATGCGGCCCTGCGGCGTCAGCCAGGCCGCATAGGTCCCACGGCCAACTGACAGGCCCGTGACGTCATTACTGACAAGTGAGTGCAGAAACGAAGCGGCGTCCGGACCATCGAAACGGAGACGGCCGCGGGCGCTCGCGTCAAGCCACCCGGCGTTTGAAGCGATGGTGCGATACTGGGGAGTCATGAAGCAGTTGTTCAGGAATATTAGCGTCGCGCTTGTGGTGTGCACAACGTGGGGCGCACTGCAGGCCTGGCAGGCCGATCAGACGGGCTCGGCGAGCTTTACGATCTTTCTCCGGGGTCAGCGCATCGGATCAGAGGAAATTGTCGTCACTCGCCCGGAGGGCGGATGGCTGATCTCTGCCACCGGTCGCACCGGAGCACCGCTGAATTTCGGTTTCGAGAAATTCCTGGCCCGGTACGGCCCCGACTGGCAGACCCAGTCCCTGGAGGTGTCCGGCCAGATGCGGGGCCAGGCCCTGGTGCTGAACACGGACTTCAAGGCCGGGACGGCGACATCCGACGTCGTCCAGGCGGGACAGCAGGCCCGCCTGACCCATCACGTCTCGACCGACACCATCGCGCTGCCGAACAATTTCTACGGCGCCTACGAGGCCCTTGCGCTGCGGCTGAACGCGGCCGTGGCCGGGACGACCATTCCGATCTATGTCGCGCCCCAGGCGGAGGTGCAAGCCACCGTAATCAAGGTCACGCCACGGACGATGGAGACGCCGGCGTCCCGCTTCGAACTGCGGCAGTTCGATGTGGCGTTCCAAAACCCCAACGGGCCACTTCAAGTTGAAATCTGGGTGGACACACGCGGCAGGCTGGCAAGACTGGCAATACCCGTGGCGGCACTCACGGTGATTCGGGACGATCTGACAGGCGTCATGTCCCGGCTCGATTCGTTCACACATCCGGGTGACGAGAACGTCTTCATTCCGGCGAATGGTTTCAGCCTCGCGGCCACGATCACCACGCCTGAGGGCATCGCCAAACCGCCTGTCGTAGTGCTCGTGTCGGGTTCCGGGCCACAGGACCGCGACGAGACCCTGTTCGGGATTCCGGTGCTGGGGCAGGTGGCTGGCCGGCTGGCGGATGCCGGATTCTTCGTGGTGCGATACGACAAGCGCGGCGTGGGCCAGAGCGGCGGACGCATTGAAAGCACCTCGATCGAAGCGTATGCCGATGACCTGCGGGACGTCGTGGACTGGCTGCGCAAGCGCAAGGACATCGACCGCGATCGCATCGCGTTGGTCGGTCACTCGGAGGGCGGCGCCGTGGCACTGCTCCTGGGCAGCCAGATGCGCGGCCAGGTGCGCGCGATTGGCCTGATGGCGGCCGCGGGCCAGACCGGACGCGACCTCACGCTCTGGCAACAGCGGCGGGCGCTGGACAAGCTGGAGGAACCTGAGGCCCTGAAGCAGGAAAAGATCGCACTGCAAATGAAGGTCATGGACGCCGTAACGAGCGGCGCCGGGTGGGAGTTCGTGCCACCGGAACTCCGAAGGCAGTCAGACACCGCATGGTTTCGAAGCTGGTTGCTGTTCGATCCTGCGTCGGCAGTGCGTCGTACCAACCAGCCAATCCTGATCCTGCAGGGTGCGCTCGACACCCAGGTCCCGCCCGAGCAGGCAGACGTGCTCGAGAAACTGTCAAGTGCCCGATCAGGGCGCTCGGCCACGACCCGGAAGATCGTCGTGCCAGGCGTGAATCACCTCCTGGTGCCGGCGCTGACCGGAGAAGTGCAGGAGTACGCGTCGCTGTCGGTCAAGACGGTGTCGCGCGAGGTCACCGACGCCCTCATTTCGTGGCTGAAAGAAGTCCTTCCGGCCAGGCGGTAGTTATCGTCTACACTACGGCGCGATGGCTGGATGGATTCTCCAAAGCAACGACGACACGCCGCGACTGTTGCGGCTCACGCCCGGGACCTCACGAACGATCGGCCGGGCGGCTCAGGCGGACTTCGTGTTTGATGCCCCGCTTGTCTCGCGTCTTCACTGCCGGTTGACGGCCGATGTTTCGGGCCAGCTCGTCATGGAAGACCTGGGCAGTACAAACGGCACAACGGTCAACGGCATCGCTGCAGCTCGCGGAGTCCTTCGGGCCGGCGACACGCTCGGCGTCGGCCGGGTGGAATTCTCAGTCAGCACCGGAACCCAGGTTCCTTAAGCTCTCAGAAACGGATTGCTCCGTCGTTCCTCCCCAACGGTCGTGTCGGGACCGTGGCCGGAGTGCACGATCGTTGCGTCGGGATACACGAAGAGCTCGTTCCGGATCGACGTCAGCAACGTCTCCAGATCACCTCCGGGCAAATCGACTCGTCCGATCGACCCGGCAAACAGCGTGTCCCCCACGAACAGTTCGCGCCCATCCTGCCCGGCCCGGCCTATTGCCAGACAGACACCACCGGGACAGTGCCCGGGCGTGTGCCGGACGTCGACGATGTAATTGCCAAAGGCCAGTGACTCACCTTCCCCGTAGAAGCGGTCAGGCAGCGGCTGGGGCTCCACCTGAAGGCCGAACATCTGACCCTGCTCGGCGGCCGCCTCGTACAGGAAGAGGTCGTCCCGATGCAGCCACACCGGAACTCCGAGCGCGGCCCTTGCGGCACCAACGCCGGTGACATGGTCAAGATGAGCGTGCGTCAGCAGGATCATCTTGACGGACACCCCTTCCCTGGCCACGATTGCCAGTTGATCCGCCACGTCATCGCCCGGGTCGATGACGATGGCCTCGCGGGTGGTTTCACAGGCCACGACATAGCCATTCTTGTAGAAGGGGGGCGCCGATGTTGTCCACACATGCATAATCGAGTTCCGATGTCCCATTATCCCGGAGTCCGCGTTCCCGCACGAGTTGACGTAGAAGCAGCCGCCCGGCGCCTGGCGGGTGTCCGTCCTGGCGGGCTGGGGCGGGTTTTCCGTTCGCCAATGCTCCGATCGGCTTGGTTGTCAGACCGTGCGAAGGCCGACGTGTGGCTCAAGCTCGAGTCCGTCCAGCCCGGTGCGTCATTCAAGATCCGGGGCGCGCTCAATGCGCTCTCAGTGCTGCACTCCGAACATCCGGAGGTCACCGCCATTGTCACAGCATCGGCGGGCAATCACGGTGCGGCGATGGCCATTGCGGCGCGCCACTTCGGCCTGCGCCTGCGCGTACACCTCTCCGTGGCAGCACCGGCTGCCAAGCGGAACGCCCTGCTGGCACAAGGCGCGGAGCTGGTCGAGGCCGACGACTATGACGGGGCGGAGGAGGCCGCTCGCGCGGATGCCGCCGCGAGTGGCGCGCCCTACATTTCGCCGTACAACCATCCGGACGTGATCGCCGGTGCCGGCACGGTCGCCCTCGAGATGCTCGAAGACGCCCCCTCACTCTCCACGATCATCGTTCCCCTCGGCGGTGGCGGATTGCTGGCGGGCACCGCCCTGGTTGCCCGAGGCCACACGGCACACGTGCGAGTCATCGGAGCGGAAGCGGAGAGTTCGCCGGTCTTCACGACGGCGCTGGCCGCAGGCGAAATCACGAAAGTGAAGGTCGAAACCACACTGGCGGATGGGCTGGCTGGCAATATGGAGCCAGGGAGTCAGACGTTCGCTCTGGTTCGAGATCTGGTTGATGCCGTGGCCCTTGTGGCCGAATCGTCGATCGAAACAGCCATGCGAAACCTGGTTTACCGTGAGCGCCTGGTCGCCGAGGGCGCCGGCGCGGCGGCGGTTGCAGCCCTCCTGCAGGGTGGGCTCGACCTTCAGGGCGGGCCGGTTGGCGTGATGGTCACCGGCCGGAACGTGGACGAAACTGTTCTCAAGCGAATTCTGTAACTCATTCCGGCCACCAGCATGTACGCACTTCTCACACTCATCCGGAGCAACCGCAACTTTCGCCTGCTGTGGTTCGGGCAGATCGTCAGCCAACTCGGAGACTGGTTCAATGTCGTGGCGCTTTTTGCGCTGTTGTTCGAACTCACCGGATCGGCCACGGCCGTCGCAGCGTTGATGGTGATGCAGATGCTGCCCGTGGCGCTGGTCGGGCCGATGGCCGGTGTCGTCGTGGACAGGTTCGACCGGCGGCGCATCATGATCGCCGCCGACGTGATACGCGGATTGGCGGTCCTTGGGCTCCTGCTGGTCCGGACGCCTGAGACGGTCTGGATCGCGTACGTCGTGACCGCGGTGATGGTGACGTGTTCCGGGTTCTTCGAGCCGGCGCGATCGGCGACCGTGCCGTCCATCGTCCCCCACGAGCAACTGGTGGCGGCCAACGCGATTTCCACGGGCACGTGGTCGGCCATGCTCGCCATTGGGGCGGCACTGGGCGGCGGCGTGGCGGCGTGGCTGGGCCGGGATGCAGCATTTCTGATCAATGCTGCCTCCTTCTTCACTTCGGCCTTGTTCCTCCAGCGGATGCGTGTGCCGATCAGCACGGAAGCCCGGGCGGCACTCGGACTGCGTGGCGTCCTCGATGGGCTCGCCTACATGCGCAGCCACAGCGCCGTGGCGCGAATTGCTCTTGTCAAGGGCGGCTGGGCCATTGTGGGCGGCGCGCTCCTGCTGCTGACGGTCTTCGGAGACCGCATCTTCCGCATAGGAGACTCGAGCGATGCCGGCATCGGCATTCTGTTTGCCGCGCGCGGTGTTGGCGCGCTGGCCGGTTCGCTCATCGTCAGTGTCACTGCCGCGCGGCGGGGCAATTTGATTCGGCTCATTGCCCCTGCCTACTTCATCGCGGGTGCCTGCTACGCCACCCTCGCCATCGCACCAACGATCTGGCTGGCTGCGGCGGCGGTGGTCGCATCGCACGTATTCGGATCGATTCTGTGGGTGTCGAGTAACGTTCTGCTGCAGATGCAGGTGCCCAACGAGTTCCGGGGCCGGGTATTCTCGGCGGAGTTGATTGTGCTCGCGATTGTGCAATCAGGTGTCGCGTACGCCACGGCCTTTGCGCTCGATCAGTGGCACATGGATCCGCGCGTGCTCGCCGCGATTGTCGGTTTCGGGCTGTGGCTTCCCGGACTCGCCTGGAAGCTCGGGCAACGAAAGGACACAGAGCCCGATGTCCGCTAGCGCGTCTTCGCCGGGCGAATCTCCACCTTGCTCGGCAGACTCCGGCTCGAGTGTTTCAGCAGATCGGCCACCGTCTGGGCGATGTCATCAGATGTCAGCTTCCACGAGTCGGCAGCCTGGTGGCCTGACGGCCCCATGAATTCGGTGGCCACCGACCCCGGCATCACGACGCTGACACGAATGTCATCGTTGCGCACCTCGAGCATCATCGATTCCGTGAATGCCACCAGACCGGCCTTGGACGCGCAGTACGCACCACCGTTTGCAAAGTAATTCCGGCCGGCCAGACTCGCGATATTGATAATCCAGCCGCCGCCCGCCGCCCTGATCACCGGAATAGCGGCACGCGAGCAATAGAAGACCCCGGTCAGGTTGGTGTCGATGACGCTGTGCCAATCTTCGTCGGTGGTCTTCTCGACCTCCGAAAACACGCCCACGCCGGCGTTGTTGATCAGCGTGTTGAGGGAGCCGAACCTGGCAACAGTCTCAGCTACCATCACCTCGACGCTCGCCCGGTCACGCACGTCCACCGCCAGTCCGGCCAGGTGAGTGCCGTCCTTGGCAAAGGCCCCCAACTGCGCCAGGGCTTCGTTGACGCCGTCTTGAGATCGGCCGGTAATCATCACCCGGCTTCCGGATTCCAGCAGGGCCTTCGCAATGGCGTGTCCAATTCCCCTCGTGGCTCCGGTGACGATGGCTGTGTGCATCCTGTGATTATGAGGCAGGCGTGGACCTGGTGACCAGATTGACGCGCGAGCCAAGCCGGGCCAGCAGCGTGCCCACGACCAGGCCGACAACGTAGCCGTACGGCAGGCCCACCGCAAGCAAGCCGACGAGGACGGCGATCGAAAAGTCGCGTCCAGCCGCCACCGTGTCACGGATGAGCCAGATGAGCGCCATCGCCTCGACGAGCAACAGCACGCCGAGGACCGGCAGCGGAAACACGCCGGCGATGTGATCGAAGCCCGCGCCAAAAAACAGGCCTGTCGTCAGGAACATCAAACCGTAGAGCACCACCGAGCCACCGGTGCGTCCTCCGAATGCGTAGTGACCGGCCATCCCGCCCGACCCGTGGCACGTGGGCACACCGCCGAACCAGGGATTGACGAGGTTCATCAGTGCGTAGGTAATCCCAATCCTCCTGATCGTGAACCGGCGCTCGGGAAACAGGTCCTCCGTGAGCTGTCGGGTCGCCAGCACTGAGTTTCCCAGTGACAAGGGAATCTGGGGCACTGCCAGCAGCACAAAGCCGGTCAGGATATCCGTCAGTTGCGGCACGTGCATCGCCGGAAGGCGGAAGCCGAAATCCTGCGCCAACCGAGCTCCATCGAGCTGGAAAACGGCCGCATAGAGCACACCCAGCACGACGACCGGCAGGGCAGCCGGAAACCTGCGGTTCCCCAGCAAGAGCACGATCACCACAAACGCCAGGAAGGCCAGAATGTAGCCTGGCAAGCCGTCAGCCTGCACGTATCTGGCCAGGGCAATCGTCGCCAATTGCAGGCCGAGGCCGAACTGAATGCCTCGAATGACGCACTTGGGAACGGTACGCGCCAGCCAGTCCAGGAGCCCGGTTACTGCGAGAATCAGCATGGCGACCCCGATCGCGAGGCCCGCGCCATAGAGAGTTGCTGCCGATGTTTGCTGCGCGATCACGATGGCGGCCATCGCCTTGAGCGGCTGAACCGGCATCGGCAGCCGATACGCGAGACCGGTGAGGATCTGCATCACGCCGAACATCACCAGGACGCTGGTCCCATCGAGCTGCGCCGCCAGCGCGATGCCGACAAGCAGCGGCAAATCCGTGCCGATGTCCCCAAAGGCCCCGGCAAGTTCGTTGCGATCAAATCGAATGGCTGCAGCGGATTTCACGCGAACGCGATTGTACCGGAGGAACAGCTTAGAATGGCCCGATGTCGACCGTCGCCATTCTCGGAGCCGGGCCTATTGGCGCCAGCGTCGCACAGACCCTGGCTCGCAGGGCCCGCGTGCGCGATATCCGCGTGGTCGATGACGCGGCCGGAGTGGCGACCGGAAAAACGCTCGACATCCTCCAGTCAGGCCCTGTGGAGGGATGTGACGCCCGTGTCTCCGGAGCGACGGATCTTCTCTCTGCCGCTGGGGCCGACATCATCGTGATCGCCGATAGCCACGACGGCGGCGAATGGGAGGGAGACAAGGGGCTGGCCCTTCTCCGGAGGCTTGTGGCCGCCGGCGCGGCCGGCACGTTTGTGTTCGCCGGCCCGGGCCAGACGTGGCTCATGGAGGCCGTCGCGCGCGAACTCGGCGTGGCTGGCGACCGCATTCTCGGGACAGCCGCGGCCGCGCTTTCCGGGGCGATCCGCGGACTCACGGCGCTCGAGGTCAATGGGTCCGGCGCGGATGTCGCCGTCGTCGTCGCCGGACGGCCGCCGTCATTCGTGGTCGCATGGTCGAGCGCGACCCTCGGCGGAGCCCTCGTCACCGATGCGATCCCGGCCCACCGGCTGGTGGCCATTTCGAAACAGCTGAAGAAACTGTGGCCGGCCGGACCCTATGCGATTGCCGCCGCCACGGCGCCGGCCGTCGAGGGACTCCTGGCAGGCACGCGAGCCCACATTCCCGCAATGACCATCGTCGACAGGGAGTGGGACGTGCGAGGTCGCGCGGTCTTGCTGCCACTGACCCTCGGGAATGGCCGCGTGCTCGCGCGGCACACGCCATCGTTGAGCCGCCAGGAGCGAGTGGACTTGATGAACGCGATCGCGCGCGACTGAAGGCGACCGCGCCCGTCAGCCCTTGGCGAAGACCACGCCAAACCCGCGCACAATTGCGTCTTCGACCTCATCCATCGGCACGACGCGGCCCAATTCCGCCTCCATCGAAGTGACGGCCCTGCCGACGATGCCGCAGGGCACGATGAGTTGGAAGTGACGCAGGTCCGTAGTGACATTGAGCGCCAGGCCATGGCTGGTGATCCATCGGCTGATGCGAACGCCAATGGCCGCAATCTTCCGTTCCTGGCCCGTCTCCCCGACCCACACGCCTGACAACCCCTTGACGCGCGTGCCCGCGATGCCGAATTCCCGCAGGACCGCGATCAGGACGCTTTCGAGATCCCGCACATAGCGATGCACGTCACACCGGTCGGGTTTGAGATCGAAAATGGGATACGCCACCACTTGTCCCGGGCCGTGGTAGGTGACATCGCCGCCCCGCCCGGCCTCATGCACGGTCACGTTCTGGCGCGCAAGCTCCTCATCCGAAGCGACGATGTGTGTCGGCCCGTGGCGCGTCCTGGCACCGAGCGTGATGACCGGAGGATGTTCGAGCAGGAGCAGCGTGTCGCCGATGCGGCCGGCACGCCGATCCTCGACCAGCGTCGCCTGCAGGTCAAGGCCGTCCGGGTACGCCAGGTGACCCAGACGGCGCACGTCGATCTCAGTCATCTGAGGTTCCCTGGGCTGCTAGACCCAGCTCTCGTCGAAGTCCTGCAGCCGTTCCTTGAGCGCCTACAGGAACCGGCCCGCGTCGGCGCCATCGATGAGCCGATGGTCGTATCCCAGCGTCAGGTGGCACATGGGCCGAATGGCGATCATGTCATCGACCACCACGACCCGCTTGTCGACACTGCCGACGCCGAGAATGGCCACCTGCGGCTGACTGATGATCGGCAGTCCGAACACGGCGCCAAAAATGCCTGGGTTCGTGATGGTGAAGGTGCCGGCCTGCACCTCCTCAGGTTTGAGCTGCTTGCTTCGCGCCCGGCCCGACAAGTCCTGGATGGCCCGGCACAAGCCAAGCATGTTCTTCTCGTCGGCATTCCTGATGACCGGCACGATCAGTCCCTGGTCAAGCGCAACGGCAATACCAAGATTGATGTCCCGTTTGTAGACGATGTTGTCGCCGTCGATAGATGCGTTCGAGAAGGGGAACTGCCGGATGGTGTCCACCGTGGCTTTCGCAATGAACGCCGTGTAGGTCAGCCTGGCGCCCGCCGCCTCGTACTCAGCCTTTCGTTTCCTGCGGATTTCGTCGACTCGTCCGAAGTCCACCTCGTACGCCGAATAGACATGCGGTGACGTGCGGATGCTCGACACCATGTGTTCGCCAATCTTCTTGCGCATGATGCCCATGGCTTCGATACGCACGTCTTCCCCGGGCGCGAACACCGGTTTCGCGGCAGGAACCGCCGGGGCGCTGGTCGAAGCCGCCTTCGGCGCCGCCGCAGCCGTGGCCGCCCCACTCTCGATATAACTGAGAATGTCCTTCTTGGTGACCCGGCCGGAGACGCCGGTCCCGGTCACTTGACGCAAGTCGATGCCGTGTTCCTTGGCGATGTTCCGGACCACGGGTGACGACTTCGTGCGCAGGCGAGACTCGAGGTCGTTGGCGTCTCCGGTGTTCGCGCCCGGCGAAGCAACCGCCGCTGGAGGTGCTGCAACTGCGCCAGGACCTGGAGCGTCAACTGGTTCTGCAGGGGGCGCCGGGGCCGCCGCTGCGGCAGGGGCCGCCTTCTCTCCCGCGCCGCCAATCAACGCGACAACGCTGTTGACGGGCACCGTCTCGCCTTCCTTGACCTTGATCTCCATCAGGACGCCCGCGCCGGGCGACGGGATCTCAGCGTCCACCTTGTCAGTCGAAATCTCGAACAGCGGCTCGTCGCGATCGATTGCGTCGCCGACCTTTTTGATCCAACGGACGATGGTGCCTTCCGCGATCGACTCGCCCATCTGGGGCATCACAACTTCGGTTGCCATTTCTTCCTCACTTCATCATGGGCCCGCTGCCCGCGGACCCCACGGACCGCTACATATGAATAGCCGCTCCGTGCGCGGCATGTGCCGCCTCACCTACCGCCTCGGACATCGTCGGATGCGCATGAATGGTGCGGATGAGCTCCTCGACCGTGCATTCAAGTCTGAGGGCCACCCCGGCTTCCGCGACCAATTCCGTCGCACGAGGGCCAATCATGTGCACCCCCAGCAGTTCGTCGTACTTCTTCTCGGCAACGATCTTCACGAAACCTTCAGGTTCGTTGGCGATCTTCGCGCGCCCCAGAACACCAAACGGAAACTGGCCAACCCTCACGTCATAACCCCGCGCGACCGCTTCCTGTTCGGTCAGGCCGATGCTGCCAATCTCCGGATCGCAGTAGGTGCAGCCTGGCACCTGATCGTAGTTGATCGGCTTCACATCGAGGCCGGCGATGCGTTCGGCGAGAAGAATGCCCTCCGCCGATGAGAGGTGAGCCAGTTGCGGATGGACACCCGTGCCCATGGTGATGACATCACCAACGGCGGAGATGCTCGGCACGTTGGTCCGGAACAACGGGTCGACCTTGATGTAGCCGCGTTCCATCTCCAGACCCAGGTCTTCGGCGCCCAGGCCATCGGTCACCGGGCCACGACCGGTGGCCACCAGCAACTTGTCGACCGTAATCGACTCGACCTTGCCGTCGGCCCCCGCCATTTCGATCACCACGCTGCCGTCCTTCACGACGGCCGACGTGACCTTGGTTCCTGTCCTGGCCGCAATGCCCCGCTTCTTGAACGCTTTCGCCAACTCGGCGGAGACCGCTTCATCCTCGTTCGGCACCAGGCGCGGCAGGAGTTCGATGATGGTGACCGCGCTGCCAAAGCGCCGATAGATCGACGCGAACTCGACCCCCACGGCGCCACTGCCCATGATGGCGAGCGAGCCGGGCACCTCAGGCAACGCAATCGCGTCATCGCTGGTGATGATGTGCGTGTGATCGAGTTCGATTCCCGGCACGCTTCGCGCGTAGGAGCCCGTCGCCACGATGATTTCCTTCGCGCGAAGGGCCGTGACCTCACCCTCAGACGAGGTGACGTGCACCTGGGCTCCCTTGCCCAGGCGTGCGGTCCCCTTGATCCAGTCGATCTTGTTCTTCTTGAAGAGGAACTCGACGCCCTTGGTCAAGCCGGTCACGACCCTGGTGCGCCGTGCGTGCACCTGCGCCATGTCGATGGACGGCTTGACGTCGCCCAGCACGATGCCCCACACCTTGGCGTCCTGGGCGATCTTGAGGGCGTGAGCGTGTTCCAGCAGTGCCTTGGTGGGAATACAACCCCAATTGAGGCAGGTGCCGCCCAGGACCGGCTGCCGCTCGACCACTGCCGTCTTGAGGCCCAACTGCGACGCACGGATCGCGGCGACATATCCGCCGGTTCCTGCGCCGATGACTACAACATCGTATTCGTGTGCCACGCTTCGTCCACCCCGTACGGTAACAAAAAAAAAGACACCCGTGGGCCAGCGTGTCGCCGGACCACGGGCGTCAACTCCGCTGCCGCATGCGGGGCAGCTGGCCGTCGCGCGGCCGCCGCTACTTACGTGGAAGTACGGCGTCCTTGAGCTGTTTGGCGATCCGAGCCTTCACGACGGTCTTGGCTGGGATCTTGATCGTCTCGCCTGTTGCCGGGTTGCGGCCATCACGCGCCTTGCGATTCTGCACAACCAGCTTGCACATACCTGGAACGGAAAACTCGCCTGCCCGCTTCAGTTCCTTCTCGGACAACACGAGCAACTCCTCAAAGAGGTCCCGCACCATCGTGCGCTTCAAATCAAACTTGTCTGCGAAGTGCGCGAACAACTCCATCTTGCCCATGCGTCTGGCGTCTGCCATCGTTTTCTCCAGTCCTAAATCCGGGAATCAGCTCCCTTGCACGATCGCGGCGGGTATCGTAGCCCTCCCCCCCCGGTCAGTGTCAATCTTTCCGTCTACAATACCAGCATGAGCGCCTCGCTCGACACGTTTCCGAATCCTCGTCCCGAGCGAGATTACCAGATTGACATACGCTGCCCGGAGTTCACGTCAATGTGCCCGAAGACGGGGTTGCCGGACTTTGGCGAAATCCGAATCCAGTATGTGCCGGACCAGGTCTGCCTCGAACTCAAGGCCCTGAAGTACTACATGCTTGACTATCGGAACCAGGGCATCTTCTACGAGGCGGCGACGAACAAGATCCTGGACGACCTCGTCAAGGCCTGCCAGCCACGCCAAATGACGGTCACAGGCGCATTTACGGCCCGCGGCGGCATCACGACCACGGTCGTCGCCTCTCACGAGTCCCGCTGAGGCTGGCCTCTCCCTTGCTTTCCTAGAGGCGCGGCGTCGCGTACCCGGCGGTATCGACAAGCCCGGGTGGCAGATTCCGCAATACCCCGCGCCTCGGGGAGTGGCAGAAGGTGCCAGACGAGGACAGCCGGCGGAACGAGCCTGCCAGAGTCAGCCCGGGAGAATTTGTCTGGATTCGCCGCCAACTCTGGCGAGTCCGGAGCGTACACACCGGGGCAGGCCTCACGCGCCTCCTGGTCGAGGCGGCCGCAGCAAACGAGAACCGGAATTTTCTCTTGCCGGCCGAGCGGTGGCGCCCCGACCGCGCCCGACCCTCACGAAGGGTGTCTTCCCGCCGCGCGCTGGCCTGGCTCATCTCATGGACGGCCCGCACCTCTCCCGCCTTCACGCCGTCGGCAATCGTCGGAGCCCACACCCTGCTGCTGGCCTATCAACTCGAGCCGGCGCTGGCCGTCCTGGCGGGTACGCGCCGCATTCTCATCGCTGACGGAGTGGGCCTTGGCAAGACCGTTCAGGCCGCCCTCATCATCGCGGAGATGACGCAACGGCGCGCTGACGCCCGAGTCCTCGTGCTGGTGCCCGCACCACTCGTCGCGCAGTGGTCCGACGAACTGAGGACGCGCTTCGGCATCGCCGCCAGCACGGCGAACGCCGCGGAGTTTACGCGGCTTCGGTCCGGCCGGCCCTACATGAAGAATCCCTGGCAGGGCCCCGGGGTCTGGCTCGCGTCCCCCGACTACCTCAAGCAACTCCACGTTCTGGAAGCCATGCCGGACACGCCGTTTGATCTCGTGGTGATTGACGAGGCGCACATCCTGTCCGGCAAGTCGCAGCGGCGCGCGGCCATCCACGCTCTGGCTCGCTCGGCGCGACACGTCGTCATGCTCACGGCCACGCCGCACGATGGTGACCACGCCAGATTCACGCGTCTCGTGTCGCTGGGCGCCACCGGCTCGAAGGCCGACGCGCTGACCACCTTCCGGCGTACTCGGACGACACCCGCTCGACACATCCGCAGACTTGACGTGAACGCGGGACCGGGTCTGTCGCGCGTTCTGGAAGCCATCGATGCGTTCGAGCGTTCCGTGCGCGCCGCGCCTCCCGCCGCGCTCAATCTCATCTGCGCCGTGTTCCGGAAACGAGCGCTCTCGTCGATGGCGGCGCTCCACGCCTCCCTCGACCGCCGCATGTCGCTGATCAACGACAAGAACAACCACGAAGGCACAGATGACTGGGAACAGCTTGACTTCTTTTCGGCCGACCTGGTGCCTGATCACGAGTGGGCGGCGCTGAACGGAGACCTGGGGCTTGCACCCGCACGCGAACGGAACTGGCTGGCACGACTTCGGAACGCGGCGTCGCCAGAGTCGGCCAATCGTGATCCAAAACTGACCCGGTTGCGCCGGCTGCTGCGCCGCGCGAACGAGCCCGTGGTGGTGTTCACGGAGTATCGCGACACGCTGCTGGCCGTGGCAACCGCGCTGGCAACCCAGCGTGACATTGCCGTATTGCACGGGGGGCTCACATCGGCACAGCAGGTCCAGGCGCTCCGCGCCTTCGTCCATGGTCACGCGGACACGTTGCTGACCACCGACGTGGCGAGCCAGGGGATCAACCTGCAGCGCCGCGCGCGCTGGGTGATCAACTTCGACCTGCCGTGGACTCCCGCACGACTCGAGCAGCGCGCCGGCCGGGTCGACCGAATCGGTCAAACGCGGCTCGTGCATGTGACGTCGCTCGGCGTTCGCCACACGGCGGAGGCTGCTCAGCGCGCGCGGGTTGCCGCGCGGCAGGACGCGAGCAACGCGGCGGCGCTGGTCACGTGCACCCGATGGACACGCGCGGCCGACAGCCTTGCGCGCCAGTTCGCCCGCCAGCGGGCGGTGGCGACCCTCTGGCGCGGTCCGGATCCGATCGCGCTGCCTCGCGCCCGCGTGCCCCAGCAACTGATCCAGCGCATCTGCGGCACCGCTGTTCCACGGGTCACCATCGTCGAGATTCCCCTCGTCAACAAGACGGGCGATGTCCTCGAGCGCCACGCCGGTTGGGTGGCGTCAAACACTCAGTCCGACACTCCGGGCCACCCACTGCCGACGGCTCTGGCGCGCCGTGCGCTGACGCTCGGTGCCCGCGCCCGGCGGCGCCTGGCGCGAGCAGAGGCGGCACTGCCGATCGGTCCAGCCATCGGACCCAGGCAGCCCGGACTATTCGACCCGCGCGGCGTCCCGGGACTGCCCAGGGAGGATGACGGTCCGCGCAGGTCGGCCACCGGGAACGCGCCTGCCGAGGCCGCAGCCGACACGGACGTCTCCATCGGCGCCCTGCGTCCCCTGGTGATCCTCGAGGCGCAGTCGTGACGTTGCCCGGCATCGGCGGCCTGTTACTGCCCGCGCGCTTTCTGGCGGAGCGCGTCGCGCCTGGCACGACGTGCGACCTGCGTTCACAGCCACAGTGGGAACGCTGGTGGAGACACGTCTCGCACACCTGCGGCCCCGCCACTGGCGTGCGGACGCTCTTTGACCTGGTCGCAATGCCCCTGTTCGGCCGCCTCGGCTTCCGCGCCGCGCACCCGCGATTCCTGCCCGCATCAGCCACTGCCTCACTGCGGACACCTGGTGGGCAAACGGTCGCGCTCATCGTGCGGCCATGGGCCGAACACCGGCCCACGGTGTGGCGCGAAGCCACAGTCGCGGCGCGGAATGTTGGCGCGGCATGGTGCTGCGTGTTCGCGCCACCGGTTCTGTCGATCGTGCCGGCGGCCGGACACGCCGTGCGGCGCAGCCTGGACTTCATGCTGCCTGCCGCCGTCGAACCGGCATCGCTGGGCGTCTTTCTCTCGCTCGCCGGCGCCGTGTCCTTTGATACCGACGCGCTGGAGCACTGGCTCCAACTGGCAGTATCTGACCAGGCGCGCGTGCGCGGCGATCTGCAGCAGGGAGTGGTGGACGCGCTGGCGGGATTCACCACGGTGCTGGCACGCACGGCCGGCACGGCGCCAGGCGACGAGGCCCTGACGCTCGTGTATCGAATCCTGTTTCTGCTGTTCGCGGAATCGCGCGACCTGGTGCCCCGGCATCATCCGATATATCGCGAGACATACACTCTCTCGTCGCTATGTGAGGAAGCCCTGCGAGACGCGCATGCGCGCGGTCTGTGGGACGGGTTGGCGGCAGTCAGTCGCCTGTCGCGCCGGGGCGGACGCGTGGACACACTGCAGGTGTTCCCGTTCAACGGCCACTTGTTCTCGTCACAGGCCGCGCCGTCACTCGAATCCGCGCTGGGCGGAGGCCGTCCCTCTCCTGCCAGCGACGCGCGCGACGCCGCTGCCGGCCGCGCGCTCGTGGCGCTGGGCACCAGGCGCGAACCGGCCGGCCGCATCGCAATCAGCTATGCCGACCTGGGCGTCGAGGAACTCGGCCGCATCTACGAGCGCGTCCTCGACGTCGATCCGGCGCCCGGCACAAAGCCTTATCCCCCCAGGGGCAGGGGCCACAGTACCCGCCGCAAAGACACGGGAACTTTCTACACGCCACAGGCCCTCGCGGACTTCGTGGTTCATCGCACACTCGCGCCACTGGTTGAGGGAATACCGGCCGATCGCGTTCTCGACTTGCGAGTGGTCGACCCAGCCATGGGATCCGGCGCCTTCCTCGTCGCAGCGCTCCGGTATCTGAGCGCCATATATGAGCGCGCACTGATTGATGAGGGCCGATGTCGTTCATCGGACATTTCCGATGTCAATCGCGCCGAGTTCCGGCGACTCATCGCGCAGCAGTGCCTCTTTGGCGTGGATACCAATCCGGTTGCAGTCCAGGTGGCGCGGCTGTCGTTATGGCTGGCCACGCTTGCGCACTCCAAGCCGCTGAGTTTTCTCGATCATCACCTGCGAACGGGCAACAGCCTGATCGGCGCCTCGCCAGGAGACCTCCAACGTTCCCGTGGCGCGACCACGCGCGAATTGCCGCTGTTTGACAGGAACAGCACACGCCTGGAGATCATGCTGCGTCGCGTGGTCCCGGCCCTTGCGGACATCGGGCACCAGCCCGACGACTCGGTTACCGACGTGCGCCGGAAGGAGGTCGCGTGGGCAGCGCTCCGCGACGACTCGCACCCTCTGTCGCGCTGGCGGCTGGCCGTCAGCCTCTGGTGTGCCCAGTGGCTGTGGCCGGCGGGCGATCGCCGGCCATCCTCAGCGGAGATTCGTTCCGGCGCAGACGCGCTGCTTCACGGCCAGAGTCAATTGAGTGCCGCTGAGGCCCGCCGTCTTGCGGCGGCGGCCGAGCGCACCACACAGGAACATCAATGCTTCCACTGGCCCCTCGAGTTTCCCGAGGTCTTCTTCGACGTCACCGGCGGCCGCCGCCGTGATGCCGGCTTCGACGCCGTACTCGGGAACCCGCCATGGGATGTGGTCCGTCGAGGCAACACGTCAGGCCGCCAGAGGCAGGCGCGCGACCCGCTCGTGACCTTCGTGCGCGAATCCGGCCTGTTTCCGCTCTGTCAACGCGGTCATCTCAACCTGTATCAACCATTCGTCGAACGCAGTCTCTCCCTGGTGCGCCCCGGAGGACGTGTCGGGCTCATCGTCCCCTGGGGCTTCGCGGTAGACGACGGCGCGACGGCACTCCGATCTGCCCTCGTGGACGCCGGAGCGCTCGACACCATCGTCGGATTCGACAACGCGCGCGGCCTGTTTCCCATTCACCGGGGCGTGCGATTCGCCGTCGTCATCGCCGCGCCAGGGGGCCGGCCGCGCGACATTCGAGCCCGGTTCGGTGTCGCCACCACCAACACGATTGAAGAGATGACCGCAGCGCACGACGAGCCGCTGCCACTTCAACTCGAGACCGGATTCGTCGCCAGCGTTGGCGGCCGGACCCGGCGTCTTCCAGACCTTCGCGGCCCCGGCGACGCGGAGTGGTTAGCGGCAGTCATTGGCGCCCACCCTCCGTTGGGCGCGGCTGACGGATGGCAGGCGCGTTTCAGTCGCGAACTGAATGCCACGGACGACAAGAAACTATTCACCGCTCGACGCAACGGGCACACCTTGCCAGTGGCCGACGGCAAACACATCGAGCCCTTCCTCGCACATCCGGATCGGAGCAAGCGTTTCATTCTCGCTTCGGCCGCACGACGTCGATTCCCTGACGATCGATTCACCCGGCCGCGCCTCGTCTATCGCGACGTCTCGGGAGTGGGTAATCAGTTCACGCTGATCGCCGCCGTGATGCCTGCCGGTGTCGTCACCACGCACACGTTGTTCTGTCTACGCAATGACCTGCCAGTGGAACAGCAGCACTTTCTCTGCGGCGTCTTGAACTCGAACCTGCTCAATCGCGTTGTGCGGCTGCTGATGGGGAGCCATGTGACGACGAGTCTGATGGAACAACTGCCGGTGCCGCGCTGGACCAACTCGGCAGCTCATCGTCGAGTCGCCGCCTTGGCGGCGAGACTGTCTGCGCCCGGACGGTCTGCGACGAGGAACCGCTTGACGGGGCGGCTGAATTCCCAGATAGAGGATCTGTATGGCGTATACATGTGTACCAAACAAGCCCGTTATTGATGTTTTGACTGCGACCCGGCTGATCGCCTGCTGGTTGCCGCGGCGCGGGTTCTGAACTTGACGCTGGTGAAAGCCGACGAACAGCTCGTCTCCGCGAAGCAGGTGCCGACACTCGCGAATCGGTCGTGGGCTGCGGTTGCGCTATAGTCGCACCGCGTGCCCAACTACGGCTTCGTCATCGATCTGAAAAAGTGCATCGGCTGCCACGCCTGCACCATCGCCTGCAAGGCCGAGCACGACATCCCGGTGGGCGTCAACCGGTGTTGGGTCAAGACGGTTGAGAAGGGCCGTTTCCCGGACGCCCAGCGGTTGTTCCTGCCGGTGCTGTGCAACCAGTGCGCGGACGCGCCGTGCATGAACATCTGCCCGACCAGCGCACTCTTCCGGCGCCACGATGGCATCGTCGATCTGCATGGAGACGCGTGCATTGGATGCAAAGCGTGCATGGCCGCGTGTCCGTACGACCAACTGTTCATCGATCCCAATACCCGCACTGCGGAGAAGTGCAACTTCTGCGCAAACCGGATCGAGAACCAGCTGGAACCGGCGTGCGTGAGTGTCTGTCCCACTGAGTGCCGCATCTTCGGCGACCTGGACGATTCGACCGCTGCCGTCGCGCAGATTGTGCAGCGTGAAGCCTTCACGGTCCGCAAACCTGAAAAGGGCACGGGACCGAAGGTGTTCTACCTGAGTGCCGACGACAGCATCATTCAACCCGAAATCGCGTCACGGCCGTTCATCTTCAAGGAGGGCGGTGTGCACTTGCGTCCCCTGGGCTCGAGGGACCCTGACCCGCAGTCGCCCGGTGATCCGCGTGTGGACTACGACGTGCCACACAAGAAGGCCTGGGGCATTGACCTGGTGCTGTATCTCTTGACGAAGGGCATTTCGACCGGCGCCTTGTTCCTGGGCGCGGTCCTCTGGTTGATGGGCGACCGATCCGCGTTGTCCGGACTGGCGGCGCCCCTGGTCTCGTCGGTGTTCTCCGCACTGACCGCGCTCGTCCTGGTGATGGACCTGGAGCGGCCGGAACGCTTCTATTACATCCTCACGCGGCCCAACTGGACATCGTGGATGGCACGCGGCGCATTCATCCTGGCGGCGCATGGCGTGATTGGCGGCCTCTGGGCACTGGCGTGGTTCCTGGACCTCTCCGGTCTCATTACAATCTGCGCCCTGCTGACTCTGCCGGTGGCCGTGGGCGCGACTGGTTACACAGGACTGCTCTTCGCGCAGGGCCTGGCGCGCGATCTGTGGCAGGGGCCGCACGCGACCATCGATCTCATCGCTCAGGCCGCCATGGAAGGAAGCGCGGCGCTGCTCATTGCGGTACTGTTCACGACGGTCGACGCGTGGGTGCTGGAGACGCTCGGGTGGACGCTGGCGGGCGCAACGACACTCCATCTCATGATCCTGGTTTCCGAGAATCTGCTGGCGCCCAGTCCCACCCTGCACCACGAGCTGGCCGTACAGGCCATTCGGGAGGGGGCGTACGCGCGGATGTTCTGGCTTGGCGCGGTCGGCCTCGGCGGACTGGTGCCGCTGGTACTCTTTGCCATTGCCGTGGCTACGGGATTCTCAATGGTCGCCTTGATTCCGATGGCGCTGGTCGCGCTGGCCGGCAGCCTGGCCTGGGAGTACATCTGGGTGGAGGCAGGACAATGCGTGCCCATTTCGTAATGAGTCAGCGACGGACATGGGGAAATGAGGAATTGGTGGCAATGACGGGAATGGGGCAACTGGGTAATGGCTGAATTCCGATCGCACCCGCCGGTGTCCGACTGGGACCACTACGTCGACTTCGAATCGACGAGTTGGCCGAAGAAGGACCGCCGCAACTACTGGATCATTCCCAGCATCTGCTTCAACTGCGAGTCCGGGTGCGGCATCCTGGCGTACGTCGACAAGGACACGCTCGATGTTCGCAAGATCGAGGGCAATCCACTCCACCCGGGCAGCCGCGGTCGCACGTGTGCCAAGGGCGTGGTCACGCCCAATCAACTCGAAGATCCAGACCGCATCCTGCGTCCCCTCAAGCGCGTCGGCAAGCGCGGTAGCGGCGAGTGGGCCCCGGTCAGTTGGGACGAGGCCCTGGAGGACATCGGCGGCCGGATTCGGAAGGCGATTCTGGAAGACCGCCGGCGCGAGGTGATGTACCACGTGGGGCGTCCCGGCGAAGACGGCTACGTCAACCGTGTCCTCCAGGCGTGGGGTCTCGACAGCCATAACAGTCACACCAACGTGTGTTCGTCCTCGGCACGCCTCGGGCATTTCTTGTGGACCGGGGCGGATCGGCCGTCGCCGGATTATGCCCACGCGCGTACGATTCTCCTGCTTTCGTCACACCTCGAATCGGGTCACTACTTCAACCCTCACGCACAGCGCATCATTGAAGGCAAGACCAGGGGCGCCAAGCTCATCGTCATGGACCCGCGGATGTCGAACACGTCGGCAAAGGCAGATGTGTGGATGCCGACCAAACCGGGCACGGAAGCCGCAATCCTGCTGGCCATCGCAAGACACCTGATTGACACAGGGAGGTACAACCGGGAGTTCGTCAGGCGCTGGGTGAACTGGGAAACATACCTGACCACAAGTCGGCCCGATCTGCCGGCAACGTTTGAGGCGTTTGAAGCGGCGTTGAAGGAAGAGTACGAGGTCTTCACGCCGGAGTACGCCGAGATCGAATCCGGTGTGCCGGCCCACAAGATCCTGGAGGCCGCCGAGGCGGTCGCTGACGCCGGCACGTCGTTCTGCACGCACAGTTGGCGTTCGGCTGCCGCAGGCCATCTCTGGGGATGGCAAATCACGCGTTGCCTGTACTTCCTCGTGGTGCTGATGGGCGCCGTCGGCGAGAAGGGGGGCGTGAACCTGCACGCCACCAACAAGTTCGTGCCGAAGCATCCGAATCCGCCGCCCGCTCCCGAGTACTGGAACGAGCTGTTGTTCCCGAAAGAATTCCCCCTCGCCTTTCACGAGATGAGTTTCCTGCTGCCGCACTTCCTCAAGGAAGGCCGGGGCAAGGTCGATGTGTATTTCACCCGGGTCTACAACCCGCTGTGGACCAATCCTGACGGCTTCTCGTGGATGGAAATGCTCGAAGACGAGTCGAAGATCGGATTGCACATCGCGCTGACGCCGATGTGGAGCGAAACGGCGTGGTTCGCGGACTACGTGCTCCCCATGGGCCTTGGCACCGAGCGGCACGACACCATGAGCCAGGAGACCCATGCCGGGCGTTGGCTCGGGTTCCGGCAACCCGTCAAGCGCGTGGCACTCGAGAAGAAGGGGACGCCGGTCGGGACGACGCATGAGGCCAACCCTGGCGAAGTGTGGGAGGAGTCCGAGTTCTGGATCGCGCTCTCCTGGAAGATCGATCCCGATGGAACTCTCGGCATCCGCAAGTACTTCGAGTCACCCTACCGGGCGGGCGAGCAGATCACAGTGGACGAGTACTACGGCTGGATGTTCGAGAACTCCGTGCCGGGCTTGCCCGAAGCCGCAAGTGCGGAGGATCTGACACCGCTGCAGTACATGCGCAAGTACGGCGTCTTCAAGGTTGACGAAGTGGCGTACAGCAAGGCGCATGAGCAACCTGTGGAGGCCGGGGGCGTGGAAATCGATGGCGGCCGGCTTGCCGGTTTCAATACGCCATCCCGCAAGCTCGAATTCTTCTCGCCGACGCTGGCAGAGTGGGGTTGGCCCGAACACGCCATCCCGAGGTACGTGCCCGGGCAGGTGTACTGGCGCGACCTCGATCCATCAACGAACGAGTTCGACCTGTTGCCCAACTTCCGGCTGCCGACGCTGATTCACACCAGAGCGCCCGTGAAATGGTTGTATGAAATCGCCCACAGCAATCCCTTGTGGATCGCTACCGGCGACGCGGAGCGATTGGGCATCGCCATGGGCGATCTGGTGAAGGTGAACACGGGCATCGGCTTCTTTGTCACGCGGGCGTGGGTCACCGAAGGGATCCGTCCCGGCGTCGTCGCCATGTCCCACCACCTGGGCCGGTGGCGACTGGACGAAGACCAGGGTGGAGCGCGCAATGCGACCGCGCTCGTGCGCATTGCCCGCGGCACCGACGGCCAGTACGAGATGCGACAGGTGCACGCCGCCCAGCCGTTCAAGAGCGGCGACGCCGACAGCGCCCGCGTCTGGTGGACCGAAATCGGCGTGCATCAGAACCTGACGTTCCCGGTGCAGCCGGATCCGGTCAGCGGAATGCACTGCTGGCACCAGCGGGTCCGGTTGGAGAAGGCCGGACCGGATGATTCGTACGGCGACATCATGGTGGACACCGCGAAGTCACATCAGCTGTACTTGGAGTGGATGGCGAAGACGCGGCCGGCGCCCGGCCCCGACGGCACCAGGCGACCGCTCTGGTTCGACCGACCCTTGAAGCCCGTGCGGGCGGCCTACGACGTCCCCAAGGTCTGAAGACCCGGCACTCCGGTCTCCGGTCGCCCCTATCGTTGGGGCTCAACGGACGCCAGGGTGACGTTGGCGCCCGCCCAGATCATGTCGTCGGTGATGGTGAGGCTGCCGTCGGTGCTGGCGAACTGAATCGGCGTCCCGCGAATGGTCAACGTGGACGCGATTCCGGCGGGCAACGCAAAGGACTGGAAACGCTCGGTCGGCAACCGCACGGTGAAGCCTGTGGCAAGAAACTCTTCGAGAGCCCCACGGATATCGACCCGGTCGAGGACGAAGCCACACAGGCCGCCGGCCGCGTCCAGGGTCTTCTGCACGAGATCCCAGGACGCCTTCGAGGGCGTCACGCGGACCACAATCCGCAGGGGCGGAAAGCGCGGCGTGAGCAGAATCGCATCGTCCGTCCGGGACAAATGGAGTGTGCCCGACAGGCGGTAGGTGGCCGGCCTGACTGTTCCAGTCACGATCTCCTTGAGCGGCAGGTCTCCACAGACCGCGCCGCCCACGGCACTGCCGCTCCAGCGAAAGTCGATCGCGGCCGAACCGGTCCCTGACGCGATCCGGACGGGCAGCGCCAGGCTCAGACGGTTCCCGCCAAACTCGATGTCTGGGACACCGGTCGTCAAACGCGCCGCCACCCGCATGACGGTCACGCTGAGGTCGTACTCACCCAGTGTCACAACGCGCCGCACGTCGCCCTGCCGGCGGACTTGCAGTCCTTCCAGCTGCAAGGTCACGTGCTCGGGCAGTCCGGTCACAACCGCAGCAATCATGCTGCTGGCGAGCGTCGTCGGCATGCCGACTCGCAACTCGCGATCCGGCAGGCCGTTCAGACGAGGGTCCTGACTCATCGCACGCAGGACGTAGGACTGAAGGCGGTCCCGCTGCGCACGCAGAGCCGTGATGTCAGCCCGCAGATCCCTGGTTGTCCGCCGGCCCTCCCGAGTCCGGCTCACCACGGCATCCATCACGATGACGGCGACGACGATGGCCACCCCTCCCATGAACAGGATGCGGCGTGCCGTCATGGCGTCGCCCTGCCGAGTTGGCCGACATCGACATGGAGACTGATCCACAGCCGCCGCTCCATCGCCAGCACGCGCGACACGACCACCTTGATCGGGAGGCGCAGCCCGTTCAGCCTGATCGGACCGCTGGTGACGGGGGGAATGTCGAGGTCGTCCTGGATGCGCACGGGAATCTCGATGGTCGGCAGTTGTTCGTCCACCGACTGGCGAAGGAGTCGGGCGACATCGTCGAGCGATGCACCACTGAGAAAGGACTCGATCCCGGACACGCGCTCAATGTCGAGATGATCGGCCGTCATCGCCGCATGCAGGGTTGAAGTTGTCTGGTCGATCTCGATGTCGCTCAGGGCGGCGATGAGTCCGACGGTGGCTTCAAGGGCGACCACCCCGTCCCGAGCGATGGTGCCGCGCAGGCGTGCGGCGGGCGCGCCGCTGAAGCCGACTTCCACGTGCGTGAGCGTGACCGTGTAGGGCCCCGAGGTCACGTCGATCGGCAGACGCGCGGCGACCAGCCGCTGAACGAACGCTTCATCAATCGCGATGAGCATGTCGTTGGCGGGGAGGACAGGGTCTCCGCGATCGAGTCGCTCGGCGGATTCGCGAAGTCCCGCGAGCTCACGTTCGAGGATCGCCTTCTCGGCCTCCAGGGGGCCGGCACCCGCGTACCGATCCGCACACGCCGAACCGACGGCAGCCAGCAGCGCAAGGGCGGCAAGGGAGGCCAGGCGCATGCGCGTCACCCCTCGAGAGTGGACCTCATCGGTGTCTATGCTATCGAAGTATCCCGCCGGCCACGACCCATCCGATTCGCCCACTCGTGGTCTATTATCTGGCTCACCATGGGAAAGAACCTCCTTCCACGCCTCTTCGTCGCCCTGGCGATGGTGTTCACCGGCGCGCTGTGGGTTGGCATAGGGGCCCAGTCCGCTGACGTGACCCAACTCGTCGCCAAGGCAGACCGGATCATCTCCGCTGCCGCGGCGAGAGTCGGACCGGCGGCGCCAGGATGCGCCGCCGGGATCTCGCTCGACGGTCGCTCGGTCTACCAGCGTGCGTTCGGCATGGCCGACCTCGAGCACGACATCCCGAACACCCCCGACACCATCTTCGAATCAGGGTCGGTCGCAAAGCAATTCACCGCCGCGTCAATCGCGCTGCTGGCCATCGACGGGAAACTGGGACTGGATGACGAGGTGCGAAAGTACGTCCCCGAACTGCCCGACTACGGGGCGCCGCTCTCCATTCGTCATCTACTGAACCACACCGGCGGCGTGCGTGACTGGGGCGCCGTGCTTGCGCTCACCGGATCCGGCCGAGGTGACCGCATCGTGACGCAGGACCTGGCGCTTGACGTCATCGTCCATCAGCGAGCGCTCGATTTCACGCCCGGTGACGAGTACTCGTACTCCAACAGCGGCTACACGCTCCTCTCGACCATCGTCGAGCGGGTCTCCGGCCAGAGCCTCCCGGTGTTCACGGAGGAGCGATTCTTCAAGCCCCTCGAGATGACGCACTCGTCCTGGCGCGACGACTACCGGACCATCGTCCCCAACCGGGCGCAGGCGTATGCCGGACAGGGCACGGGCCCCTGGAGGCTCGCCATGCCGTTCATGAACGTCTACGGCAACGGCGGTATGCTCACGACCGTCGGCGACTGGCTGACGTGGAACGCGATGCTCGACTCCCGATCCCTCGGCGGACGACTGGTCGATGAACTGGAGACCACAGGCGTCCTCAACGACGGCCGGCCGATTACCTATGCGCTTGGCTTGACCGTCAACCAGTACAAGGGACAGCGCCAAGTGGCGCACGGCGGCTCGACGGCCGGCTACCAGACGTACCTCGCGCGATATCCGGACCTGAAGCTCTCGGTTGCGGTGCTGTGCAATGGATCGTCGAGTGGGCCAGCCGCACTGGCGCACGAACTGGTCGACGCGGTCGCCGGGCCGTTCCCTGCCACGCCCGCGACACCGGTGGAGACGATAGCGATAGGCGAAGACGCACTGCGGTCGCACGCGTCGCTGTGGCGTCACGAGAAGACCCACCTGCCGGCGCGCACGGTGTTTGAAAACGGCATGCTTCGGCTGTCGGGAGGCGCCGTCCTGCGCCCGCTGCGTGACGGCTCGTTTCAGGCTGGCCAGGGCCCCGGACGCTGGCGATTCGAGCCGGGAACCCGCGGCGGGCCGGGAACGGCAACGGTGGCCCCGGACGGTGACCGCTACATCGCCGAGGGCCCATGGACGCCGACGTCCGCCGATCTTGCCGAGGTTGCGGGCGACTGGCACAGTGACGAGGCCGACGCGACGTTCACGATTCTCGTCGAGGATGGGCAGGCGTTCTTCGTCCAGCGGCCCGCCACGCGAATTGCACTGCGTCCGCTGTATCAGGATCACTTCACGATTGGAGACGGCGACGGCCGGATCATGTGGTTCACGCGTGACGCGGCGGGCCGGGTCACGACGCTGCATATCGGCGTCTCGCGGATGCGCGACATGCCGTTCACGCGGGTGTCCCGCCGGGATGCGAGCTCCTCAGCGGCTGAGTTTGCTGACGACCGAGTACGCCAGTAGCATGAGGACGATGGCCGCGGCAGCGGCGAAGGACCGTTCCTGCATTTGCCATTCGACGATCAACACGTCCACCACGTTGAGCACTGGAATCGCCACCAGCATGGCCAGTCCCAGCCACACCAGCGCCTCGGCCACGGGTGCGGCCGGTCCCGAGACAAGCAGCGACAGAACGAGGCCCAGGGCAAGGGTGGCGGAGGTCGCCATCAGCGCCATTCTCATGGCGCGCCCCAGCGCGGTCAACGGGGCTTTCTGGGTCGTCATCGCAACCACAAGTACTCAACGGCGACGATGGTGAGGATCACCGCCATCAGGATTTTCAGTGACCGGACTTTGACCCTGGCACCGATCCAGAATCCGGTCCGCGACCCGGCAAGGACGCCGAGCACGGCGGCAGCGGCCAGGATCGGCCTTGTCAGGTGGCCGTCTGCGAAGTTGTCGACCACGCCGGGAATCGCGGTCACGCCGAGAATGACCGCGCTGGTCGCGGCAGCCACGCGCATCGGCACGCCACACCAGGAGTTGAGCGCCGGCACCACAAGGACGCCACCGCCTATCCCGGCAAGCGTGGAGATGATCCCGGCCCCGCCAGCGACGCCGAGTGCCAACGGGAAGCGCTTGAGACGGTAGGCCACGAGCCCACCGGTGTCGGGATCCTCAACCCAGCCGCCAAGGACGCCGACATCCTCAACGGACCCATGCAGCACGTTGCGATAGTTCAGCCTCGAGAGCATCACCGCGGCCACCAGGACGGCGATTCCGCCGAAGATCTGTTCGCGGGTTCTCGCGGAGATGACGTCGAGGATATAGGTCCCGGCAATCGCCCCCACTGCCGACACCACCTGCAACACCATGGCGAGGCGCACATTCGAGGACTTGCGACCGGCAGAGGCCAATGAGACGAAGTTCGAGGTGGCGATCACCGTGACGAGGCTGATCGCGGCAGCCTGCGCGAGCGGCAATCCCAACGCGATATTCAGGATGGGCACCAGAAAGATGCCCCCGCCCAGCCCCAGGAGTGCGCCCAGACTGCCGGCTCCGATGCCAGACAGGAAAATGAAAATGACGTCCATGGGCGGCCTTGATTGTATGTGACGCGAAGACCTGTGGGCCAGCGACCAGCCCTGGCTTCACGTCAAATGGGGCCTCAGCACAGCGTAGAGCGCTCGCATCATCGGGGTCTCTACTCCCACGGCCCGGCCACGTCGAACGACCGAACCGGGCAGCGACTCGACTTCGATGCGCTTGCCGACTGACAGATCGATGAGCAGAGATGACCTCGTCGATGGAGGAATACCGCCGGTGTAGGCTGCCACCGTGTCGAGGATGTCGGCTGCGACGTTGATGCCTGTCGCGCGCGCGACGCGTTCAACCTCCCGTACCGCGTCCAGGAATGCCGACCGGCTTTCCTCGGTGCTCCACAGCGGGCCAATGGGCAGCCGGGCCGCGCCAGTGAAGGCGGCAAACGGCGCCAGGTAGACGAACTTTTCCCACAGCGGCACGCGCGCGTCGGCCACCGGCTCGGCCTGAATGTCAGCCGCAATCATGAGGTCGGCCAGCGCCCGGACTCTCGGCGTGACATCGGCCGGAGGATCGAACACCTCGCCGAACACAATGCGCCGGTGTGAGCCGGTCTGGCGAATGACGCCAGGACCATCAATTGCGGTGGCGATATAGGTCGGCCCGGCGATGACCGCGGCCTTCCCAACCACCCGCGCCAGGTCTTCGGCGCTGTCCACCCCGTTCTGCAACGTGAGTACAGTCGTGCCCTTGTGCATCAGCCCGCGTGCCATGGGAAGTGCGGAACCGTTGTCGTAGGTCTTGACCGCGATGATGACGACATCGACGGGACCAATGCGCGACGGGTCGTCCTCGGCAGGGACGTTGACGGTGAAATCGCCTTGGACGCCGACAATGCGGAGTCCGTTGGCGCGAATCGCGTCGCGATGCGCGCCCCTCGCCACGAAGCTGACGTCCGCCCCCGCCCTGGCCAACAGGGCTCCGTAGTACCCTCCCACAGCCCCTGCCCCGAGAATCGCAATCTTCATCCACCACTCCCCAACAAGACGTCTACGTTGCACCCCGAAAAATGCGTTCGACCCGGTAACGGCCACCGGGCAGCGGCGACAGCAGCATGAGTTCCGCCGGGGCGCCGATGCCAATCGGTGCATCCACGGCGCCCTCCGGTAGTGACAGTTCGCTCCCCACTTCCGCGCCTTCCTGCAGCGGCGCCAACACTTTTCCGGTGCCATCCACTTCGAACAGTCCGCCCGCGGTGCGCAAATCGCCGATGTCTTCCACCGTGTGCAGGATCACTACCGCTCGTCGGTCGTCCGTCACACGCACCCGGCGGTTCGCGACCAGCCCGACATCACCTGTGAACGGTGGAATTCCGGTGCCGCTCACTATCGTGACGTTTCGAATGACGGTGTAGAACCCGCCGGTCTCGTTCTCGGGCAGTGAGTCGTATCGATCCGGATCAGCCTGGTGCACCGTCCCGTCCGCCAGCGCGTGCAACGCGTGGATCAGGGCGGTGTAGTTGAGGCGAATCAACATCGGATCGGGCTCCGCCTCGGGCCATGGCCCGGTCTCGATGAGCAGGACCGGTGTTCCCCACAGCGTGAGATTGTCGCCGAAAGCGCGCACCTCAAAGCTGTCGTCATACCGGCCGATTCGGTGCAGGGCGAACGGCTCCAGCGCATCACGCACCACCGCGCCGAGGCGCCGGGTCAGCAGTCGCCCCTCCGTCATGGACCGCGCCTCGTCCTGCGCCACCGACAACAGCGAGATCGCCGCGCCCTTCGGCGGCTTTCCAACCGTCGTGCGCCAGCTCTGATTGTGCAGGTTGAAGCCGATGGCCGGCTCCAGCGAGTCCCGGAGCTCCTTCAACAGACGTCCCTCTGGCGTCTGCAGCAACAACGCATCGCGATTGACGTCGATGCCCTGCACGTTGCGGCGCTGAAACCGCTCAGCGCCATCAGGATTCAGCATCGGCACCGTGTGAACGGTCAGCGCGGACAACAACTGCCGCACCGCCGGCTCCGCTTCGTGCCTCCTGATGTATTCGTAGAGGTCGAAGAGCGCGGACGTCGCGGTCGGCTCGTCGCCGTGCATTTGCGACCACATCAGGACCACGAAGGGGCCGGTGCCAAACGTGACGTCCCACACCTCCCGGCCCTCGAGCGACCGTCCGACCTCTCGGACGCGCAGCACATCGGCCCCGGCTGAAGCGATGGCCTGCACTCGCGACTTCACCTCGGCATGATCGACGAGCGGCGAGACTGGCGACGAAACGTGCTCGGCGTCCCACATCCGGGCGAGGACGGGAGGCGAGGGCGCACTCGACCGCTGCGCGAACACACTGGCTGAAAGCAGGATGCCGACACCAATCCACACACAGGCGCCGGCGGGAGCGGCGCCGCCGCGGACGGTCGGCCTCCGCGTCACGGGTTGAACCGAACCCTGGTCGTCGTGCCGTTGGCGGCTACGAAATACAGACTGTCGTACTCGTCGTCAGCCATGGTCACCGTAGCCCCGCCCAGGGCCTTGATGATCGCCGGCACGGTGTTGGAATGCCCCACGACAACCACCGCGCCGGACGTGTGTGACTTGATCCTGGCGACCAGTCCTGCGGCGTCCCGGGCGAGCACGACCTCCGCGCTGACGCCGGTCCTGGCGGCGAGCGGCGCAGCCGTGTCCTTCGTCCGTCGATACTCGCTGGTGTAGATGGCCGTCACGCCGGCGTCGCCCAGCATCGCGGCCAACTTCTGGGCGCGCGCCTTCCCGGCCTCGGACAACTCGGGGTCGGGGCTGGCCGTCATCGACGTGCCAGGGGACGCGCCGTCGTCGGCGCGCTCGGCGTGCCGCATGACAATCACCATCTGCGCCTCTGCCATCGCAGGAATCACCATCGCACCAATCGTCACAAGGACCAACATCGCCAGCTTCATCGTGTTCTCCATCTCGCCGTCAGGTAAAGTCCCGCCCCCACGACCAGAGCAATCAGGCCCACATCCCGCTGGAGAGGCGTGGCTCCGTACATGATGGCCACCGAGATGGCCAGCGCCAGCACGGGCACCACGGGACCACCGGGAATCGTAAACGACGCGGGGCCCTGCCGCCGCAATGCCAGGACAGACGCACAGGTGCCGGCATACACGATCAGACGACTGACGGCGCTACTCGCCGCCAGTGTCGCGAAACTGCCTGAGAGCGCCAGCCCCAGGGCCACGACTGACGTGACGACAATCGCCGCGGCGGGCGTCTTGAACGTCGGATGCACCCAACCGAAGAACGACGGCAGGTCGCCCTGCTCTGCCAGTGCATAGAGATTCCGAGACCCGGACAGCGCCTGTCCGACGTTGTTTCCAGTCATCGACACTGCGCCGCCCGTCGTCATCAGGAACGCGCCCCAGGCTCCGATGAACAGCAGCGACGCATCCGCCAGCGGCGTCCGCGAAGCCGCCAGGTTCGGCAACGTTCCCATCGCCACGACCTGCACCAACGTCATGACGACGGCCACGACAATGATCGTGGCGACCATCGCGAAGGGCACGGCGCGTTTGGGATCGCGCGCTTCGCCGGCGGGCACACTGATGACCTCGTACCCGCCATACGCGAAGATCAAGTAGAGAGACGACGTGGAAATCTGAGCCCAGGTCAGCGCGACGTCCGGACGCAGCGCGTCGAACGTGACGTACGGCAGCCCCAGAAGGACAAAGATCGCCAACGGCGTAAGTTTGCCGATGGTCAGCGCATTCACGACCCAGGCGCTCTGTTTGATGCCGATCACGTTGATGCTCATGATCGCGATCACGACGGCGCTGATGACCATCTCACGCGCCATGCCGGGCTGGCCGGCTCGCAATTCCGGCCAGTAGTACCCGAGCGCATCGGTCAAGCCGTTGACCACGGACGCCCAACTGGTCACGCGGGTGACCCACAACATCCATCCCACTTCAAAGCTGACGAACCGGCCGAACGCGGCCCGGGTGTAGAGGTAGGCGCCGCCGGTGCCGTCAAAGCGGCTGCCGGCCTCGGCAAAATTGAGCGCGATGAGCAGGGCCAGCACGCCGACAAGCGCGACCGCGATGGCACTCCAGGCGCCGATCTGCGAGACCAGCAACGCGGGCATCAGGAACACCGCACTGCCAATGACCTGATTCACGCCGATCGCCGTGAGGTCCCATTTTCCGAGTTCGCGCCGCAACTGGCTGGTGGAGGGATTCATGATGGTTCGGGCAGTTGTATCATGCGACGCGCATGAACCATGCATGATGCTGGCCGCCGGGGATCAATTCCACGGCATCAGCGCCTCCCGTATGGAGAGGGCATCGTGGGCACCGTACAGGATGAAGAGCGCCGCTCCACCCCAGCAGAGCGCGACGGCAGCCCGCCGGGGTCGCGAATACTGTCTCGCGCCAAGAGACGCCAGCGCCAGCATCAGGAACATCTCGTACGACACGCGCTGCCCGTTGCCCACGTGTCCCCACACATTCGGGTGAGTGAAGGACAGGGCCATCAGGGCGTACATCACGAATGCCGCCCCGATGAACCGGCTTGTCACGCGCATGAGGCCGACCGACAGCGCACTCACCGCGATGATCAGGATCGGAAACCAGATGGCAGCCCGCGCCAGTTCCGCCACAGCCGGGTGATAGTCGCCCCGCATCAGCGCAAACCAGAGGCCGACGAATCCCTGGAATGGGATTCCCAGGTTGTGGGAAGGGTAGAAGAACCCTGCCCACCCCCAGTCGGGCCAGAGGCCAGAGGCCACATAGACGCGCCAGACTGCCAGCGGCAGGGCCGCGCTCAGAAGCCAGATCCGCCCGCGTCTGCCCTCGCCGGCGCCGGCGCCGAACGCCACAAGGGCGACCAGAAACACCAAACCGGTTTCACGGATCAGCAGGGAGATCGCGAACGCGGCAATGGCCAGCGGAATCCGCTGTTTGCGAACGCACCAGTACCCGATCAGCAGGAACGCTGCCGCCAGCGGTTCTGGCAGCGCCAGCCTGACGGACTGCCAGAAGCCTGGAACACCCAGCACCATGAGCCCCCACAGGGCCGTGCCCCCCGCCTCCTGGCCGAGCCTGGCCAGGACAAACGCCGACAGTGCCACCCCGACCAACACCAGACCGACCATCACCGCCGGATAGCGGTCCCACCGGCCGCCTGCTACGGAACGGACCAGCCAGGGAAAGCCGATCCGCCCGAAACGATACGGCGGCGCGTCAGCCACGGCGCGGTACTGCTCCGGAGAGGACCGGAACCGCCGCATCAGCGGGTCGAACGCCGCGAAGTAGTAGAACTGTGCGTCGTACCCCTCGTTCGGCTGAAGGACCAGACTGTCCCGAACCTCCTCCCGCCCGGTGAACAGGGGCGAACGGTCGAAGCCGCTCTCAGACACTCGAAGCAGGCCGCTGTAGTTGCCCTCGAACTCACGTGCGGCGTGTCGCGCCACCGCACCGTAGACCACGGCGACGATGACTGATACCGCGACGGCCGATGCCATCGGCTGCCAGCTCGGGCGGTTCCGAAATGCCCATCGCACTCCGTGACCCACCGGCACACTGAGGCGCCACACTCGTGAAGCCAGCAAGACGAGTGTGGCCTTGATGAACGTACTGAGGGGCATCACCACCAGGTATGGCGACCACCAGGGCGAAACCACCATTGAGGCCATGAGACCTGCGACGCCGACAGACACGACGCGGTGGATCCGCACACCGGCAGGATGCCAGTCCGTCGCGGCAGGCACGAGGAGCAGGACACAAATCAACAGCCACGCGGCGGCCATCACGGCAGGGCCGGGTTGCTCGTATCGAGCCTCGACGTTCGGGAGAATCAGGAACGGCAGCGCATGCGTGGTCGAACCGTGGTGCGTGGCCAGCTCCAGAAACTCAAGAGTCCACCCGCTGGACTGGCCCACCAGCTCGACAATGTGATCCGCACGCGGCACCCACCCGTCCGCGGCCACACAATCCACGCGTTTGACGTCGCCGGACGGAATGTGGACATCGCAGACAGGCCTGCCGTCTGCGAGGATCGACAAGGACTCTGGCGCTCCGCCCGGATTGCGAATGATGGCAATCACAGCAACCGGGGCGGAAAGTCCGGCAGCGCGAGGATCCTGGAGGGTCGCGACTTGAACACGACCTTCCACGGCGGCGATTGGCGTCTTGACGATCTTGACGCGTCGACTCTCGAACGACACGAACACACGCGTGGCCAGCACGGAACAGAGTGCCGTGGCGACCAGCACTGCGAACACCCACCTGTGAGTCCATCCAGGCGGTGTCACGGGAGCCCGCACCTACGTTCCTACCGGTCCGGTCTTCCTTGACGGACTGAAGAACGGCGTGACCGTCACCGTGGCGAGGACTCGGTGCCGCACGGCCTCCACCGTATGTTCCACTTCAACCCGTGTGCCGACGGCCATGTGCGGGGCATTGAGCGTCGCCAAGCCGATCATCTGCTTGAGCACCGGCGACCAGGTGGACGATGTCATGCGGCCGACGGCTTTGCCGTTGGCGTACACCGGCACGGCCTCACGGGAGGCGGTGGCCTCGGCGACGGGCGGGAGTCCGACGGCGTCGTAGAGGCGCTCGACCGAGGGCCAATCGAGCGTCACACCGACAATGCGGCGCCTGGGCGCCCGGGCGTATTCGGCGACCAACGCGTCGCGACCGATAAACCGCTCCTTGTTGAAGTTCACCAGCCGGCCGAGACCCAGTTCAAACGGCGAATACAGTTGCGAGGCCGTCAAGGCCTTGCGCGCGCTGAAGAAATCCACGTCGATGAGCAGCAGCCCTGCCTCGATGCGCGCGACATCCAAGGCCAGCATGCCGGCAGGCTGCAGCGCGTACCCAGATCCGGCTGACGCGATGGCATCCCACACCTGCGTGGCGTCGGCGCGGTCCATCCACAGCTCGTAGCCGAGGTCTCCTGTGTAGCCGGTGCGCGAAATGTCAACGTCTGCGCCCGCGATGGTGGTGCTGATCATCCCGAAGTACTTCAAGTCCCGGAGGTCGGCGCGAGCCACCGATTGCAGGAGCCCGGCCGATGTCGGTCCCTGCACGGCCAGCGCCGCAACTTGTTCGGACACGTCCTCGATCAGGACATCGAGCCCCTCCGCCTGCTGCTGGAGCCAGCGCAGGTTGGGTTCGGCCGCCGTCCATCGGAACGTCTGCTCACCCAGGCGCGTCACCGTGCCATCGTCGAGCACCTGCCCATGTTCATCGCACCAGGGCGTGTAGATGACCTGTCCGGGCTGCAGGCGGTGTGCGTCCCGGGTAATCACGCGGTCGACGAACTCGATCGCGCCGGATCCAGTCACCAGGTACTTGAACAGCGGCGAGATATCGATGACCGCAGACCCATTGCGGATGGCGTTGTATTCGTGAGTATGGTGCGACTCGTAGGTGCTGGCGGCGTAGTATCCAGCCCAATCGCGATAGTTGAGACTCCGGCAGAGCGGAAACGTGCGATTGTGGAACGGTGTGCCGACGGGCATAGGAGAATAGTAGACCGAAGCCGCCCTTTGGGGCTTCGGGACCCAAAAACCCGAAGACCTGCGTACAATGTGACTCGATGCCGCAGCACTACGACGCCGTCGTCATCGGCGCCGGACACAATGGCCTGACGGCCGCCGCCTATCTCGCCCGCGCAGGACGCAAGGTCCTGGTGCTCGAACGGCGGCACCTCGTCGGCGGCGCGGCCGTCACCGAAGAGGTCTACCCGGGCTTCAAGTACTCCGTCTGCTCGTACGTCGTCTCGTTGCTCCGGCCGGAGATCATCCGAGAGCTGGAGTTGGCCAGACACGGCCTGGAGCTGCTCCCGCTCGATGGCACGTTCACGCCCATGCCGAGCGGGGACTATCTCTGGCGGACGAACGACCATGCGCAGTCCTTTCGGGACATCTCTCGACATTCGCGATTGGACGCCGAAGCCTACGACGAGTACGGACGCGCGATGGTCGAGATGAGCCGGTTCGCGAAGCCGATTCTGGGCATGACTCCGCCCGATCCGTTTTCGATGAAGATTCGTGACGTGCGGCCGCTTCTGGACATCCTGGCGCGTTTCCGCGCGCTGCCGGAGGCCAGTCGCCACGACCAGTTGCAGTTGCTGACCATGAGCGCGTCGGACTTCCTCGATCAGTGGTTCGAGACCGACGTCCTCAAAGCCACGATGGCGGCCTCCGGCATCATCGGAACGTTTCTGGGTGTCCGGTCACCGGGAACGGCCTACGTGCTCCTGCACCACTACATGGGTGAGATCGACGGCGCGTTCCGTTCGTGGGGCCTCTCACGTGGCGGCACGGGCATGGTGTCGGAGTCAATCGCGTCGGCGGCGCGCGCGGCTGGCGCGGAGATTCGACTGGAGGCCCCGGTCAGCAAGGTGATGATCAACAACGGCCGGGCCACCGGCGTCGTGCTCGAGGACGGCGACTACGTGCTGACCAACACGGTGCTGTCGAGCGTGGATCCACGTCTGACGTTCATGAGGATGGTGGGCGAGGAACACCTGCCGGGCGATTTTGTCGAAGACATCCGCCGGTACAAGTTCCGCGGGTCGTCAGGCAAGGTCAATCTTGCGCTGGACGGCCTGCCGGACTTCACGGCGCTCAAGGGTTCAGGTCCGCATCTGCGCGGGGCCATCTCCATCTCACCGAGCGTGGATTACATGGAACGCGCGTACGATCAGGCAAAGTACGGACAGTATTCCCGCCGGCCGTATATCGATATCGTGATTCCCAGTCTCACGGATCCCTCGCTGGCTCCACCAGGCAAACACGTCATGTCGTGTTTTGTGCAGTATGCGCCGTACGACTTGCGCGAACCCTCCGACGGCGGGTCCTCAGCCACGGATGCCCCGGCCTGGGATCAACACCGGGAAGCGTTCGGCGACACGGTCGTAGACACGATTGCCGAGTACGCGCCGAACCTGAAGGACTTGATCCTGCATCGACAAGTCCTGACGCCGCTCGATTTCGAGCGGACGTTCGGACTGTCTGAAGGCAATATCTTCCAGGGCGAATTGACGCTGGAACAGTTGTTCTTCCTTCGGCCCGCACCTGGCTGGGCCGACTACCGCACGCCGATAACGGGGCTCTACATGTGCGGGTCCGCCACACATCCCGGTGGCGGCATCATGGGCGCGCCGGGCCGCAACGGTGCGATGAAGGCGATGAACCGATGACGGACGTCGTCATTATCGGGGGCGGGATCAACGGCCTGGTGGCAGCCACCATGCTGGCTCGACAGAAGTTCTCGGTCCTGGTGCTCGATCGGCACGACAGGGTTGGCGGCGCGGCGATCACCACGCCGTCTGCCAAAGGCTTCAAGGCGCCGACGCTCAGTCATTCGATCGGGCCGCTCAGTGCTGATGTGATGCGCAACCTTCGCGCCGGGAACTCGACCTTCGCGCGAGCGCATCTGAGGTTTCTGGCGCCCGACCCCGTCCTGACAACCTTCGGCCAGCGCGACGAGTTCATCACATTCCATCGCGATGACGTGTTGACCGCCGCGTCAATCGACAGACTCTCGCCCCGTGATGCCGGCGTGTGGCAGTCGTTTGCCGTCACCTTGCAGCGCCTCGCCGCGATCATGGTGAACGTGAACCGGCACGCGCCGCCGTCAATCGATACGCCGTCCTCCAGGGAACTCTGGCGCTTGTTCGGCCTGGGCCGAAAGGCGCGATCCCTGGGCCGCGCCGATTTGGCCCGGCTCGCGCGATACGCCCCTATCGCCGTGGCCGACCTGGCGGCTGAGTGGTTCGAGCACGACCTGCTGCAGGCGGCCGTGGCCGCTCGCGGAGTCTTTGGGCACCTCGTGGGTCCCTGGTCGGCCGGTACCGGCGCACTGCTGATGCAACGGATGGCGGAAGATCCCATGCCGGTCGGCGGCGGCGTAACGATCGTCGGCGGGCCGGGCGCACTCGCACAGGCCATCGGTACACTGGCCGAGTCCGCCGGCGCTCAAATCCGCACCGAAGCCCGAGTGGTGCGCGTGCTGACCCGCCGGGGCGTTGCCACCGGCGTGGCGCTCGACACCGGTGAGGAAATCGGTGCCCATGCGGTAGTCGGCGCGATCGATCCGCGGCACCTGTGCCTCGACCTGATTGATCCCGGGGACCTGGGCCCCACGTTCCGGCAGCGCATGCGCCAGATGAGAGGTCGCGGTGTCACCGCCAAACTCAATCTCTCCCTGTCGTCGAAACCGTCCTTCACCGCGCTGCAGGGCGATGACGTACCCCTGAAGGGCCGGGTGCTGATCGCGCCTGGCATCGACTACATCGAGCGCGCGTTTGACGCCGCCAAGTACGGGCAACTGTCACCACACCCGTGGCTCGAGGTGTCAATCCCGACGGTGAATGATCCGTCGCTGGCGCCTGAAGGTCAGCACGTGTTGTCGGCATACGTCCACTACGCCCCGAGGGCCTTGCGCGAAAGCACGTGGGCAGACATGAGTGAGGCCCTGTACAAGTCCGTCATCGACACCATGGAGCCCTACGCGCCAGGCATCGGCTCGCTGGTGATCGAGCGCGAGGTCATCACACCGGAGGATCTCGAGACGAAGTGGGGGTTCGCTGGAGGGCACATCTTCCACGGTGAAGAAACGCTCGACCAATGGTGGGTCAGCCGGCCCCTCATGGGCGCAGCACAGTACCGGTCACCGATCGAGAATCTGTTCTTCGCCAGCGCCGGCACCCATCCAGGCGGCGGGCTCACGGGCCAATCGGGCCTGAACGCGGCGCGAACGATTGCCCGGGCGCTCAAGCGCCGCCGCTGACACCGCGGCGTGCGTTACGGCCGATCCGGCTGGATCGGCTTCGACGCGGCCCGCCGATGGACCACAATACGAGTAGGAGGCCGTATGAGAGTGATCTACAAAGCGATCGTAATCGTACTGCTCGGCATCATTGTCATCTTCGCGTTTCAGAATCTGACATCAGTCACCGTATCGCTGTTTGCATGGAGCGCCACCATGCCTGTGGCCCTGGTAGTGGTCGCGGCGTATTTGTTCGGAATGGTCACTGGAGGCAGCGTGCGGACGCTCATGATGCGTCTGACGCACGATGACTCGAAGGCGCCGCCCATCATGCCGCCGCCGGGTGTTCCGAAGCGACGGGCTGATTCTCACCACTAGAACACGTCCGTCGGCCAGTAGACCGGGCGCGCGTAGTCCGGAGTCGGTCCGTCGATGGCCCGGACCATCATCAACTCCGGCGCGGGTTCGGTCTTGAGAACCCGGATCTGCGGCGGATGAATCGCGGAAGGCCAGGACGTCCGCAACGTCCGATCCGTGTGCGACGGCTCGCGAGCGGCCAGCACCTCAAGCATCGCGCCCACGCGGGCACACGTGGGATCGCGGTCGCCGCACTCCTCCACGACGGTGCCGCCGGGACCGTGTGAAATGACGACGTAGGCCACGGCGCGGTGCCCTTCCTCGGTGACAAAGAACTCCAGTGAGCGAAGACCCAGGGGGCCCAGCCCGGCAAGCGTCCGCCGTCGCATGACTCCGAATTCGATGAGCGCCGCTGAGCGGTTGAGCGCGAAATCCGAACCGTCGGCGTACAGCATCGATATCCCGGCCAACTCCGGCAGGTCGTGCGGTTCGGCCGCGCGCATCAGAACGGCGGGAGCCCCGCGGTGATTGACAGGCACATCCAGGGTTGCCAGCGAACGTTGGACGGCTTTGAATCCCATCCGGGCGTAGAAGTCCGGGCCAATCGTTGAAAACAACAGCGCCGCCTCGCATCCGCGATCACGGCCGTCGTTGATCATGGCCTCGATGAGAGCAGAAGCCAGATTCTGTCCGCGGTGACGTTCCGGCGCGAACACCGCACCGATCCCAAGAACTTTCATCGAGCGGCCGTCGGTCTGGGCGTCGAACAGATACCGCCTGGCCGACACCAGAACCTCGCCGCCATCAACCAAGCCGACCCTGGCCACGCGCTGTTGCCCCCACGGACTCAGTCCCTGCGCCCGATGCCACAGCCCGTAGGCGTGCCGCGAGAGGCCTTCTCCCCAGAGGGGATAGGTGTCGTCAAGGATCTGGTCCAGTTGGCTGGAATCGACGATTTCTTTTACCATCTGGGGATTCTGTCGGTCCAAGAGGTTATATGACAAATTGTCCCCGAGTCTTCGGACGCGCGGTTGCCGCTGTGGCGATCGTGGCCATCGTCCTCGGCGCTCCCGGAGTTGACGCGCAGAACGCGCCGAGTGGCGTGCCTGAGACGGCCGATGCGGCCACCGCGGCACATGTGCTGAACCGGCTGGGTTACGGCCCGGCGCCGGGCGACATCGCCCGGGTGCAGAAGATGTCGGTGGCGGCATACATCGAGCAGCAATTGCATCCCGACCGGATCCAGGACCCGGCCCTGGAGGCGCGCTTGGACGCGTATCCCACGATTACCCTGTCGACCGCCGAGATCGCGCGGGACTACTACGGTCCGGCCGACGCGCTGCGGCGTCAGGCGCAACAGGCGCAGGCCAATCGACCGGACCGGCCGGCGGCTGCGGCAGGCGCCGCGGGCCAGACTATGGCGGGAGGCCAGACCATGGCCGGGGGCCAGACCATGGCGGGCGACCCCGCGATGGCGGGCGCGCCGCCCCAGCGACCACAGCAGTCGCCTGAGTTGCAGGCCGCGCGGCGGAAGGAGCAGCAGATCCTCCAGGATCTGATGCAGGCGCGGCTGGTGCGCGCGGTCATGTCGGAGCGACAGCTCGAAGAAGTGCTGGTTGATTTCTGGTTCAACCACTTCAACGTCTTCTCCGGCAAGGGTCAGGTGCGCGTGTATTTGACGGAGTACGAGCGCGACGTCATCCGGCCGAATGTGCTGGGCAATTTCAGGGACATGCTTGGCGCCGTTGCCGAAAGCCCGGCGATGCTCTTCTACCTCGACAACTTCCAGAGCGTGGATCCGAAAGCCGCGCAGAAGCAGGCCGACCAGCAGCTGGCACGGATGCAGCAGGCGCAGGCCCGCGCGCGGGCCCGTGGACGCGGACGTGGTCAGGCCGTCCCGCCCAACTCGCAGCAGGCTCAGCAGCAGGCCCAGCGAATCCAGCAGGCGCGCAATCGTGGCCTCAACGAGAACTACGGGCGCGAGTTGATGGAACTGCATACGCTGGGTGTTGATGCCGGCTACACGCAGGACGACGTGGTGGCCGTCGCACGGGCGTTCACGGGCTGGACCATCGATCGGCCCAGAGACGGCGGCAGCTTCCAGTTCAACGCCGCGATGCACGACAACGACCCGAAGGTGGTTCTGGGCCAGACAATTGACGCCGGCGGCAAGATGGACGGCGAGCGTGTCCTGGACCTGCTGGCGACACATCCGGCCACGGCGAAATTCATCGCGACCAAGCTCGTCAGGCATTTCGTGGCCGACGAACCGCCCGCGGCGCTCGTCGAGCGCGTGGCCGACGTCTTCATGAATACCAAGGGTGATCTTCGAGAAGTGACCCGCGCCGTGATCACGTCGCCGGAGTTCTTCTCGGCGGAAGCGCGGCGAGCCAAAGTCAAGACCCCGCTGGAATTCGTGGTGTCGGCCGTGCGCGCCTCCGGGGCGAATCTGAACAATCCCCAGCCGTTGGTCGCCGCTCTCCGTGCATTGGGCATGCCACTGTATGGTGCGCAGCCACCCACGGGCTGGGGTGACACGGCCGAGGACTGGGTCAGTACGGGCGCGCTGCTCAATCGCCTGAACTTCGCGCTGCAATTGTCGCGGGGCCAGTTGCGCGGCGTGCGCCTCAACGTACGGCAGCTGGCGCCTGATACCAGCCAGTCCAGTCAGGATGCACTCGTCCAGAAGCTGCTTCTGGGCAACGCTTCGACGACCACGCGCGAGACCATGGCCAAGGCCGAGTCGCCGCAACAGTTGATCGCCCTGGCCCTCGGTTCGCCAGAGTTCCAAAAGAGATGAGGGGACTGTCCCGATTTGACACCAGTTGGCGCAGTTGAGCGGTAACCGTTGGCCAAGATGAAGATGAGGGGACTGTCCCGATTTGACACCAGTTGGCGCAGTTGAGCGGTAACCGTTGGCCAAGATGAAGATGAGGGGACTGTCCCGCCCACGAAGTGGGACTGTCCCCTCCACCAGATAGAGAGACAGGCAATCATGATGAACAGGCGCATCTTCCTCAAGAACGGCAGTCTGGCTCTGGTGAGCCTCGGATTTGCCCCGGCGTTCTTCACCAGGGCCGCGCGGGCGTCCCAGGCCAGGCGCAAGGTGCTGGTTACCGTGTTTCAGCGCGGTGCCGTGGACGGGCTGAACATGATTGTCCCGTTCGGCGAAAAGGCCTACTACCAGGCGCGGCCGTCCATCGCTATTCCCCAGCCGGGTGGTCCGGGCGGCGCCGTTGACCTGGATGGCTTCTTCGGCCTCCACCCGCGCATGGCGTCGCTGGAGCCGTTCTTCAAGCGCGGCGAACTGGCGATCGTCCACGCCACCGGTTCGAACGACCCGACCCGTTCGCACTTCGACGCACAGGACTACATGGAGAGCGGCACGCCTGGCAGGAAGAGCACGCGGGACGGCTGGCTCAACCGGTACCTCCACGCGCGCGAGCATGAAGAGGCCAGCGCGTTTCGAGCGGTGTCACTCACCCAGCAGTTGCCGCGGGCCCTGCAGGGGCGGTCACCGGCGCTGGCCATCGACCAACTCGGCCGTTTCGGCCTGCGCGCCGGGGACCGTGGCGACATGATGCAGTCGTCATTCGAGTCGCAGTACGCGGCCGCCGCCGATGAGCTGCTCAAGCCGACCGGCAAGGAAGCCTTCGACGCGGTCAAGCAGTTGCAGGCGATCGATTTGACCCAGTACGCGCCCAGGAATGGTGCCGTCTATCCGAACAGCCCCTACGGACAGGCGCTCAAGCAGATCGCCCAGCTCATCAAGGCCGACATGGGCCTGGAAGTGGCGTTCGCCGAAACGGGCAACTGGGATCATCACGCCAACGAGGGACCGCAGATCGCCAATCGTCTTGACGACTTCGCCAACGGCATCGCGGCGTTCGCGCAGGACATGGGCGACGGCATGGCCGACGTCATGGTCCTCACGATGTCGGAGTTCGGCCGGACGGTGTCGGAAAACGGCAATCGCGGCACGGACCACGGTCACGGCAACGCCATGCTGGCCCTGGGCGGCAGCGTGAAGGGCGGCAAGGTCTACGGCGCGTGGCCTGGCCTCGAGCGCGAACAGCGTTACCAAGGCCGCGACCTGGCCATCACCACTGACTTCCGCGACGTCTTCTCAGAGGTGCTCCGCAGCCACATGGGCGCGAAGGACATCTCGGGGGTCTTCCCAGGCTATTCGGCAACGAAGACGCTGGGGATTATTGGGTCCTGAGTCCTGAGTCCTGCGCGCGGGAGCACAGCGCGTACGCGCTACTTCCTGGTGGCCGTCCAGTTCTCGCCCTTCATCATCTTGCCGTCTTCACTCACCCGGCCGGTGTATTGGCGGCCGCCCCCACTCAAGGAAATGTCGTAGCCGGTCAGTTCGCCCGTAATCGGGGCATTGCCCCAGGTGCCACTCACCATCTGGAATTTCTGAGTGAGTGTCATCGTGTCGGAGCCGACCGTCCACGTGCCCTCCACTTTGGCCGGCACGATGTAGAGGATGGCGGTGCACCAACTGCTCTCACACGGATCAACGCGCTTTTCATCCGTCGGCTTCCACTCATCGTCGCCCGAGCCCATCCGGAAGGTGTTGGTGACCACGCGTGTGCCTGGCTTCATGTCCAGGATGAGCGGACGCAGGCGCTCGTTCAAGCTGGGCAACAGGAACATCGTGAGCACGTTGGCCTTCGAGAAATCCGTCTTGAAGAAATCTCCCTGAGTGAACGTGGCGCGTTCAGTCATCCCGGCTTCCTTCGCGTTCTTCTGGGCCAGCGCGACCATGTCGGGATTGAATTCGATGCCCATCGCCCTGGCTCCGCGCTTCGCGGCAGTAATCACCGTGATGCCATCGCCGGACCCGAGATCGATCAGAAAGTCGCTCTTTGTCAGTTTCGCCATGTCAAGCATCGCGTCGACAGTCGCCTGTGGCGTCGGGACCCACACGACGTCCTTGCCGGACTGACCCACCTTCGGTTCAAACGGCTTCTGCGTCGTCGCGGTCTGTGCGGTCAACACGGCACCAGCCATGGCCACAATCACGACCCCACTTGAAATCATTCGTGCTGCAAACTTCGTCATTGGCCTAAACCCCCAGTCGAAATTCTACGGCGAAAAAGACGTCAGGGGTCTTTTTGCATGGCATGTGTCTACAATTACCGAACCACATGCCTGTTTTACCGCGAACGCCCTATCCGATAGTTTCCTCCAGCCGTCTGGCCGCCAATATCCAGCGGATGCAGGCCCTGGCCCAACATGCCGGTGTGCAGCTACGCCCGCACTCAAAGACCCACAAGAGCCCGGTCATTGCCCGAATGCAGCTCGAGGCCGGGGCCGTCGGGATTTGCTGCGCGAAACTGGCCGAGGCTGAGGTTTTTGCGGAGGCCGGCATCTCTGACATCCGCCTGCCGTACCCGATTAACCCTTCCAACGCTGACCGCGTCCTTGCGCTGCTCGACAAGGTCACGCTGTCGATCATCGTCGACGATCCGGCGGTGGCCGAAGAATGGGCTGGGGCGATGACTCGAGCCGGAAAGGTGTTGAACGTCCTGGTGAAAGTGGACGTGGGATTCCATCGCTGTGGCGTGAATCCAGCAGCAGCAGATGTCGTGGAGACAATCGCCCGTATCGCGGCGATGCCTGGGCTTTCGTTTCGAGGGCTCCTGAGCCATGCGGGTCACGCGTACACCGCCGAATCACCGTACGCCCTGGCGGCGATTGTCGCTCAGGAGACCGAGATCATGACAGGACTGGCCAGGCGCCTCCGTGAGGCCGGCGTGCCTGTTGATGAAATCAGCGTGGGTTCCACGCCTACGGCCTCGTTCGCGCCGGCCCAGCACGGCATCACTGAGATGCGCCCCGGCAACTACGTCTTTCTCGATCGCACACAAGTTGCGCTGGGCTCCGCGACCTACGCCAACTGCGCGCTCTTCGTGGAGGCGACGGTCGTGAGTCGACCAGCGCCCGACCGCGCCATCCTGGACTGCGGGAGCAAGACCTTGACCTCTGACGGGGCGCGGGGGTTCAATGCGTTTCCGGGGTTCGGCGCGGTGTTCACTTCACCGGACGCGGCCGGGCCCGACGCCTCGATTGTCATCGAACGAGTGTCAGAGGAGCACGGCGTGTGCCGGATTCCTGAATCTTCAACCCTCCGGCCGGGCGACCGGGTTCGAGTCCTCCCGAATCACGCCTGCACGGCCGTCAACCTGATGGATCGGCTGTGGCTGTCGGACGATCATGGCGCCCTTGCTCCACTACCGGTCGCGGCGCGCGGCCGGATTTGGTGATCATCAATTTGCAGACTTCGCCCGTCGTCTGCTATCGTCTGGATCTCATGTTCTGGTTGTCCCGGCACCATCACCTTCATCATCACGGCCATTTTGTGCCGCGCCGGGCCGCTCTTCCATAGAAGCACCAGACTGACCATGTTTTGCCCGCCCGGCGATATTCGCCCGGCGGGCTTTTTCTTTTTGGTTCACACATTTTCTGGAGATTGACACTCGTATGACGCTGAACTTCTCAAAACTCGATGGCCTGGTTCCTGCCGTGATCCAGGACCAGGCCACCGGCCGCGTGCTCATGGTGGGCTTCATGAACGAGGAATCGCTTCGCCTCAGTCTCGAAACGGGCTTCGCGACGTTCTACTCCCGCTCCCGCAACAAGATCTGGATGAAGGGCGAAACGTCGGGTCATCGCCTGGCCATCAAGGATGTCTCGACTGATTGCGACAGCGACACGCTTCTCCTGCAGGTCGACGCGATTGGCCCTGGCGTGTGCCACGAAGGCTATGCGAGCTGCTTCTTTCGACGATGGTCTGAGGGCCAGTGGCTGGAGAGCGAACCGCGCGCCTACGAACCCGCCGCTGTCTACGGAGTTCGGTGAAATGGCGATCCTGAGACTCGGTATACCCAAGGGCAGCCTCGAAGACGCCACCGTTGACCTGTTCCGCCGCGCGGGATTCAACATCGCGGTGAACTCGCGGTCGTATTTTCCAGTCATCGACGACCCCGAGATCGAGTGCATGCTCATCCGCGCACAGGAGATGGCGCGCTACGTCGAAGACGGCGTGCTGGATGCCGGCCTGACCGGGCTCGACTGGATCATGGAAACCGGCGCGGACGTCCACAAGGTGGCCGATCTGGTCTACTCCAAACAGAGCTTCGGCAAGGTCCGCTGGGTCCTCGCGGTCCCGGAGAATTCCCCTATCCAGTCGCTCACCGACCTGGAGGGCAAGGTTATTGCCACGGAGTTGGTCGGCTTCACCCGCCGACTGCTGGACACACACAACGTCAAGGCCAGAGTCGAGTTCTCGTGGGGCGCCACCGAGGTCAAGCCTCCCGTGCTTGCCGACGCCATCGTCGAAGTCACCGAAACCGGTTCATCACTGCGAGCCAACAATCTGCGAATTGTCCAGACGCTGCTGGAGTCCAATACTCAACTCATCGCCAATCAGGCCGCATGGAGAGACGACACCAGGCGCCGCAAGCTGGAAGATCTGACGCTGCTGCTCGAGGGCGCCATGAACGCGCTCGGCAAAGTCGGGCTGATGCTCAACGTGGAGAGCGACAATCTGACCGCCGTCCTCCGCGTCCTTCCGGCCTTGAAACGTCCGACCATCTCGCAACTGTCGGAGGACAACTGGCTGGCGGTCAACACGATCCTGGACGAATCCACCGTCCGGACAATCATCCCGGCACTGAAGAAAGCCGGCGCCCAGGGCATCGTTGAATACCCCCTGAACAAGATCGTGATGTAACCATGATCCGCATCCTGCCCTATCGCGATTCACGACAACTGCTCGAACGCAGGGCCGCCCGGCTGGACGAAGCCGAACGTGTGGTGGCGCCGATCATCAGGGACGTCCGCCTCCGCGGCGACGCCGCCCTGCTGGACTACGCGCGCAGGTTTGACGATTTCTCCGGCACGACGTTCAGGGTGAGCCGAGCCGAATGCGCCACGGCGGCGAACGGCCTGCCGGCGAGCTTCTGGGACGCCGTCGACGTGGCAGCGGCCAACGTCCGGGAGTACGCGCGGACGCAATTGCCGTCCGATTCCATGGTCGAGGTTTCCGACGGCCGCCGCCTCGGGCAGATCGTCCGGCCGCTGGAGTCGATGGGCGCGTACATTCCGTCCGGCCGCTACCCCCTGCCCTCCACCATGCTGATGACGGTCATCCCGGCGCAGATAGCGGGTGTCCGCCGGACCTGCGTGGCCTCGCCCCGGCCAAATGCCGAGACGCTTGCCATCGCGCACCGGCTTGGCATCACCGATGTATTCCGCCTCGGTGGCGCGCAGGCCATCGCGGCGTTCGCGTACGGCACCGCATCGGTGCCCCGGGTCCAGCGGATCGTCGGCCCCGGCAACATCTACGTTGCCGCCGCCAAGAAGTTGGTGGCCGGCGATGTGGGAATCGACTTCATTGCCGGCCCCACTGAAATCGTCGTGATCGCGCACGACGGCAACCCGAACTGGATCGCCGCCGACATGCTGGCACAGGCCGAGCACGACACCGACGCCTCGGCGATCCTGCTGACGACATCGCAGGCGCTGTCCGCCGCCGTGCGTTCGGAGATTGAACGGCAGCTCGTCTCACTTCCGACGGCAGAGGTCGCACGACAGGCGATCGACCGCTTCGGCGCCATCGTCGTCTGTGACGACATCGAGCAGGCGATTGAGTTCTCCAACCGCCTCGCTCCGGAGCACCTGGCGCTGCACGAACCCGAGTGGCTCGGGCGCATCGAAAGCGCCGGCAGTGTGTTCCTCGGAGCGTGCAGTCCCGAGGCTGCCGGTGACTATGCGACAGGTCCGAACCATGTGCTGCCCACCTCAGGGGCGGCGCACCTGCGAGGCGGGCTGTCAGCCGCGGACTTCGTGAAGGTCATCTCCGTCCAGGAACTGTCGTCCGACGCGCTGGGGCGATTGACTCCCACGATTGCGACACTCGCCCGGGTGGAGGGCCTGGAAGCCCACGCGCGTTCAGCGGAGATACGGCGGGAGGTGACCGATGTCACGCCCTGCTAGACCCGTTCCGCGCGACGCCGTTCGCCGCATGGCCGAATACCATCCGCCGACCGACGGGCGTGAGGGCAAGCTGCGCCTCGATTTCAACGAGAACATGGTCGGCTGCTCGCCGGCGGTGCTGGCCGCCATTCATAGCCGCGCGACCGAGGCCTCGCTCACGGTGTATCCGGAGTACGGCGCCGCACGACAGGAACTGGCCGCGTTCTTCGGCGTGGCCACAGACGAGATGCTCCTGACGAACGGCACCGACGAGGCCATCCAGTTGCTGGTGAATACGTTTGTGAATCCCGGCGACGAGATGCTGCTGCCCAGACCCACGTACGCGATGTATCGCTTCTACGGCGAACTGGCCGGTGCGCGGATCCGCGAGGTCGACTACCGTCGTCCCGGCCTCGACTTCCCGGCTGCGGCTCTCCTGGCGGCGATCACTCCGGCGACGAAGGTCGTCTGTCTGGCAAATCCGAACAACCCGACTGGCACCAGCACATCCACCGACGTTCTGCAGACGATTCTCGAGCGCGCTCCCCATGCCGCC